>NZZV01000079.1 GCA_002698945.1 Acidimicrobiaceae bacterium
ATGGCTTACATCGTGCAACGCAACAACCAGTTCTATGTCGTCGCCTACAACGGCGTCGATCCTCATACCGGCAAGGAACGCCGACGGTGGCACCCCGCCGGCCGATCACGTGATGACGCCGAAGCGATCGCCGCCCGCCTCGGAGCAGATCGCGACATCGCGCAGGCTCGAGCGATCGGGTCCGTCACCGTCGAAGCATTCCTGATCGACGACTGGCTGCCCCGACGGCGCCGCGAACTCCGCCCGTCGACCGCACGACGCTACGAGTGGTACGTCGCCAACTACATCGCACCGGCGATCGGCCAGCATCGGCTGAACAACCTGCGAGCCGAGCATCTCGACCGGCTCTACCGTGACCTGCTCGACCACGGCGGCACCGGTCACAGGCCGCTGTCGGCCAAGACGGTCTACGACGTCCATCTCGTGATCCGTTCCTCGTTCCGAGACGCCACACGACGACATCTCGTCGACCACAACGTCGCGCTCGAAACCCGGCCACCACGGGTCCGTACCCGCAGCCGACACAGCCCAGAGATCTGGACCGCCACCCAGCTCGCCGACTTCCTCGCCCACACCGCCCACCTGCGGCTCTACCCCGCGCTGCACCTCACCGCGACCACCGGGATGCGCCGCGGTGAAGTCGTCGGGTTGCGCTGGGGTGACTGGATCCGTTCCGAACATCGTCTGTCGATCGCCCGCAGCAGACAGAGCATCCAAGGCGGCACGATCGAAGTACCCACCAAGACCGCGGCCAGCCGACGCTCCATCGAGCTCGACCCGACCACCGAGCAGATCCTGGCGCAGTGGCGACGCCGCCTCCAGCGCGACGGTCACACCACCGGCATCAACGACCCCATGTTCATCAACCCGGCCGGCAACGCGCTGAACCCCGAGTCACTGACGCAACTGTTCAACCGCAAGGTGGCCAGTAGCGGACTCCCCAGGATCCGCTTCCACGACCTGCGACACACCCACGCCTCACTCCTGATCGCGATCGGTGTGCCGATCAAGGTCGTCTCGGAGCGGCTCGGCCATGCCCACCCCGGCTTCACCATGGCCACCTACCAACATCTCCTGCCCGGCATGGGCGCCGCCGCGGCCACACACTTTCAAGACATGCTCGCCACCGCCCGTGACGAACGCGACCATCAGCAGAACCACCGACGCGTCACCGTGATCGGTAGACACTCCACCGGCCCCGACGCGCGTCATCCCAGGTCTCAGCATCGCGACAATCCGACACGGTAGATCGAACCGGTAGACGACTCACCGGCCCAACAACAACGAAAGCCCGGAAACGCATTGTTTCCGGGCTTTCACGTTGGTGGCGGGGGCAGGATTTGAACCTGCGACCTTCGGGTTATGAGCGATCGACATCTGCCCTGGTCGGAGGGTAGGTGCGAGTGACTGTGGGTGACCGTTGTTGACCGTTGTTGACCGTGGTGCTGGTACATATTTGGTACATGCGAAGCCTCCGTAGACTCGCCACTCAGCGTGGCGAGCAGCCTGGCGGGGAATCGGCCGAGAGCCAATCGATGCACCTGATCGTACTCTGCTGTCGGGCACGCGTCGCCTGGCAGATCTCTCGGCGACGGTCAGCTCTGCGAGTACGTTGCGGATCGTTATGACCTCGCTGGCGGACACCGTTCTTCCCCTGATTCGGACTCGGGCAGATCTCAGTCGTTGGGGCGCAGCGAACGCGCACGGCAGCGAGATGCATCGGGCGGTCGATGTGCTCGAGGCTGCGCGTGCAACGGCTGACGCGGCTGAGTTCTATGCCGTTGTGCATTCGGCGTTGGCGAGCGCGGTCAAGGTGATCGCTCGTGCTGACGACTCGAGCGGGATCATCGGCGACGCGTGTCGTCGGCTGCTCGACATGCACCCGCGGGCCGCGGCGGCTGCCGGGGTCTCCCCGGGCAGGTTGGTGGATTGGATGATCAAGTTCCAGTTCGACGGTGTCGTCGACTACTTCGAGCTCGATCCGGTCGCCTATGCCCCTGCGCTGGGTGACGTGGGCATGAAGGCGTACCGGGCTCGCCTTGACGCCGTCCGCGCGACGCTGGCGCCGGATCCGGCGGAAGCGGAACGTTGGTCGGTTCCCGATCGTCACGAGCGGTGGGTGCTGGAGTGGAACGACCGACGACTCGCCGTCCACGACCGCGACATCGACGCGATCATTCGCACTCACGCTCGCGACCGCAAGGTGGCGGCGTGGCTGCAGGACACCGCGAAGGCGTTCGAGGAGATCGGCGAGATCGACCTGGCGATCGACTGGGCCCGGCAAGCCGCCGATCACCATCCCGACCATCAGGCGCTGCGAGCCGCCGACTACTGGTGCGAACTCCTGGCACGACACCGCCCTGGCGAACTCGTCGCGGCACGACATGTGGTGTTCAGCCGGTGGCCGTCGGCAACCAGCGCGGCGCGTCTGTACCGAGACGCCCGCAGTTCGTGGCCGAACTTCCGCGACGAGGTGCTCACCACCTTGGCGACACGACCAGATCAGGCCGTGCTGTTCGCGCTCCACACCCTCAAGGATCCACATCTCGCCTGGAAACAAGCCGCCGCGCTGCGTCTCGACGACGACCACACCTGGGCCGAGGTCGCCAAAGCGTACGAGCCGGTCGACCCCCGCGCGGTGCTGCCCATCCACCGACGACTCGTCGAACACGAACTGGTCGACGCCGGCGCCCAGCACTACCGGCTCGCGGCCCGACGCCTTGCCAAGATGCGCACACTCGCCGCCGGCACCGACCAAGCCGAAGCAGTCGACACGTTCATCGCCGAACTGCGTGACACACACCGGCGCCGCCCCCGTCTGCAACGCGAGTTCGACCGGGCACAACTGCCCTGAACCCCGGACGCCCAACACCGGCCCGGAACGCTCAGGTACGATCACGGCGTAGCCAAGACCGCCGACGACCTACGCACCGAAGTGCTCGCACTCCCAGCCCACGACCGTGCACGAATCGCGACGGAACTACTCGCGAGTCTGGACCACGACACGGCCGACGAGACCGAGGTCGACGAGCTGTGGTCGGTCGAGACCCAGCGCCGCGCAACGATGCTCGATACCGGCAAGGCAGGCACGCTCACCTGGGACGAGATCGAGCAGCGGTTCGCCGAACGCCGCGCCCAGCGCGACGCGTGAGCCTTCGTATCGACTACCACGAATCGTCGACACCGACCTCGAACACGCCTGGAACTTGTACGAGGACAAACAACACAGTCGCGGCGACCGATTCCTCGAAGCGACCCACGCAACCATCGTGCGGGCGTCGCGATGGCCGAACGCCGGCTCTCCCGTTCTCCGTGACGACGATGACGAGATCATCGAACGCAAGCTCCCAACCAACAGCTTCCCGGAACGATCTTGCTGGTCGACCATCGACGACACCGTAGTGATGCCCGTCAACCCCCTCGGCAACGTCGAGCACGGCCGGCCGATGACGATCCCAACGTGGCCATACCGCCCTAAAGAATGCCCATCTTCGATGGGCATTCCGCGCGTACAGCGCTACCTGTCGGGGGCCCCGTCGATCCAGTCGTCGGCCAGGATCCCGGCGGGACGAGCGAGATCGGTGCGGCGGCGCAATGGCGCCTCGAGGTTCGGTGGTAGGAGCGCCGGCGTCAGGAAGTCGCGATACGACCTGAGGTCGTCATCGTCCATGTAGCACGGCGGTATCGACGCCACGACGAGACGACCACGATTAATCGGTTCGCCGACGTCGATGACGTCGACGTTCGGTGAGCTCGGCCGGTCACCGATCCGAAGCGCCGTCGCCGGAGGTAGCCACACCATCCAGCTATACCCCAACGCGCCATCGAGTCCGTCGAAGAAACCACACGAGTTGACCGCCGCGCGCGGGTCGTCCGGGAACGTGCTGACGGTGACATACCCGTAAGCCGCAGGGAACGCGCGCATCGTGTGCGCCAAGACACCGGCCAGGTCGTCTCGAGCGTCGGGCTGACGCACGAACTCGTCCGTCCGACCCCGAATCTTCATGCGAACGTCGACGTACCGCCCCGACGGCGAGTCCGGCTGATCGTCGAACCAGTTGATGTGGGTCTGCCACGAGGCGTGACCCGGCCCATATCCGGTCGACCATTCCGCCGAGATCGAACCCGACTCGGACTTGCGGGCAACGTCCGCAAGTCCCCACCGGGGTGTGATGCGACCGCGGCGACGAGGCGCACGCGCGCCGCGAATGACGGCACGAGATCCCGCCGACAGGAGGTCATCCAGATCGGTACGACCATGCACCCGAGCAAGCGCACGCGACCCCGGCAGTGACTGTTCAAACAACGCCTCGAGGCCAGCCACGGTTTCGACGACCGAGTCAGGGACAAGACCTACCCGCATCAGCACCTCGGGGGGCTCACCCATCAGCGACCCCCAGGGCTCACGGCAACACCGGAACCGAGAAGTAGGGTTCCGGCTGCTGCCGCTGCGGTCATGCCAAGCAGAAGCGCCTGCGAGGTATCAAGGGTGAGGGAGTAGCCGATGGTTCCTGGGCTCCAGCGTGGGTCTTCGGGCGGCAGAAGGTTCGCCGCGTAGTTTGCCACGACCTGGCGCACCTCAGCTCGGACTTCGCGCCACCGAACCGCAGTCGGCACGGTCCCCCTCCGAGTTGGTATAGATACAGACCGTTTTCCGGTCGCCACCACGGGGTCTGTCCGATTCTTTGTGGGTTGAGCCGTGATGGTTGTCATTGTTCGGCCGGTTGCCCGGGGTTGGTGAGGCGGTCGCCGTAGTGCACGGTGAGCGCGTTGAGGACAGTCTTCCAGCCGTGCACGCGACCGGTCGGGTTCTGGCGTCCTTCTTGGTGTGAGCGAACCGCGAGGTAGAGGATCTTCAGCGCTGCCTGTTCGGTCGGGAAATGTCCGCGTTGACGTGTCGCTCTTCGGAACCGTGCGTTCAGCGACTCGATGGCGTTGGTCGTGTAGACGAGCTTGCGGAGCTCGGGCGGGAACGCGAGAAACGGGACGAAGTCGTCCCAGGCGCGTTCCCAGGCGCCGATCATCGCCGGATACTGATCTCGCCACTCGTCAGCGAACTCTTCCAAGCGGTCGTGGGCGGCGTCGACGGTCGGGGCGGTGTAGATCAGCCGCATCTGTTTGGTGATCTTGGACCAGTCCTTCTTCGATGCGTAGCGCAGGCTGTTGCGAACGAGATGCACGACACAGGTTTGGACGTCGGCTCGAGGCCAGATCGCCCGGATCGCGTCCGGTAGACCCGGCAGGCCGTCGCAGCACACGATGCATGCGTCGACGACGCCGCGGTTGCGGAGATCGGTGAGCATGTTCATCCATTGCTTCGCGCCTTCGCCGCCGGTCGGGCCGACCCACATGCCCAACACGTCACGTTCCCCGTCGAGCGTGACGCCCATCGCTACGTACACCGGCCGATTCGCGACCGCGCCGTCGCGGATCTTGACCACGATCGCGTCGATCAACAAGACCGGATAGATCGGTTCCAACGGTCGCTGTTGCCAATCGGTGAGTTCGTCGACGATCGCGTCGGTGATCTTCGAGATCGTGTCCGGTGAGATCTCGGTTTCATACACGTCTTCGAGATGTTGCGGATCTCGCGGACTGTCATGCCTTTCGCATACAGCGACACGACCGATGCGTTGAAGCCTTCCAGGCGTCGCTGGTGCTTGGGCACGGTCTGGGGATCGAAGGTGCCGTCACGATCGCGTGGCACCGAGATCTCGACGTCGCCGATCTCGGTCGTGACCGTCTTCGACGACGTGCCGTTGCGGATGTTGCCGCCCGCGGATCTGCCCGACGCGCATGGCCGAGATGTTCGGTCAGTTCGGCCTCCAGCCACGTCGCATCCGGACCGTGCTGGACCATACGATTCAGTGGCGCGTTTCGAGGGATGAAACGATGTCCTCGACAAAGACGGAATTATCCGCCAGCCTCGGTGCATGGACCAAGACACGCGAACGGAGGCGTCTAGAGCCTTACTCGATGCACTGCGCGCTCGCCAGCCGATCCAGCCGCTGTCCGAGTCCTATCCGGGCATCAACATCGACGATGCCTACGAGATCCAGCTCATCGGTGTTCGGACTGAGATCGAGTCAGGACGCGTCGTTCGCGGCCACAAAGTCGGCCTGACGTCGCAGGCGATGCAGACCATGCTCGGGGTTCACGAACCTGACTACGGCCACCTCTTCGACAACATGTTTTTCCCGGAGGGATCCTCCGTCTCCATCGAGTTGTTCCTCCAGCCGCGGGTGGAGATAGAAGTAGCGTTTGTCTTGGGCGAGAGGCTTGCGGGACCGGGGGTCACCGTTGCCGACGTGCTGCGCGCAACAGACTTTGTGTGCCCCTCGATTGAGATCATTGATAGTCGTATCGTCGACTGGAAGATTACGCTGGCTGACACGATTGCGGACAACGGCAGTTCGGCGGGCGTTGTCCTTGGCGGGCGTCGAACAAGGCTCGACGGCCTTGACCTTCGGACGATCGGGACTGTCCTGCGTCGCAACGGCTCAATCGTCGAAACAGGCGCAAGCGGTGCTGTCCTTGGGAATCCGGCGAATGCCGTCGCCTGGCTAGCGAACAAGGTGGCTGCGTTCGGCGTAGCGCTCGAGCCTGGTCACGTGATTCTTCCGGGTGCGTGCACCCGCGCCGTTGACGTCGAAGGCGGCGATGTCTTTCGGGCCGACTTCGACGGTCTCGGTCACGTCAGCATCGCTTTTCCGAGGGAGGCAACAGAATGAACGGCGCTACGAGCCCCAGCAGACCCCGGGCTGCAATCGTTGGATCCGGCAACATCGGCACCGATCTAATGGAGAAATTGCTCCGCTCCAAGGTTTTACAATTGGAGTATGTCGTCGGTGTTGATCCCGAAAGTAAAGGTCTTAAGCGGGCGCAAGAGGCCGGAATCAAAACATCTGCGGGAGGCGTCGACTGGCTCCTGACACAGAACCCGCTGCCGAAGATCGTCTTCGAAGCGACGTCCGCCTATGTGCACATTCAGAATGCACCCAGATACAAGGCCGCAGGTATGCGGGCGGTCGACCTCACACCCGCAGCGCTCGGTCCATACGTGGTTCCGTCCGTGAACTTAGGTGAGCACCTCGATAGATGGAACGTCAACATGGTGACTTGCGGAGGTCAGGCGACCGTCCCTATGGTCCATGCGGTCTCACGGGTTGTTCCCGTCCCGTACGCTGAGATTGTCGCCACCATCGCGTCACGCTCAGCCGGCCCCGGAACCCGCGACAACATCGACGAGTTTACAGTCACCACATCACGCGCCATCGAGGTAATTGGCGGAGCCAAGCGCGGGAAGGCAATCATCGTCTTGAACCCCGCCGACCCGCCGCTAATCATGCGCGACACGATTTTCTGCACGATTCCACGAGGCGCTGACCGGGAGAAGATCTCAACATCGATTATTGAAATGGCGGCAGCCGTCTCAAAGTACGTTCCAGGATACCGACTCTGTGGGCAACCGGACTTCGACGATGATCGAGTAGCCATCTTCGTCGAGGTAGAAGGCGCTGGTGACTTCCTCCCATCGTACGCAGGAAACCTCGACATCATGACCGCTGCTGCCACGCAAGTGGGCGAGGGGGTCGCAAAACATCTCATGGGGGGATCAAAATGACCAGGTATTCGACAGATTTGGACGTAAGGATAACCGACTCGACTTTGCGCGACGGCTCTCATCACATAAATCATCAGTTTTCTGTCGAGCACGTTCGCAAAATAGTAACGGCGCTTGACCAAGCGGGCATGCCTGTCATCGAGGTCTGTCACGGGGACGGACTCGGCGGATCGTCCCATACCTACGGCCTGTCCGGCACCAGTGAGCGGCTGCTGATTGGTGCCGCCGTTCAAGCCGCCGAGCGAGCCTCCATCGCTTGCCTGATGCTTCCCGGCGTCGGCACCATGGACGATATCCGTGCCGTTGCGGACCTGGGGGTCCGCATCGTCAGAGTCGCAACGCACTGCACCGAGGCTGACATCGCCCGTCAGCACTTCGCCCTCGCCCGAGAAATCGGGGTGGAGACGGTGGGCTTTCTCATGATGGCTCATTCCCAACCGCCTGAGGAACTGGCGACGCAGGCGAGGATCATGGCGGATGCCGGATGCCAATGTGTGTACGTCACCGACTCGGCCGGGGCACTAGTGCTGGAGGAGGTGACCGATCGGATTGCTGCGCTTGTCGCCGAACTGGGGAATAGCGCAACGGTCGGATTCCACGGGCACGAGAACCTGGCCCTCGGGGTCGCCAACTCAGTCGCCGCTTATCGAGCTGGTGCCGTTCAGATCGATGGGTCCACATGCCGATTCGGCGCCGGTGCCGGCAACACGTCGATCGAGGCCTTCGTAGCGGTCTGCAACAAGCTCGGCATCCGGACCGGCATCGATCCACTGACAATGTTCGATGTGGCTGAGGACGTAGTTAGACCGATCATGCCGGACGAACCGACGTTATCTCGGCTCGCTCTAGTTATGGGTTATGCAGGCGTGTATTCCAGCTTCCTGAAGCACGCCTTTCGAGCCGGTGAGCGACTCGGTGTTTCTGGCTCCGACATCCTCATCCGCTGCGGAGAGCGCAAGCTCGTCGGCGGCCAGGAAGACCAGGTCATCTCGATCGCTATGGAACTCGCTGAAGCGCAGAAAGCGAGGGCGACGAGTTGACCAACCTCACAGACCTGGTCGACCGTCTGGCCGCGGCCGAATCCAACCGCCAGCCCATCAGTCCTCTCACGGATTACCACCCGGGACTTTCAGTCGACGAGGCCTACGAAGTTGAGGATCAACTCATCGAGCGAAGAATCTCGCGCGGCGAGAAGGTCGTCGGTGCCAAGGTCGGGCTCACCTCGAAGGCTAAGCAGCACCGGATGGGTGTCGATGTGCCGATCTTCGGGTGGCTAACTGACGCGATGCAACTCTCGACAGAAGAGCCGCTTCAAACGGATGTGCTGCTGCACCCCAGGGTGGAGCCGGAGATTGCCTTCGTTCTGAGTGAGACTCTTTCGGGTCCCGAAATCACGGCTCACGACGTTCTCGACGCCACGCGTTGGGTGTGTGGGGGGCTCGAGGTCATCGACAGCCGTTACGAGGACTTTCGCTTCCGGCTGCCAGACGTCGTCGCCGACAACACCTCGGCCGCTCGTTTCTCCTTAGGCAATCTACGCGTACCTCCCGACCGGCTGGAATTGGACATGCTGGGTGTGCTCCTCGAGCACGGTTCGAAGATCGTGGCTTCGGCAGCCGGAGCCGCGGTCCTCGGTCATCCGGCTGCGGCCGCGGCCTGCCTGGCCAACCATCTGGGTAATCGCGGCCGTGCGCTTGAGGCTGGCTGGGTGGTCCTCACTGGAGGACTCACGGACGCCGTGCCCCTCGCGGCTGGCTCACACGTCACGGCAACCTTTGCCCATCTCGGCACAGTTGCAATTCACTCCTGTCTCTAGACGATTAGTTCCAAGGGGTTCGCGCGGTCCGCGCGAGGATCCGCCACGTAGAGCGCGAGAGCGTCCAAGATCAGTGCGTTACACACGCCATCGATCTTGGAGGACCTGGCATGAACACTGACCTGGACGCGCTCGCGACCCGACTCTACGTCACGATCGACGATCTGCTCATCGATCATCCCGACTGGCAACCCGAACGACCCGCGGTCGGGATCGCCCCGAAGCTCACCGACGCCGAACTGCTCACGCTGGCGGTGATCCAAGCTCTGCTCGGCTACACCTCCGAGGCCCACTTCTGCCGCTACGCCCGAACCCACCTCACCGGTCTGTTCCCGTATCTGCCCCAACGCCCGGCCTACAACAAACGGCTCCGTCACGCTGCGGCCACGATGCAACACATCATCGCCGTCCTCGCCCGTGACTGCCCGTCGTGGCATGACGATCTCTGGCTCGTCGACTCCACCCCCGTCGAGTGCGGTCGTTCGCGTGAGACGGTGAAACGCTCCGACATGGCCGGCTACGCGACCTACGGCTACTGCGCCTCGCACTCCCGGCTCTTTTGGGGACTGCGACTCCACCTGATCGCCACCCCGTCAGGACTGCCCGTCGCCTACGCCTTGACCGGCGCAAAGACCGACGAACGCGACACCGCACTCGCGATGATCCACCTCGACCCCGAACTCGGTCACCGGCCCGGGCAGGTGTTGATGGCCGACAAGGGCTACCGCTCTGCGGCGTTCGAAGCCGAACTCAACGCCCGCGGCATCACCTTGATCCGGCCGACCATCAAGTCCGAAAAGACCGAACGGCCACTCGCGCGGTTCCTGAAACCGTTCCGTCAGATCATCGAGTCGATCAACCAGACCCTCAAGGCCCAACTCGACCTCGAACGCCACGGCGGCCGCAAACCCCAAGGCGTCTGCGCACGAGTCCTCCAACGACTCCTCGCGCTCACCGCCGCGATCTGGCACAACGAAACCACCGGCACCGCCGGCCCCGCCCGATCACTCCTCGCCTACGACCACTGACAACCCTTGGAACCAATCATCTAGTGCTCAGGCCCGTGCGTATCGACAGCCACGCCAGCCCGCGGCCAATTCTTGCCTACGCGACGACTTGCGTCGGGGTGTCTGCCGTGTCGCCCATTGCACCCGTTCTCCCCGAGCTCGCAGACATGTACGGCGTGTCAGTAAGCACGGTCGCTTGGGTGCAAGCGGCGGTACTAGGCCCGGGTGTAGTATCCGCAACTGCCCTAATGTGTCTCGCGGAGCGGGCTGGCCTGCTTCGCGTTCTTAAGTGGTCACTCTTTGTCTACGGGGTGTTTGGCGTGTCGCTGACCCTCCACGACAATTTCGCGCTCGCCATCACATCTCGGATGATCCAGGGAATCAGCGGGGGCGCCCTCGTTGCCGGGTCATTTGCGTTGGTCACCCGCTTACCAGATGCACGGCGTCATGGCGCGATCAGCACAAATTCCGCTTTGGTCAGCCTCATGATGGTTGTGGGACCGCTACTTGGCGCCGCTCTAGGGTTGATCTCACCGCGAGCGCCATTTCTAATATACGGCGTCGCGATTGCGCTTGCCCTTGTGGTCCGAGCACACGTAGTGCGGTCTGGCGACAATCTTCGCCCATCAGCAGCAGCATCGAAGCTAGTCTCATCAACAATCGGACGGCATCGTGCCACCGCATTAGTCATGGGCCTCATCGCGCTGATGCAGCTCATCGTCTTTGGGTGGCTGCTATATCTGTCCCCGATATACCTAGCAGAGCGTTACGGGCTCAGCGTTGGTCAGCGGGGCCTCGTGCTTGCCCTCCAAGGTTCCGGCGCAGGTGTTGCCGCGTTGTGGGCACGGCGTAGCCTGCGAGCAGGCGGGGAGTTAGGCCTCCTTGCGTTGAGCCTGTTGCTACCGGCTTTGGCGCTGCTGGTCGCGGCTGTCAGCGAGACTGTCGCTCTGGATGTGATTGCCTTCTGCGTGGCGAGCTTGTCCTTGGGGGTTGGCACCCCTGCCGGTGTGTCGCTCATGATGTGGCTCGTATCAACCTCGGCGACGGGGATCTGGCAGAGTACGTCACGTGTCGGGCAGCTTCTGGGTCCGCTGATCGCTGCAGGACTCGTTGGGGTGCTGCCGCTCGACGGCGTGTTAATTGCCGGCAGCGCCATCGCGTCAACAGGTCTAATCGGGCTCGCTGCGGCGTCGGGGGCTCGCGGGCAGCTCGGCGGCCCCCGTGGTTCATCGGTTGCATAGTGTCCCGTACGCCGACTTGCTGGTGAGGTGCTGGTCGCGGCGGATTCAAGTTCGTGGCAGATTTCAAAACGGGGTACCTCAGCGAGCGGTGCGGCTGATGTTCTTTCACCAGGGCCACTCGGATAGTGTGCTCACGTGCCTACATGCGCGAACACAGCCGCACGAGCGATGGCCGCGCCGAGCCAACGAAATCTCGGAGGGGACGTCTGAATCTTTCGTGCAGAGCGCCCCCGCCAGCCCAGGCCAACAGGGCGAGCGCCTCACCACTGCCGATGCGATGACCGGTCGGGCCGTCACATGTTTCGGAGACGCGTCCCGGACCCGATCAACGCGAGCTCCTTTCTGACGCCCGAGCCTAGAGGTAGGCGGACGATGGCAACGTGAGCGACAACCGCTGCGCGACGGCCCGCACCGCAATTGCAGTTGCTCGGATATCACAGGAATCGATCGGGAGACTGACCGATATCGCAGCGACGGCATTTTGCCGTCGGTCGAGAATGGGCGCTGCGACGCAATGCAGGCCGACCATGGCCTCCTCGCGGTCGTAGGCAACCTCCTCGGCTACGATGTCGCGCAGTTCCGCGCGGAGCACCTCGCGGTCCGTGATCGTGTGCGGCGTGAGCGCCTCCAGGGATCCTGCCAGCGTCTGATCGACGAGCTCTGGCGTGGAGAAGGCCAGCATCGCCTTCCCGATACCGGAGCAGTGAACCGGCAGGCGGCCCCCAACGTGAGAGACGGAGACGATGTCGCGGTGGCCTCGGATCTTCTCGAGGTACAGGACCTCAAAATCGCGCATAATCCCGAGATGAATGGTCTGGTGAGTTGCCTGGTACAGGTCACACATGAAGGGCAGTGCGGCCTCACGGAGGATGCGCCAGTGAGGAACTAAGCCGCCAAGTTCGAACAGATGCAACCCAAGGCGAAACCCGCCGTCTGTTCGCTCGAGCAGGCGGTTCTCAGCCATCGAGCGTGCCACTCTGTGCACCGTCGGCTTCGGTAAGCCTGTCCTGCGGGTCAGCTCCGCCAGCGTAAGTATGTTGTCGCCATATCGGAAGCATGCGAGTATCTGGCAGACACGGCTGAGCATGGATCTCGGAGGGGCCGCTGCAGCTGTGTCGGCGTTGGCCTGATCGGAGGAGTCGAGTCTCATTTTCCAATTCCCTCCGGGCGCACGGTCACGTGAATCGCTTGAGGTTCGAGCTGACGGCCCACCACCCTCAGCGCCTCATCGACTCCATTGAGGTCATACTCGTGCGTGCACATTAGTTCGAATGGGAACCTACGAGACCCAATGAGGTCCAGTGCCACGGATACGGAATCCGGGTCGCGACCACGGACACCGATCACGGTCAACTCCTTACGTACGATTGTGTCGCTCGGAGGGCCCGTGACCGCCTGTTCCTTGAAACCGGCGAGGACAACGCGACCACCCGGAGCAGCAAGTTCAAAGGCGTAGCCGACAGCGCTCGGATCACCTGTCACGTCAAGAACAAGATCGAAGTCGTCGATACCGGTGGCCGACTGGATGCTTTGTACGAACGCGCCTGTATCCGCTACGACCCCGTGATCAGCACCAAGGGCGCATGCGACTTCTAGTCGGGCCTCGTCTTGGGCAGTTCCAACAGCGACTACCGCACCGGCACCGGCATGATGGGCGGCAACTACACATCCCAGACCATGCTGCCCTGGACCGAGCACGAGCACCCGTTGTCCTAGACCGACGGCACCGTCCTTCGTGACCCAGCGCACCCCATTCGAGATCGGTACAAATAGCGTGGCCTCAGCGGCCGGCACAGACTCATCGATCCGATGAACTAGCGACCGTGCATGGAGGTGCATCATCTCGCTGTACCCCCCCCAGATACTCGGAGCGACCGAGACGGGAGTGAAGCCGTATCGAAGTGCAGTCGGGTTTCGCACAAAATCGGTGCTGGCGCAGAGGGCGTACGAGCCACGCCGGCATACCGAACAGCGGAAGCAGGGAATGAACTCCTGCACAACGACGCGATCCCCGGTTGCCACGCCCCACTCCTCAGCGGCACCAGCTCCCAGGGTCCCCAGACGTCCCACTACCTCGTGACCCAAGATCAGGGGAAACAACCGCCCGCCGGTCTTTCCGCCGTACACGGCCCAATCGCTACCGCAAACCCCGCACGCCTCGACCTCGAGCACACCTTCCGCTTCTCCGGGGGGCGGGACCTCCATGTCAACAACTTCTGTTACGCCGGGTCGCCGTGCCAGCGCTGCTACTGCGGTCCTCACGTCGACTCCGGGAGCTCGTCGGCGCGAACGTTGGCAGCCTCATCGGCGAGAAACGCCAGGACCACCTCATTATGTTCCGCCGCACGCTCATATTGGGCCCAGTGGCCGGCTTCGGCGAGGTGATAAGCGGCACCTGGAATGTGGTCCGCTATACCTTCACCCACTGACGGTGGGGAAAAGTTCGCAGTGCCCCAGTAGACAAGCGTGGGAAGTCTGAGGTCGCCAAGCTCGTCGGGGCCAAGCTCCCATGGCAACGGTCCAGGCGGATCTCCGAAGTAGCTCTCGGCGACACGTCGCAGTCCGGCCTTGACATCGGGGCGTGAGTAGAACGCGTGTCGGACTGCCACCAGCTCGTCGTCCAACTCGTCCGGAGCGAGGAGAAGCATCTCAAGACGGTTACGAACCTGCTCGAACGTGGTCTCGTCCAGCGTCTTGAGCTGCGCAGAGCGGATGCTGTCATATCTACTGCGATCGACCGATTCGGGAGCAGGTTCGATACCCATCGGCGTGGTGAGCACGAGCTTGCTCACAAGATCGGGACGCTCGAGGGCCAGCCGGGCGGCAACCCAACCACCCATCGACTGTCCTTCGACAGCGCACCGATCTATACCCTCGGCGCTAAGCAGGTCCACCACCTGTTCCATGAACGCGGGGATGAGGCGTTCGTCGAACGGCGCCTGCTCGGACGCGCCATGCCACAAGAAGTCCATGGCGAGCACACGTCGATGCTCAGCGAAGGCGCGCACGTTGCGCGCGAAGTTCTCGAGGTGGCCGCCCTGACCGTGAAGAAGCAAGAGTGGCTCGCCGCATCCAACGTCGAGAACACGGGTGCGGTAGCGATCGCCGCTGTAGCGCACCTCTGCCCCAAGGGTCTCCGTCCACAGCGTCATGCCGTAACCAAATGACTTGAATGCTTAGCCGCGTCACCCGATACGCCGCCCTCGGGCGCCTCATCGACAGGGAAAACCATCAAGTCGTCGTCAGCGAACCTGAGGCAGCACTGCTCACCGTCGTCCAACCGAACGTGTCGGTCGGTATAGACCTTCACCTCGCATTTCCCAATCTCCATCGCATACTCGCGACGCTCGCCCAGGTAAACACCGGTACGGACTGTCGCTCCGAGATGGACACCGTCGCCGCTCGGCGCGCCTTGCACGACCTGGGCTCGGCTCGGCCGAAAAGCTAATGTAACGCGAGCACCCACCCTGTGTCGGACATCTGAGGCGACTACGACGCGGCTCTGAGCGGTATTGCCCGGCACCTCCACCTCTAGATGCGTACCTTGGACCGCCCGAATGGTTCCATCCACGTGGCTGAAATCGCCGATGAACGCTGCGACGAAGCGATTCGCCGGATGTTCATAGATCTCCTCGGGTGGACCGTCCTGCTGAACGGCGCCGGCTGCCATGACGATGATCCGATCGGACAATGCGAGCGCCTCACTCTGGTCATGTGTCACGTAGACCGTCGTGATACCGACCTCCTGCTGCAGAGAACGCAACTCGAGGCGCAAATCTGCGCGTAGTTTGGCATCGAGGTTAGAGAGCGGTTCGTCAAGGAGGAGAACTCTTGGGTTGAGCACCATGGCCCTAGCGAGCGCGACGCGCTGTTGTTGTCCACCCGAGAGTTTTGATGAAGGGCGATCCCCGTAACCGTCTAGCCCCACGGTGTGGAGAATTGCCTCCACCCGATCTGCCCTCTCCCGCTTATCGACCCTCCGCATCTTTAGTGGGTATGCGATATTCTGACTCACGGTCATGTGGGGCCAAATGGCGTAGGACTGAAACACCATTCCGAGACCGCGATCATTCGCTGGCACGAATCGACGATGCTCCGCCGAACTCATCACTTCGTCGCCGATACGAATCTCTCCGGCATCGGGAACCTCCAGCCCGGCGAGCATCCGAAGCGTTGTCGTTTTCCCGCAGCCGGAGGGGCCGAGCAGGCTCACGAAGGTTCCTTCCTCGACAGACAGCGAGAGGTCGTTGACGGCCGGAACTCCTCCGAAGAGCTTTCGTAAACCTCGGGCATCGATGCTTCCCATCCGCCTATCTCCTTCGTGTCGTCGTGATTGCCGGTCTCATTCGAGCCCGGTCGGGAACAGCTTTGCGGTCAACCGCTCGAGAGCGATGATGAGCGCCGCCATCAGGATCAGTACGCAACTAAGAACCAACGCGACGATCGCTTGCCCGTCGGTCCACGCTCCAAGAATCTCGATTGAGAGCACCTCTCGACCCGGCGCGTATAGCAGCAACGAAGCGCCCACTTCGCGACTGATAAGAACAAATGAGACGGTGAACCCGAAGAAAAATGTCTGCCGAACAAGTGGAAATACCACGGTGAGGAACGCCCGTATCCGACCGGCTCCGTGGAGCCGAGCCGCCTCCTCCAGCTCTGGGCTGAGCTGCATCAGTCCTCCCATCATGGCCCGCGCTCCGAGCGGCAGTCCGATCGTGACGTAGGCGATGAGCATGATGAGTACGGTTCCGTAGAGGCTGACCTCGCCAGGAAGGTCGCTATAGCCCCAGAGGATCCCGAGAGCGAGCACGAGCCCGGGCAGGGCCCACGGCAGCCAAGTCAGCAGCTCCAGCGCTCGGCCCCAGCGGCTTCGTGACCGGACCACGACGTAGGACACGATGGTTGTGATCACCATGGTCACAAAGCCTGCGAGCGCCGCGTAACCAATCGTTCGCAACACCGTAGGCCAGAACCACTCCTGGCCTAGAACGTAGCGCCAACCATCCAACGTCCAGTTGTCCTTACCGTAGAGCCCGGTGACTCGTTGAAACGAAGCGAGGAAGATTTGGATCGTGGGCAACGCGACCGTTACGAGCAGGTAAACGACGACTATGGCGGTGATGGGCCAACGCCAGCGACCCAGCGGCGCCACCGAGGGCCGGAATGCCTTGCCGCCGACCGTCACAAACGATCGTCTGGACACGTAGAGGATTTGCAGCCCCACCAGTGCGAACGTTGTCAGAAGGACAATGACGCCAAGTACAGTGGCCTGGGAGTAGTCCGGTACGACCGAAAGACGGGTTGCCGAGTAGATCCTCGTCATAAAGACCTGAATACCCGCTGGCCGGCCGAGGATCTGAGGAATCTCAAAGGACTCCAGGACTCGGACGAATACCAACACTGCGGATCCCATTATCGCGGCTCCCATTAGCGGAAACGTGATTCGGCGGGCCGTCCCGCCAAGGGTGGCACCGCAGGTGCGGCTCGCCTCCTCAAGGCTGCCGTCCATGGACTTAAACGGTCCAAGCACCAGCAGAAATACCAGAGGAGCGAACACGGTCGTGTACTGAAATACTAAACCCCAAAAGGAGTAGATGTTTATCGCTTGAACGTCACGCCCGAGGAGTCCGCCGATAGCTTGGTTTAGAACGCCGACCCTCGGATTCGCCAACACCGACCACGCGATCGCCGATACCACTGCTGGGATGAATACAGCGTAGATCATCACCCGTTCAAAGAACCCGCGCACGGGCAGGTCGGTACGGGTGACGAGCCACGCCATTGCGCAGCCGACAGACACGCTCGAAAGCGTCGCGAACAGTCCTAGACCGAAGCTCGTTTTGAACGTGGAGTATGTACGCGGATTCGAAAAGGCGTCGATCCAACCGTCAAGACTGAAGGAGCCGCCCCCCCCGGGTGGTGCGTCTCGCACGCTTCCGTAAAGCAACATCAGCACTGGGTACAAGGTCAGCACCGCCAGTATCGCGATCGGAATGGCGAGAGGCAGCAGCCGGAGGCCCTGCAACAGGCGCCGGCCGGCCACGGGCGGCTTTTTGTCGACCGTGCCGACCGGCGAACTCATCAGAGACCCCAGTAGGTCGAGTTGATGGTTTGTGCGTTATCGGTCTCCTCAATCCGAGCCTCGTAATCGAGTTCCGCCATCAGCGGGGGCGAATCCGCTGCCCAACTCCGGACGACGGAGGGGTAGATACCGTCGATTTCCTGTCGGAGCTGCTGCATTTCCTCGGAGAGGACAAAGCACATAAGCAGCTTGGCAGCATTCGGATGGGGCGCATCCATGATCAGGCCCATGTTGATGGCGATACCGTACGCTCCCTCCGCGGGCAGGATCCACTCGATCGGGGCCCCAGCACTCTTCTCCCGCTGAGCGTCTCCCTCCAAGGCTGGGAAGTAGATCGGGTACTCACCTCGGGCGATCTGGCCATAAGGCTGTGTGATTCCGGCAACAAAGGTGGGGTCCTGAGATGCCAGGGCTTCAATGAACCCCTCACCGAGCTCACTCGAGCGCAGGGCCTCCAACGTGAACCCGAACCCGGTACTGCCGCTGGTCGGGTCGTCCATGAGCAGCTCGCCCGCCCACTCCGGATCAGTTAATGAGGTCCATGACGTGATCGTGTCGGCGTCGACCATATCCAGGTTCACTGCGATACCAGCGGGTATGTACCCTTGGGGGTACCAGTTGCCGTCGGGATCAACTGGCAAGGTGAACTCCTCGTCAATTTCGAGGTCAGCGGGCTCAAGGAGTCCGGCCTGGCGGAAGACCTCGAGATATTGGTTCCCCGAGGCCACGACATCGGTTTGCACGCTGCCGATCCGCTGCTCATTGGTGACGCGTTCCTGGATCTCGCCGACACGTCCCGCAACATAGGTAAGTGTGATGCCGGGATACTCCTCCTCGAACTGCGCCTTCAGCTCTGTTGCGAATACTTCGCTGATGTAGCCCGCGTAGACGACCTCGCCTTCCTCGGTGGCAGCTGCCACCAGATCATCGCTGCAGGTGACCGCCTGATCACCTGTGGGTTCAACATCACCTGTGGATTCAACGGAGTCGGTTGTTGTCGGCGAGCTTGCTGTTTCGGGTGTCGTCGGCTCCGCGGTGCCAGTGTCGGTAGACGAATCACTACCACAGGCAGCGACCCCGACCAAGGCGACGATGCCAAGGCACCGGAAGAGGGTAGATGCACGTGGCAAACCGGAACGTCGTTTGTTGCTTCTCATTGTGTCCTCACTTCGTGGTTGCAGGGGCGACAGTGATTGCGTCGCCGGTTGGTCGCCGGTGACCCCACAGGTCGCCAACGGTGAACTCATGGGCGACCCAGGTCGCGTCGTCAACGTCTAAGCCGCCGGTGCCATACTCGACCTGAAAGCCGCCCGGCACCCGCAGGTAGAACGAGATCGCCAGGTCATTCGCGTGCCGGCCGAGTTCCGCGGTGATTTCATGCCCTGCAGACCTCGCCAGGTCGTAGGTCCATCCGACATCGTCGATGGTGGCAACGTCAATGAAGAAATGGTGGAGCATCTGCCGGTCCGTGCTTGCGAATGCAACCGAATGATGTCGGGCGTTGCAGCGCAGGAAGTAGAGCGACTTGCTCCGGTAGTCAGTGAGCCTGAAGCCCAGCACCCGCACATACAACTCAATCGTCTCGCTAAGCGCGGGTGCGCCGAGTACGACATGACCCAAACCGCGAAGTCCATGGAGCGGGCGGGTCGGCTGGACTGGGCGGTCCACCTCCCACAGTTGACCGTGCGAAAGTTCGACGCGGTAACCGTTCGGGTCCAAGAAAGACACGAGCCGCTGAACCTTGCGGGCATCAGCTTCTTCCTGCGTCCCATGTGTGACAGTGATGCCCGCCTTTTCAAGCTGCTCAGTCGCTTCGTCGAGAGCCCAGTCGTCCGCCACGTCGAAGCCGACATAGTCCAACGCGCTAGTCGCGGCGGTGCGGAGCGCAACGCGGTGGTTCCGTTCGTCTAGCCGCAGTCGGAGGACGCCATCGTCGCCGCGCTCGCCCGGGACCCCGAGAACGTCGGTGGCGAACCGATGCCACTCGTCCACGTCCGGAACGGCAATCCCTAAATAGGCAAGTGAACGTACATCCATGTTAATTCAGACCTTTCTCTTGGTCCCGCAGCTCGAACTCGGTGCCCTCCGTGATGATGCGGAGGAGAGCGAGGACGTCGCGGGGACGGCAATGGGCAAGAATCGATAGTTCGAGTGCACCGAGCCAGATCCGTTCGCCGGACCTGACGTCCTCAACGAGCAGACCTCGCTTCCCGCTGGAACTGACTCGAACGCTGGCGAATTCGTTCTCGACACGGATGTAGTCGTTGTCGCTCATGATCGTTACAGCACGAAGCTGAGGTTCGAAAGCGCGAGCTCGCGGTTAAGGAGGTGAACCACCTTGCGATGGATCCGCGGTTCCTCATTCGAGTGGCACAAATCGAACCGAACCCGGGCCACGAGTGAGCGTTGCTCACCAATCCCGGCCTGGTGGATGTCCCCGTTGCGCAACTCGTAAATAACCGTTGAACAGCGCACGGGGACCACCTCGGCATCGCTCCGCTGCTCAGGAGCACCGACCTCTACGTTGGCTACTAGCCGCACTGTCGTCGAGGGCGGTCGCTGTGCGTAGGCCTGCGTATGAAGCAGGCGGTAGACGCGTTCTTTGCGCCGCTGCGCGTCGTCGTAGATGATCGTTGGCACTCGAGTGAAGTCGTCTTCGCCAGCGTCATCCATCGGCACCACGTACTCTCCGTCATCGGTGAAGAGCGCGTTCCACTCGTCGAGCCGGCCCTCATCGAGGAGTCGGGCTTCGAGAAACAAGAACTGTTGGACTTGCTCAAGGCTGAGAACTGGGCCCGCGTCTGAGATGGTCATTGTGCGAGCCCCCGGTCGTTTACCTGAGGCACCGTGGACATGCGCTCCCGCCAGCCGTACCAGAACGCCCGTTGGGGAGTTTCGGCTGTTGAATGTCCGACACGCTCCCCGTTCTCGAGAATCTGCTCGTCGCTCATTCCACGATCGAGAAGCATCCACTCCATCGCCGCCGCGCGTACGCCGGTCGCCACCGATGCGAAGATCTCGAGGTCGTCTGGAATCCCGAAACCGGCGGTTGCGAAGAACCGTTGGTGCTCGGCAAGACGGTCTTCGTTGAGCTCATTGTCCGCACCGTCCAGCCAGGTGAACGAGACGATGACTTCGGTCTCGTTCACGGCCTTGGGCACGATGACACGAATGCTGCGATCGAATAGATAGACGTTGGGAAATATGAAGATGTTGCGTTGAGTGAGAATTTGATCTCGGCGTTCTGCTCCGTATACTTCCGTAAGTTCATCGTGGTAACGAAGAAATGCATCGGCGCCCCGTCGGCCGTCGACAGGGTTCCCCTTTGTCGGTCCCGGACGTTCGAGAAGTCCATGGCCGTTCTCGAATCCGCGTGTACAACCGTCCTCGCGGAAGGTGCGAACCTTCTTCATGTCGCTCTCGCCGAACTCGTCGAGAATCTGAAAGAACGACTCGTGGACATAGTTCCCGTGGTAGCCGTCCGTACCGTTCTCTGCCTGCAGCTTCCAGTTGCCTGGGTAGCTGTAGCGGTGCGGGGGAGTGACCACTGTGGTCTGGCCGTCCGGGGACCGGTCAGCCCAGAGGTCGATGTATGGGGCGGCTTGGCCGAGCCACGTGGCAAGGTCTGGAACTGCTGCTTCGAGGCTGCCGAACACAAGGCCCCGGAAGGACTCGACTCGAGGGAGCGGGACTAGCCCATCCTCTTCACCCCGTCCAAAGGTCTGTTCATACCCTTGCCTTCGCTGCGGAATGCCAACAAGGGTTCCTTCGTTCGAATACTTCCAGCCATGGTAAGGACAACTGAAGTAATTGCTATTACCGGACTCCGTCCGGCAGAGAACTGATCCACGGTGACGGCAGACATTCAGGAACGCGCGGACGTCTCCGGTCTCGGTTCGAGTAACTAGAACGGGTTGACGGCCAACGGAGACCGCTCGGTAATCCCCTGGGGTCGATATCTCACTCTCGTGGCAGAGGTATACCCAGGATCGCTCAAAGAGGATGCTCAGTTCGGCCTCGAATACCTCGGCATCCCGATAAAGAGCAGTGGCCACTCTGAAGCGATCAGCGTCAACAACAAGGCCAGCAGAAAGCTCGCCGTTCGTTGGCCATGCACGGCTCATGTGCGCATTCCTCCCCCATCGATCCAAGCAAGTCAGCGATCGTCTTGGGGTTCCCCCCGCAAGAGACCATCGCCACCATTGCTCCGGCCAATCGTGTTTGGCCGGTGAGTCATTTCTAACACAACGCACCCGCCAGCGGGGCAGGAACGTTTCACTCTGTGGAATTGGTCGTGCGATGTCGGCCTTGACGCTCTCGTCCGTCTGGTTCATGCCGAGGGAATCCGAGGCGTCCACAATGAGTCTGAACGTGACCCGGATTCTTCGACACCTGATTACGCGGGAGACCGTGTAGGAGGGAGCCCTTCATGGGTCGTCCGAACGAGTACCCCGACCAGTTCCGTAAGGACGCGCTCGAGCTGGTCCGAACGTCGCAGCGTCCGATCGCGGAGGTGGCCCGATCGCTCGCGATCGCGGAGGGCACGCTGTGGAACTGGGTCCGCGCCGAACGCTACGCCGAGACCCGCGCAGCCGATCCGGACGCGTTGAGCGAGTCCGAACGTGACGAGCTCCGGCGGCTCCGCCGCGAGAACATCGAGTTGCAGACCGACAAGGAGATTCTTCGGAGGGCGGCTGCGTATTTCGCCCGAGAGACGATGAGGTGATCCGCTTCCGCTTCGTCCAGGACAACCAAGCGGATCTACCAGTCACCCGCATGTGCGATCTCGTCGAGGTATCTCGTTCGTCGTTCTATGCGTGGGTGAACCACACGCCTTCGGCACGCGACATCGCTGACGAGGAACTGTTGGAGACGATCCGTGACATCTACCGCCGGTCGCGCAACACCTACGGCGTGCCGCGCGTCTACGGGCAGCTGCGACGCACCGGTCACCGTGTCGCCCGCTCGCGTGTGGCCCGGTTGATGCGGGCGAACGGCCTGGCCGGAGCACACGCATCCAAGAAGTGGCGGCGTGGCCGACCCGACGCCGGCGGCCTCCCGGACCTGTTGAACCGGAACTTCGTGGCATCGGCGCCGAACCAACGTTGGGTCGCCGACATCGAGCGCCACGAGGCGTTCTCGAACCTTGCGGTGGTGAAAGGACACCGCCATGCGTCTGTCGCAGCAGACGTGTTGAAGCTGAGGGCAGCCTGATCCGGGGAACGGGGGTGAGGGTGGACAGCAGCCCTGACAACGACGGGACGGGCCAGTACTGTCAGATGGTCCGGGTCCGGCAAGCAAGACGGAAAGGCGTACGTGAGGAACCAGCGGCTGAACGCCCCTCAAGATGAAACCACCAGCTCGAACCTGACGGATCTGGGCTGCGTTGCAACGCGCACCCGCACGATGTGCGGGGAACTCTTCGGTCGGTTGATGTCGCCGGTCGGGAGGCCACGCTGAATGCCTGCGGCGTAGCCGTGGCGATGTTGCAGGGGCATAGCTGGACGCCGACCCCGTTGAAGGGTTCAAGAATGAACGTGGGAACCATCCCGCCGGCCCCTCCCCGCTGCCCAGCCAGGGCGGCGGGTGGGAAGACGCGTTGCCGGTCGATGCTGGCGGGATGGGGCGGAGGACCCGTAGTAGTCCGAGCACGGGAAAGCCGTGTACATGGCGAAGGGGTCCAGCGTGTTCGC
>NZZV01000080.1 GCA_002698945.1 Acidimicrobiaceae bacterium
GACATGGTGCCCGAGCCGCCGCCCGCCGAACTCGCCCCGAGCTGCGCCGAGGCCGGCGTCCTGGGCGTGCTCCCCGGCATCGTCGGATCGATCCAGGCGCTCGAGACGATCAAGGTCATCCTCGGACTCGGGGACCCCCTGATCGGGCGCATCCTGTCCGTCGACACCACCGAGATGGAGTTCCGGGTCTTCAACCTGCGCCCCGACCCGAACAACGAGGTCACGTGGGCGAACCGGGACCGCATCATCGTGCAGGAGCTCGACGGCCTCTGCGCCCCCGGTCTCGCCCACTGACGCCCGGTTACCCCCCGTTCTCGTCACGCTCGGTGCTTGACGCGCCACGATGGCCGGCGCGAACATGAAGGATCATTCACATTCAGCCGTTCATATTCATTGGGGGATGAACATGACTCGATCCACTCGTTCGTTGCGTCGTCGCGTGTCGGTGCTGGGGGCACTGGCGCTCGCCGGCCTGACCGGCATGGTCGCCGGAGCACCGTCGTCATCGTCGGCCAGCGCGTCCGCGCTCCCGACGGCCGCCGTTGCGATGGGCGACAGCTTCATCAGCGGTGAGGGTGCCGGCGCCTACCAGGCCGTGCCGAACACCGCCGGGGTGCCACAGGGCGACCCGGGCTTCTCGGCCGTCAACAGCAACGCCTTCTTCTGCCACCGCTCCGCGAACGCCTCGATCCAGGTCGCCAACCTGAACGGCATCTCGGCTCGCTTCAACCTGGCATGTTCGGGTGGCCAACCGCACGACATGGCGAACCCGTCGGCGGCTCGCGCCAGTGGCCGCGACGTCGCTGCCCAGATCGACCAGCTCCGTTCGGTCGCGCAGACGCACGACATCGATCTCGTCCTGATCGGACTCGGATCCAACAACTCGACCTTCACGTTCGGCTCGGCCGCCGCCGAGTGCGCCGGCCGCTTCATCTCCGACGCGTGGATCGGCTGGTGGGAGTTCTGGGTGCCCCTCGCGAGCTGGTGGGAAGGCGAGCCGGTGCCGAGCGAAGACCCGTGCACCGACAACGACCTCGCAACCGCCGCCGAACTCGCGGCTGCGACCGACGAGACCGCTGCCGCGGTCGCCCAGATCCTCACGGTGCTCGACGAGATCGACGCCGACGGTCAGCACCGGATCGTGTTGCAGGACTACACGAACCCGCTCCCACCCGAGTTCGACGACAAGTTCTACAAAGAAGACCGGCGCACCGACACGCGCGACAAGTTCCGTGCGCTCGGCGCCGAACGATACGCGGGCGGGTGCCCCGCCCACCGGGCGTCCCTCGGGCCGGCGCACCGGTTCTCGGCCAACCTGGGCACGATGGTCGAGGACGTCTTCGGCCGGATGTCGACCCAGTTCCCCGGCGACGACCTCGCGTACCTGAACGTGCAGCAGGCGTTCGACGGGGCGCGCCTGTGCGAGCAGTCGAACAGCCCGAGCGGCGCGCTGGCGACTCCGGTGCGGGTGACGAACGCCTCCGGCGCCTACATCACCAGCATCTCCGGCTACGACAAGTTCGACATCAACGACCTGTTCGACGATTGCCAGGCGTACTTCCAACGATGCCAGGAGAGCTGGCACCCGAACGCCGCCGGCCACGCCGTCCTCGGCCAATGTCTCGCCGGCGCCTGGGCGACGTCGAACGACCGGATCACGTGCGCCCGACAGTCCAACGGCGCGATCCTGGTGACATCGAGCTGAAGTCCACACCGCAACAGAGCCGGTCGAGGGAGACCCTCGACCGGCTGCTCGCGGCCGCCGACGTCGAGTTCGCGACGCACGGGCTGGCGGGTGTGACGACCACGGCGATCGCCGAGCGGGCCGGTGTGTCGGTCGGGACGCTGTACCGATTCTTCGCCGACAAGCGGGCGATCGCCGACGCCCTGGCGCAGCAATACCTGGCCGATGCAGTGGCAGCGTTCGGTGCCGTCCTCGACCGCGCCAACGAGGACCATGAGGGCCGCAAGGGCGAGGATGTCGCGGCCATCGTCAGCGGGCTCGTCCGATGCGCCGCCGATCTCCAGGTCACCCACACCGGTTATTACCGGCTCGCGCAAGACCTGCGGCCGGACGGCGACGACTCGCCCGGACACGTCGTCCGCACCGCGCTGGTCGACACGTTCGTCGACCGGCTGGGCCGCCTCGGACTGGACAGGCGCGCAGACCCACGCGTCGTCATCGAACTGATCATCGAGACGGTTCGTCACACCCTCGTCGTACATCCACCTTCGATGCCGGGTCGTCAGCAGGCGGTCGAAGAGCTGGAACTGATGGTGTCCGCGTACGCCACGGCGCGGCTCGGGACGACCTGACGAAAAGCGTCTACGGTGCAGCGACGTGGGAGCCGTGGCGATCGAGGTCGAACCGTCGGGACAGGTCTGTGGCGCAGCCGTGCGCGGTGTCGACCTGAGGCGGCCACTCGACGACGCGACGATCGCTGCGATCCGCGCGGCGTGGCTCGAACACCATGTGCTCTCGTTCCCCGACCAGGTGCTCACCGACGACGATCTCGAGCGGTTCACGACCTGCTTCGGCCCGTTCGGCGACGACCCGTTCATCGCTCCGATCGACGGTCGTGACCACGTCATCGCCATCAGTCGGCGCGCCGACGAGACGGCGCCGCTGTTCGCCGAGAACTGGCATTCCGACTGGAGCTTCCAGGCGCGACCGCCCGCCGGCACCTGTCTGTACGGGATCACGATCCCGCCCCGGGGTGGCGACACCCTCTTTGCCGATCAGCACGCGGCACTCGACGCGATGCCGCCGTCGTTGCGCGAACGGTTGGAGGGTCGGTTCGCGATCCACTCGGCTCGCGGTGGCTACGCCCCGAGCGGCATGTACGGCGACGACGACCAGCGGACCGATCGCAGCATGTCGATCCGTCCGGACGAGTCGGCGATGGCGACCCAGCTGCATCCGATCATCCGCGAGCATCCCGAGACGGGTCGACCCGGGCTGTTCGGGTGCATCGGCTACATCATCGGCATCGACGCCATGGACGACGCCGAGGCCCGCGACCTGCTCGCGGAGATGTACGCCTGGCAGACCCGTGACGAGTTCGTCTACCGCCACGCCTGGCAGCCGAACATGCTGACCATGTGGGACAACCGCTCGGTCCTGCATCGGGCGACCGGTGGCTACGACGGTCACGACCGGCTCCTCCACCGCACCACGATCGGCGCCCGTTGACGCCGAGTCCGACCAGGGGCGGCCGCTCAGACCAACCAGGCCTCCCGGTTGACGGGCCGTGACAGTGCGGGGCGATCGACGGCGAACGGAGCGAGTTCGGGGCCGGTGGTGCCACCGGTGGCGAGGTCGGCGAGGACTCGGCCGAACCACGCGGCGAACTTGAAACCGTGGGCGGCACCCAGTCCGACACAGACGTTCGGGTGATCCGGCAGCCGATCGACCACGAAGTCCCGGTCGCTGGTCAGCGAGTACAGACAGGTGGTCGTCGACGGGCGCCCGAACCGATCGCCGACGAGCTCCGACATGAAGGAGGCGAGTCGACGCTCCATCGTGTCGTCGGGGTCGAAGGTGCGGGTGTCGGGGTCGACCGCCTCACCTCCGCAGTCTTCCGAACCCTTGAGGCGGTCCTCCACCTCCGGTGGGCCGAAGGTCGGGAAGCCGTAGAAGCTCGGGTCGTCCATCCAGATCCAGACCGGGAAGCGACCCGGCCGGAGGTCGTCGAGATCGGAGGTCGGGAAGTAGCTCACCTGCTCACGCGTCGTCAACATCCCGATCCGGTGGCCGAGTGGGGCGAGCAGACGATTCGTCCACGCGTCGGCGCACACGACGACTGCGCCGCAGCGCACCGACCCGGTCGCGGTCACCACCTCGACTTCGCCGCCGGTCGGCTGGACCGCGACGACCGGTGTGTGCGCCCGAAGGTCGGCGCCGTGGCCGACGGCGAGCCGTTGCAGGGTCGCCGTGGCAGGCCCGGCGGGAACGATGCCGGTCTCGGCGGAGAACAATCCCATCACGCCGTCGCGGACCACCGAGCCCCGGTCGAACGCCGGCCATCGGCGTCGGATCTCGGCGTCGTCGACCCACTCGTACGGCACCCCGACTGCATCCAGGCTCGTTCGGTACGGTCCGGGTTCGATCGCCGCGCCGTCGGGAAAGAGGTCGATCCCGCCGGTGCGGGTGACGATCCGAGTGTCGCCGTCGCGCTCGACCGCATCCCACGCCGAGTACGCATCAGCCGTCAGTTCGACGTACCCCGGCGTGTGGTACGAGCGCCGGATGATGCGCGAGTGGTCGTGCGAGGCGCCGCGGACGTGGCCGAGCTCGAACTGCTCGAGCCCCACGACCGACACCCCGCGCCGTGCGAGCCAGTACGCGGTGGCCGATCCGAGCCCGCCGAGTCCGACGACTCCCACCTCGTAGTCACGCTCGCTCATGGCGCTCCCGCTTGTCGCATCGCCCGCTCGTACCAGACGGCGATGTCGGCAGCGTCGTCCTCCATCGGGGCGAACCACCCGCCCTGCCAGCTGCGTGACTGCATCCCGCGTTGCACGCTCTCGCAGATCGCCCAATCCTGGCGGTTGACGAGGTCCCAGAGTTCGGACGCGTCGCTCGGGTCGAAGTCGTCCGCCGAGATCGCGTCGGGATGGAACAGTAGGTCGCAGATCACGGTCGTCGCACCGGGGCCCCTGGGGGCGAGCCGGAACGCCGCCACATGATCGGCGGACAAGCTGAGCAGCAGATTCGGATAGACGAGCTCGCCCTTGTGGCGCACGAGCTCGGCGTCGTCGAGCCCCGGGAACGGTTGCCTGGTCGTCGTGCCGGTCGTCGTGAAGGTCCAGGCACCGTCGCGGTGCGGGATGCCATCGGGCCAGTCGAGCCCGCCCCCGCCGCGACGGAACAGCGGCACCAGGTCGCACAGCTCCGGGTGCACCGGGCCGCAGTGGTAGCACTCGTTGTAGTTCTCGGCCAGGATCTTCCAGTTCGCGGCCACCTCGTAGGTGAGCGTGACACCCCGGCGGAGCTGGGCGAGTGGATAGCGGACGGTTCGGTCGACGACCGCGCCGAGCTGGTCGGACAACGACGTGCCCGGCTCACCGGCGTGGACGAAGACGAAACCGCCCCAGGTGTCGACGGACCATGTCGCCAGGTGGATGTCCGGGAGTGCGGCGGCGTCGAGGAACGGCGCTCGCCGCAATGCGCCGTCGTATCCGTACGACCATGCGTGGTAGGGGCAACGGATCATGGCGCCGACGTTGCCGCACGCCGGACCCGATGGGTCGACCAGCTGGGCACCACGGTGTCGGCACACGTTGGCGAACGCGTGCAGATCGTCCTCGTCGTCGCGCACGATCAGCACGGACTCACCGGCCACGTCGGCGACGAGACGATCGCCCGGGTCGGGCACGTCCTCCGCACGTCCGACCAGAATCCACTGACCGAACCAGATCCGTTCCCGCTCGGCGAGCCACGCTGGTTCGTCGAGGTACACCGACGCGTCGAGGGTCGGGCGAAGTGGGCCGGTCACGATCGTTCGCCGAGCGCCGACGCCACACGTCGCTGGAACCAGCCGACGGAGTTCTCGTGCTTCGGGCTCAGGCGCCCGGCCCGGTAGATGCCCGCGTCGAGGTTGCGCTGCACGACCTCGCACATCATCTGGTCCTCGTCGAGCACGACGTTCGACATCTCGACCATCGCCTCGATCTGGTCGGGATCGGTGGCGAAGTAGTCGTAGACGACGTGCGTCGTGCCGTGGCCGGCGGGGACGATCCGTTCGACGTTCATCCCATCGGCGTAGACGTTGACCGCCAGGTTGGGATAGCGGAACAGCCACGCGCCGCCCGAGGGTGAGCCCTCGGCGGTGTCGGCGCGGTGGATGCAGTAGCTCTCGTCCGGCACCTCGACGCGGTACGTCGACATGTCGAGCGCCCGGTTGAGGCTGGGGTGGATCAGGGGGACGTGATACCCCTCCAGATAGTTGTCGGCGTACGTTTTCCAGTTGCACGCGAGCACCCGGACCAGACGATGGCCGTACGTCATCGCCTCCATGTCGAACGCCTCGCACTCGAGCGCGAACGGCGCCAACGCGTCGGCCAGCGGGGGTGGGTCCTCGCCGAGGTGGACGAACACGAGGTTGCGCCAGCGCTCGACGTGGATCGCGACGAGGGTGTTGTCGGACGGACACAGGCCGGGGTCGTCGCCGAAGTCGCGCGCCGCCTTGAGCCCGCCGTCCCACCCGAACGCCCAGCCGTGATAGCGACAGACGAGGTTCCCTGCGGTGCCGTCACCGGGCCACACGATCACGCCGGCGCGGTGCGGACACACGTTGTGATAGCCACGCAGCGATCCGTCGGGTGCCACCACGACGAACACGGGGAAGCCGGCCACCTCTTCGGCCACGTACTGACCCGGCGTGTCGAGCTTGGCCGCCGGGGCGTACATCAGCCACTCGGATCGCCAGACCGATTGTCGTTCCCGCTCGAACACGGCGGGATCCCGATACCACGAGGCAGGCAGCGTCAGGCTCACGGTGGAACAGTACTTCCTGCCGGGCGGCCGGATGGAGTGGATCGTCCAGCCCGGACCGCCGCCGAGTAGCGTCGCCTCGTGCACGCCTGGATCGACGTGGAGGACGGGGTCCGGTTGTCGGTCGACGTCCACCTACCCGCTGACCACGCCGATGGCGTGGCCGCGCTCGTCGAGGCGCTGCCGTACCGCAAGGACGACGTCACCGCGTCGTACACCTCGTCGTACCTGCGCTATGTCGACGCCGGGTTCGCCGTCGTGCGCGTCGATCTTCGGGGGACGGGGTCGTCGGGCGGCATCGCGACCGACGAGTACCCCGCCGTCGAACTCCACGACCTGGCCGGTGTCGTCGCCTGGATCGTCGAACAGCCATGGTCGTCGGGCCGGGTCGGCCTGTTCGGCACGTCGTACTCCGGGTTCAACGCGCTGCAGCTGGCGGCCGCCGTCGACGCGTTGGGCCTCACCGCGCTCGGGGCGGTCGTGGCCGCGTACGCCACCGATGATCGCTACACCGACGACGTCCACTACTGCGGCGGCGTCCTCAGGGCCCTCGACCTCATCGACTACCCGCTCTACATGGTGGCGATGAACGCGCTGCCGCCGACACCGTCTCGCCTCGACGGCGACCTCGATTCGTGGCGATCGGCATGGCTGCGTCGCGTCGACGAGACACCGGCGTGGCTGATCGAGTGGCTGGAGCATCCGCTCGACGCGCCGACGTGGCGACGGGGTTCGATCCGGCTCGGGCCCGACGGCGCCGGCTACGAGCGGATGGGGTGCCCCACGATGCTGATCGTCGGGTGGGCCGACGGCTACCGCAACAACTCGTTCCGTGTCGTCGAGCAGTACTCGCGGCACGGCCTGCCCTGGCGACTGCTCGCCGGGCCGTGGGTCCACCAGGCTCCCGCCCGGGCTCGGCCGGGTCCGAACGTGGACGACGACAAGGAGATCATCGCCTTCTTCGACGAGCACTTGCGCGACGGGCCGCCGTCGGCAGCTTCACCCGGCCAGGTCTACGTGCGCGAACCCGTGGCTGCCGAACCCGACCTCGCCTTCCACCCCGGTCGGTGGGTCGATCTCGATGGTTGGCCGACCGCCGGCGTCCGCCGCCTGCGTTGTCGATCGACGCGATCGGACCACGAGCGACTGCGAGTGCACGGCGACGTCGGCGTGGCGGCCTGGAACTCGTGCGGTGGAGCCTTGCCGTGGGGCCAACCGCTCGACCAGCGGGCCGACAACGCGCGCTCGCTCTGCTGGGATTGGCCGGTCATGGATCTCGTCGACACACCTGACACCGTCGCTGGGACCGACCTGCTCGGCACCGCCTCGGTGTCGCTGCGCGTGTCGTCCGATCGAACGTTCGGCCATGTCAGCGTCAAGCTCTGCGACGTCGCTCCCGACGGCACGTCCACGTTGATCACCCGCGGCATGCTCGACCTGCGCCACGTCGGCTGCTGGCCGGCCGACGCCGCGGGCGAGGTCGGGCGCTCGCCGTCCGATCTGGTGCCGGGGGAGTGGCTCGACGTCACGATCGGGCTGGAGGCGACCACCTGGCGCCTCGTGCCCGGACACATCATCCGGCTCGCGGTCGCCGGTACCGACTGGCCCAACTGCTGGCCGCCGCCGGGTGCGCTCACGTTGTCCGTCGATGCCGGGTCGGTCGTGCTCGACCTGCCGGTGGTCGACGGACTGGCGGACAGCACACACCGATTCGTGCCGGGTGAGGGGCCGAGCGACGACGACGCCGAGGGTGTCGAGTGGCGGATCCAGCATGACGTGCTGGCGCGTGAGACGAGGGTCGCCACCCGGTACGGCGGTACGTACGACGGCGTCGACGGCGCGGTCGTCACCGACGATTACCGGGGCGAACTCGGCGTGTCGATCATCGACCCGGCGTCGGCTTGGGCCCGTGGCACATCGAGCTTCGAGATCGTCTGGCCGGATGTGACGGCGCGCACCACGGCCCGACTCCACGTGGAGAGCGACGAGTCGGAGCTGCGGGCCGAGATCGTGCTCGACGTGTGGGAACACGACGAACTGATGCGCAGCCGCACCTGGCGCACGACCCTGCCCCGCTCCTGACGCAGCTCAGGCGGTGGCGTGGCAGGCCGCCGAGTGGGCAGGCGACCGCTCGGTCAACACCACGTCCTCGCCCCGGCACCGCGCCTCGATGCCGAGCCGTGCCGCTTCGCCCGAAGCGACGACCGGACACCGGGGATGGAATCGACACCCCGTCGGGATGCGTGCGGGATCGGGCGTCTCGCCGACCAGGATCTGCTGCTCCATCCGCTCCATCTCGGGGACCACCGACAGCAGCGCCCGGGTGTAGGGATGCTGCGGGTCGGCCAACACCTCCTCGGCGGGGCCGAGCTCGACGATCCGGCCGAGGTACATCACCGCGATCCGGTCGGCGATGTTCCAGGCCAGTCCGAGATCGTGGGTCACCGCGACGATCGCCAACCCGGTTTCGTCGACCAGCGATCGCATCAGGGCCAGAATCTCCCCCCGGATCGACGCGTCGAGGGACGCCACCGGTTCGTCGGCGAGCAGCAACCGTGGCTCCATCACCATGGCGCCGGCGATCACGACGCGCTGGCGTTGGCCACCGGAGATCTCGTGCGGATACCGGTGCAGGAACCGCTCGGCGGGCCGCAAGCCGGCCCGACCGAGCGCCTCGATCACGCGTGCCGTTTCGTCGCCGCGCTCACGTCGGATCCGCAGTCCCTCGGCCACGATCTCGTGGATCGTCTGCCGTGGATTCAGCGCACCGGTCGGATCCTGGAACACCATCTGCACGTCCGGCCGCCGTCGTCGCCCGCGCGATTCGCCGCCGGGCAGCTCGATCGATCCTGCCGTGACCGGTTGGAGTCCCTGGACGGCGCGGATGAGCGTCGTCTTGCCCGAGCCCGACTCGCCGACGAGCGCAACGACCTCGCCGGGCGCCACGTCGAGCGACACCCCGTCGACCGCCTTGGCGGCGCCGAAGTGCACGGCGAGGTCCGTGATCCGCACGACGACGTCGGACGTGACGGCCGTCGTCTCGTCGCGGTTCGTCTCGTCGCGGTTCGTCTCGTTCGTGTCGATGTGTCTCACGGTGCTGCCTCGACGAGCAGGCAGGCCGCACGACGGCCCGCTGCGACCGGCGCGAGCACCGGGGTCGTGGTTCGGCATCGGTCCTCGGCAACGGCGCAGCGGGGGTGGAACGCGCAACCGCCCGGCAGGTTCGCCGGGTCGGGAGGATCGCCGGCCAGACCGGCCGGGCGCAAACGCGATGCCGGGTCGCCGATCGTCGGGAACGCCGCGGCCAGCGCCCGTGTGTAGGGGTGCTGCGGCGATCGGAACACCCGATCGCTCGGGCCCTCCTCCACGACTCGGCCGGCGTACATCACGGCGAGTGAGTCGCACACGTCCGTGAGCACCGAGAGGTCGTGGGTGATGAAGATCATCGACAGCCCGTGCTCGCCGCGCAGATCGGCGAGCAGCGCGAGCACCTGGGCCTGCACCATGACGTCGAGCGCGGTGGTGGGCTCGTCGGCGAGCAGGAGCGCCGGCTCGCAGGCCAGCGCCATCGCGATCAGGACGCGTTGGCGCTGGCCACCGGACAACTGATGCGGATACGAACGGGCCCGGTCACCCGGCAGACCGACCTGTTCGAGCAGCTCACGAACTCGCCGAGCCGCCGCGCCCTTGGACGGTTGGGTCCGGTGCAGCAGCATCGGTTCAGCGATCTGCTTGCCGATCTGCTGGACCGGGTTGAGCGCGTGCAGCGCACCCTGGAAGACGATCGCGCCCTCGGTCCACCGCACCGAACGGAGGCGTCCCGGCTTCATGGCGAGGATGTCCTGGCCGGCGAGCAGCACCGACCCGTCGACCTGGGTGCCCGTCGGCAGCAGCCGGAGGATCGCGTTGGCCAGCGTCGACTTGCCACAACCCGACTCGCCGGCGAGACCGAGTGAGCCGCCGCGTTCGAGCGTGAACGTCACGCCCTGGACCGCCGGGACGTCGCCGGAGCGGGTGCGGTACGTGACGTGCAGGTCGTCGACCTGCAGGAGCGGTGTGTCGTACGGTCCCTGAGCGTCGACCGTGCCGCGCTCGTCGAGCGTCATCGCCGGCCCTTCAGTCGGGGGTCGGCGATCTGCTCGAGCGTCTGGCCGATCAGCGTGAACGCCAGCACGACGAGCAGGATGCCGACACCGGCGGGTACGAAGTACCACCATGCCCGCAACGTGATCGCTCCGTTCTCGAACGCCTCGACGAGCGTCTTGCCCCACGACGGGCGTTGCGGGTCGCCGAGGCCGAGGAACGACAGCGTCGTTTCGGTGAGGATCGAGATCGGCACGGCGAGGGTGGCGTTGGCGAGGATCAGCCCCGACACGTTCGGCATGATGTGCCGGTACACGATGTGGGTGCGCGAGGCGCCGAGTGATCGGGCCCGATCGACGAACAGCCGCTGCTTGACCGTCAGCACCTGGGCCCGCACGAGACGCGCGGTGGCCGGCCACGACGTCACCCCGATCACGAAGATGATGTTCCAGACCGAACGCCCGAGCACCGACGCCAGCACGATCGCCAGCGGGAGGAACGGGATGACGAGGAACCACTCGGTGAAGCGCATCAGGACGGCGTCGGTGCGTCCGCCGAGGAAGCCGGAGACGACGCCGATGACCGACCCGAGCGCGATCGTGACGACCGTTGCGGCGAGGCCGACGAACAGCGACACCCGGCTGCCCCAGACGAACTGGGCCCACACCGAACGTCGCAGATAGTCGGTGCCGAGCGGCGGATACTCACTCGGCGACGCCCACTGGGGGACGTCGTTGGCCCGGGCGACGGCCGTGTCGAGTCCGGATCGGTCGGCGACGAGCGGCGCCGCGAGCGCGAGCACCACGAAGGCGAGCAGGATCAACAGGCCGTATCGGCCGGGTCGTGACGCCCAGAACTCGCGAGTGAACGAGCGCAGCGCTGTCCGCCGTCGATCCCACGCCGGATTGCGCGGTCGGGCGGTGCCGTCGGCGACGGTCACGTCGGGCGCACCCTGGGGTCGAGCCACACGTACACCAGGTCGGCGATCAGGTTGAAGAAGATGACCGCTGCGCTGAAGACCAGGAACAGCCCCTGCAGCATCGGGAGATCGGGGCCGCGAATCGCGTCGGCGGTCGCCCGCCCGAGGCCCGGCCAGCCGAACACGGTCTCGACGGCGATCGCCCCGGAGAGGACGAACCCGAGGTTGATCGCCGCCAGCGTGACCACGGGGAGCAGGGCGTTGGGCACGGCATGCCGGCGTCGCACCAGCTTGTCGCGGAGCCCCTTGGCGCGCGCGACCGTCAAGTAGTCCTCGCCCATCACGTCGAGCAATGAGGAACGAGCCACGATCGCGTACTCGCCCAGGTAGGCGAGCGTGAGCGTGAGTGCCGGCAACGCCAGGTGATGGAGTCGGTCGATCACCGCCTCGATGCCGGTCGCCGACGACCCCAGATCGGACATGCCACCCACGGGGAACCAGGGGAGCATCACTGCGAATCCGACGAGGAGCAGCATGCCGAGCCAGAAGTCGGGCATCGAGTAGAAGACCATGGTCGACGACGTGATCGAGTAGTCGGTGGCCGAGCCACGGCGCCATGCGGCGATGAAGCCACCGATGATGCCGAACAGCGCCGACAGGATCGCCGCCACCCCGACGAGCAGCACCGTCGGCCAGATCTTCGACTGGATCTCGTCCCACACCGGCTGCCGGGTCTGGTACGAGATGCCGAAGTTCAACCGGGCGGTCTCGCGCACGTACAGCACGAATTGGGTCGGGAGCGGATCCTCGAGCCCGAACTGATCGCGGAGCTCGTCGAGCTTCGCCTGTGGGACCCGGCTGCCACGGAACAGGCTGCCGACCGGGTCCTTCTGGACGACGCGAAACAGGAAGAAGTTGACGATCAGCACGAAGATCAACGTGCTGATCGACCCGAGGATCTTCTTGCCGACGAAGGCGGCGTTCACCGTTGCGGATCGGGATCGTGGTCGGGCTCACTCACGGTCGTCGGCCGAGCCCTTCCGCTTCAGGACGAGCGCCACACCGGCGCCGACCACGAGCACCGCGATGACGACGATCAGGATCACGGTGGTGTTGTCGCCGTCACCATCACCACCACCATCACTCTCACCGTCATCGTCGGTACCGGTGCCGGTGTCGGTGTCGGTGTCGGAGGCGTCTCCATCGGTCGGCGCCGCCGTCGTCCCAGCGCCCGCTTCGTCCCCCGATCCCTCGACGGTGTCGTCGGTCGAGTCGGTCGTTCCCGTCGTGCCCTCGTCGGCACCGACCGGCTGCAGCAGGGCGTACGACGGCGACGACTGGGAGAAGATCACCGGACCGATGTCGGCGGGCTGGCGGACGTAGCCCTCGAAGCGGTCGGTACGGACCGCCTGGATGTCGGGCGAATACCACAGTGCGACGTAGGCGGCGTCGTCGTGGAGGATGCGCACCATCTCGTGCACGATCTCGATCCGTCGATCGACGTCGACCTCTTCCTTCTGCTCGAGGTACAGCTCTTCGAATCGAGCGTTCGTCCAGTTGGCGTCGTTGTAGTTGTACAGCTCGGCCTCGGTGAAGTACGACAACATCGGGTCGGGATCGACGAACGGCACCCATCCCCAATAGAAGGTGTCGTAGGTGCCGTCGACGATGACGCCGAACAGCTGGTCCTGGTCGTACGCCGACAACTCGACGTCGATGCCGACCGCGTTCATCCACCCACTGAAGAGCTCACCCATCGCACCACCGAGATCAGAGTCGGTGTTGACGGCGTGGCGGAGCACGATGTTGTCGCCGCCACCCGGCATCTCACGGAACCCGTCGCCGTTCGTGTCGACGTAGCCCAGATCGTCGAGCATGCTGATCGCCACATCGGGGTCGTACGCGAAGAGTTCGTCCTCGGGGATCTCGGGAATCCACTTCGGGTCGGCGCTGACGCTGATCGTGGTCGCCGACTCGGCCAACCCGAACCACAGGTCTTCCGTGGCCCCCGCCTTGTCGATCGCGTGGTTGAGTGCCGTCCGGAACCCGAAGTCGAGCACCGCCGGGTGCGGCTGCCCTTCGACGGCGCCCGCGTTGAAGGCGATCTCGTCGAAGCCACCCTGGAAGCCGACGACGACCTCGATGTTCTCCTCACCCTCGAGCTGTGACACCGACGACGCCGGAAGGCCCTGCGCAGCATCGATCTCGCCGCGTTGGAGCGCGGCGACCATCGCATCCGGGTTCGAGAAGTAGCGGAAGATGATCGTGTCGATCACCGGACGGCCGTCGTAGTAGTTCTCGTTCGCCGTCATCGTCAGCGATTCCTCCGACCGGTAGTCGGAGATCGTGAACGGGCCGCTGCCGACGCCGTCGAGGCCGTCATAACTGTCGATCGTCTCCGGCGACGCCTGGGCCTCCCAGACGTGCTTGGGGAGCACGTAGATCTCGACGGCCGGTAGGCGCGGGTCGGGTACCGACGACGTCACGGTGACCGTCCGGTCGTCGACGACCTCGGCAGTCAGGTTCGTCACGGTCGAGATGTAGTTCGACCACTCCTGGTCGCGCGACGTGTTGATGTTCCACGCGACGTCCTCGGCGGTGATCGGCTCGCCGTCCGACCAGAGGAGGCCCTCGCGAAGGGTGTAGGTGTAGCTGAGGCCCGGTTCGTTCTCGACCCACGACTCGGCGAGGCCGGGTTCGGCAGAGAAGTCGTCGGCCGACCGGGTCGTGAGACCGGTGTACTGGATGTTCCACACCTCGTACTCCGGTACTGCGAACCCGACGACCGGGTTCAGGGTCTCCCACGGTTGGGTCAGACCCACGATCAGCGTCACGTCGTCCTGCGCGGCGGCAGGCGTGGCAGAGATCCCGGCGAACACGGCACCGACCAGCAGGCCGGTACCCAACAGGCGCCTCGACATCGAATTCTCCCCGAATACGAACAGGGCGCCTGAGCGCCAATGGATTGTCGAGCGTGATTCTGACGAGTGCCCGCCTGAAACGCAAGTCCCAGTTCCGTGACGTTCTGGTGCGACTGTTCCAATCGTCGCGACCGGGCTTACAGTCGGCCGATGCCCAGTGCCGACCAGCGGCGACAGCCCTTTCGACCCGAGGACATCCAGCGGATCGTCGTCGTCGAGGAGATCGACGTCGTCGCCGACGGAACGTTCGCCGTCGTCGTGCGACGCGTGGTCCGACGGGGTGAGTACGAGAGCCACCTTTTCGTCGTCGATCTCGTCGGGCGACGAGCTCCCCGACGGCTCACATCGGGCAGGGTCCGCGACACGTGGCCGCGTGTGTCGCCCGACGGTCGGTCGGTCGCCTTCATCCGATCGTGGGTCGACGACGACGATCGGCCGGCAGCACTGTGTCGCGTTCAGGTCTCCGGCGGGGCGGCCCGAACGATCGCTCCACACGGCGCAGCTCCGGGTCACGGCGCCGTCGGTGAGATCGCGTGGTCGCCGGACGGATCGCGGCTGGCATTCGTCGCTCCCGCCGACCCACCCCGGTTCGTCACCGGCGCCACTCCGCCGATCGGGACCCGGGCCGCGCGCTCACCGAAGCGACGCACACCGACCGCTCGTCGGGTCACGCGTGCCGACTGGCGTTGGGACGAGACGGGCTACCGCGATCACTGGTCGCATCTGTTCGTCGTGTCGGCCGACGGTCGGTCGGCACCACGACGGATCACGACCGGCGACTGGGGTGTGGCATCGATCGTCTGGCACCCGAACGGCCGGACCATTGCGTTCGAAGCCGACCAGGGCGACGAACCCGACCGGCGGCCCTGTACCTCGATCTGGTGCGTCGACGTCGATGCCGATGCCGATGTCGATGCCGATCGCGATGCCGCGCTCGGTGCGCCGGGCTCGGGCGCCGCGACCCGCGCGCTGATCTCGACCGGGGCACCTGTCACCAAGCCGGCATTCAGTCCCGACGGCCGATGGATCGCCGCGGTCGGGACACTCGACCCCGAGCCGCTCGACGACGTGGCTCCAGGGCTGCTGCTGGCCCGATCCGACGGATCGGGCGCAACCGACCGATTGTTCGGCACGACTCGACCGGCCGATCGGCAACTGGACCGACACCGATCTGCACGGCTGGATGGCACACGGTCGGACCGGCCCGGCGTGGCTCGACAGCGACACGATCGTCGCCGTCGTCACCGATCGCGGACGGAGCCTGCCCGAGCGATGGGTGATCGACACCCGGACCGGTGCCGTCGTCGAGGGGCCGGCCGCGTCGTTGCGGACCGATCCCGGTCCGTGGGCCGATGTGGCGGTCCACCAGCTGGCGGTCGCTCCCGAGGCGCCGTCGTCGTCGGGACGGGTCGCCGTGTTGGCCACGCTCGGGGGACGCGCGATGGACGTGCTGACGGTCGATCTGTCCGTGCCCGCCGCCCACCGGGAGTTCCGCCGCCACTCCACGTTCGGTTCGGCCTGGCAACGCCGCTACCGGCAACCCGAGATGCGGCGACTGGACGTGCCCGGGCCGGGTGGCCCGATCGAGACGTGGGTGGCGTGTCCACCCGGCACTGGCGACGAGGCGTTGCCGACCATCGTCGACGTCCACGGCGGTCCGCTGGGCGGGTGGGCGCCCGCGCCGCACATCGAGGTGGCGATGCTGGTCGGCGCTGGGTACCGCGTCGTGCTCCCGAACATCCGAGGCAGTGCCGGCTACGGCGCCGACTGGATCACGCCACAGCTGGGCGCCTGGGGCGGTGTCGACGTCGACGACGTTCACGCCGCCGTCGATCACGTGGTGGAACTCGGTTGGGCCGATCCGGCTCGGCTCGGGATCATGGGCCTGAGCTACGGCGGGTTCGTCGTCAACTGGATCGTCGGGACGACCGACCGATTCCGGGCCGCGGTGTCGGAGAACGGGGTGACCAACCAGGTGGCGGTCTGGGCGAACTCCGACAGCGGTCCGGAGTACTGCCGAGCGGCGAGGCTCGGGGATCCACTCAGTTCAGACGGCGTCGAGCGCCTGTGGCGCCAGTCGCCGCTCCGTCACGTGTCCGAGGTTCGCGCGCCGCTCCTCCTCCTCCAGGCCGAATCCGACCTCCGTTGTCCCGCGAGCGACAACGAGCAACTGTTCGTCGCACTGCGGCACCTCCGTCGCGACGTCGAGTACATCGTGTACCCCGAATCGCACCACACCTTCTCGTCGACCGGGCGGCCCGACCGGCGCATCGACCGGATGGAGCGTGTGCTCGCCTGGTTCGCCGCTCACCTCGTCTGAGGCAGATCGCCGTCTACGATGCGCCGCGTGTTCGAGCCCCCGTCGCCGCGCCGTCGTGCCCGCGAGTTCGGTCTCGAGTTCGGGCCGCACCCGGTCGGGCGGCACAACGCCATCACCGACGTGCCCGGTGTCCGGGTCGGCCAGGTGACCATCTGGCGCGATCCAGGGCGGGGCGACCACGGCGTCGGGCGGACCGGCGTGACCGCGATCGTGCCGGATGGGATCGGTGATCTCTTCCACCGGCCGATGGCCGCCGGGGTGGCCGTCCTCAACGGTGCCGGTGAGTTGACCGGATCGATCGAGATCCGGGAGTGGGGCATCCTCGAGACACCCGTCGTACTCGTGTCGACCAACAACGTCGGTCGCGCAGCGGATGCGTTGGTCGATGCCGCTCTCGCTGCCGGGGTCGGCGAGGTGGTGCTCCCGGTCGTCGGGGAGTGCGACGACTCGTGGCTCGACGACATCACGCGCCGGTGGGTGGCGACCGATGACGTCCGAACCGCTCTCGACTCGGCGGTCGGCGGACCCGTTGACGAGGGCGTCGTCGGTGCCGGCACCGGCATGGTCACGATGGGGCACAAATCCGGCATCGGCACGTCATCGAGGGTCATCGAGGGTGTCGGCACGGTCGGCGTCCTCGTGCTTTGCAACTTCGGGGGCGCCGAGCAGCTGCGCATCCAGGGCCGCCTCGTCGGACCCCGACTCGCGGCCGGCCTCGACACGACGCCGACCCTCGACCGGGGTGGGTCCTGTCTGGGCCTCGTGATGACCGACATCCCGCTCGACGCCCGGCAGTGCGAGCGACTCGCCCGCCGGGTCGGGCTGGGCCTCGCTCGGGTGGGTTCGGTCGCCCACCACGGCAGCGGCGACATCTTCCTGGCCGTGTCCACCACGAACCGGATCGAGCGAGAGGCGCTCGGTCTCGTCGACGTCACCGTCCTCGCCGACCGGTCGCTCGGATCGGTCTTCGAGGCAGTGGTGGACGCGGCCGAGGAGGCGGTCACGAATGCGCTGTTCGTCGCCGACACCGTGGTCGGTGTGGACGGTCACTCGGCGCCGGGGCTCGACGTCGACGCGGTGCTCGACCTGATCGGTTGAGGATGGGCAGGTCGGTTTCAGCCAGGTTCGGGGAGGCCGACGATCTCGTCACGTTCCTGGACCGCTACGCCGATCAGCACCAGGCCGATGCCGGCGAGGTCGAGCGACGATGGAGTCTGGTCGAGCGCGACCCATCCGATGAACACGGCGGTCACCGGCAGGGTCGCGAGCAGGACGCTGAACCGCCGGATCGGGATACGCCGCAGCACGTACTGGTCGATGCCGTAGCCGATCGCGTTCGAGAACACGCCCGTCGCGCAGCACAGGAGCAGCAGGGTGGGTGACACCCAGACCGGACCGCTCCACGGTGCACCCGCCGGGGCGATCACGATCGAACCGATCGCCAGGCCCACACCCAGACCGGCGACGCCGGGACGAACCTGTGCCACCTTCGAACCGAACACGATGTACGCGGCCCACATCGCCGACGAGATCAGGATGAACACGACCCCGAGGGTGTTGTCGCCGATCTCCACGCCGCCCAGCGTGATCACGCCGACGACGGCGACGACCAGCGCGACGCCGTTTCGCATCGAGCGGGTGGTCGCGGCGGCGACGGCGATCGGCCCGAGGAACTCGATCGCCACGCTCTTGCCCAGGTCGATCCGGGCGATGCCGAGATAGAAGAACAGGTTCATCAACGCGGTGGCGGTCCCGAACACCGCCGCGCCGATCAGGTCGCGGCGGGTCCAGCCGCGGTGGAAACCGGGCGAGATCGCCAGGAGCGCGATCGCCGCTCCGATCACGCGGAACCATGCGACCGTCTGCGGCTCGACCTCGTCGAAGACGGTGACCGCGATGGCAGCCCCGATGTACTGCGACAGTGCCGACAGCACGAACAGCGCCTCGGGCGGCGCGGTGTTCAGGATCGACGAACGGTTCGTCGATGCGGTCGTCTCGGGCACGGTGCGATTCTGGCGCAGTCGGTTCGGGTACGTGCACTCCATGGCGACCGATGCCACCGCCGACACCGACACCACCACCACTACCACTACCACTACCACTACCACCACCGACGCTGGAGCCCACCAGCCCGAATCAAGGCTGGCGCCGCGTACCGCCGCCTTGATGGTGATGGGCATGGCGTGCTTCGGGTCGGCCACGCCGGTCAGCAGGATCGTCGGCCGGTCGTTCCCGGTGTGGCTCGGCTCGATGACCCGCATGGTCGTTGCGGCCCTCGTGCTGGCACCGCTCGTGTGGTGGCGGCGCCGTCGACGCGACGAGCCGTCGCTCTGGACCGTCGTTCGAGAGATGGACCGTGAGGATCACTGGCGCGTCGCAGCGATCGGTGTCGTCGGCACCTTCGCGTTCACGGCGTTCATGCTGATCGGCATGCGCGAGGCGCCGGGCGTCGTGGGTGCGGTCGTGATGGCGACGACCCCGGCCGTGACGGCGATCGCGTCGGTCGTGTTCCTCGGCGATCACCTCACGAAGTGGAAGACCGTCGCGATTGCACTCGCCGTCACCGGTGTGGTCATCGTGAACCTGTTCGGCTCGACCGGCAGTGGCGCCGGTGACCTCGTCGTGGTCGGGTCGCTGCTCGTCTTCGCCGCCGTCTGCTGCGAGGCCACCTACACGCTGATCGGGATGCGATTGTCGGCCGATCTCGATCCGATGAGCCTGACGCTGCTCGCTGCGGTCGTCGCGATCGTCGCCTTCTCACCGCTCGCGATCTGGGATCTCGTCGGATTCGACTGGGCGGCGCCCTCCGGCTCCGAATGGCTCGGCGCACTCTGGTGGGGCGCCGGCACCATGGCACTCGGCTCGGTGCTGTGGTTCATGGGCAACCGCCAGGTGAGCGGTACGACCGCCTCGGTGTTCATGGGCGTCATGCCGATCAGCGCGTTGGTGCTGTCGTACGTCCTGCTCGGCGAACCGTTCGAGTGGATCCACGTGCTCGGGATGGCGACGGTGCTGGCCGGGTTGGTGATCACGTCCGTTGCGGGGGAGGGCCACGGGCACTGAGCTGTGTTCGGTGCCGTCGTTGCCTGGGCGGGTGGGTCCTGCTCGGTGAATCGTTCGAGTGGGTTCACGTGCTCGGGATGGCGATGGTGGTGGCCGGGTTCGTGATCACGTCGGTCGCCGGTGACGGCCACGGTGACTGAGTCGTGTTCGGTGCTGGCGTGGCCAGATGGGTGGTGCGGCGACGGGTTCGCGTCGGGAGTGATGGCGGTCGGCGCGTTGGTGCTGTCCGTCGTTGTCGGCTGTCGTGTTGGGCGAGCCACGGGCACTGAGTCGTGCTCGGTGCCTACGATGCCCCGATGGGTGGTGCCGGGACATCCCTCGAGCGGGAGCGGCCGCGCTGGGCCGCCGCCGTCTTCACCACGTCGTTCGTGCTCGGCATCGCCGTCGGGCTCGCCACCGTGCTGCTGGGCCTGGCACGCGACGTCGGGTGCTCGTTGGAGGACGACTGTGGCACCGGTTCGTGGCTCGTCGTGCTGGCCGCTCTGGCGGTGCTGTCGGTCGCCGCGCCCTTCGTCGGGTGGGCGGCGTTGCGGGGTCGGTCGGGATCCGAAGCCGGGTGGACCGCCGCGTCGGTGTTCGGGCCCGGTGTCGTCTGGGTCATGGCGTTCGTCCTGATCGCCACCTGATCGCGCGATCCGCGGTGGCGGCTGACGAGCGGCGCCGAGCGCTGCGTTCAGGGAGTGCGTCCGAACGTGGCGTCGTGGGCGGCGAGCCGGGACTCAGCCGCCACCATCTCACGCCGGGCCGGTACCAGCCGTCGCGAGGCGCTCGTTGCGATCACGCCACGAGCGACGACGAGCGCGACGAGACCGACGATGGCCGTGAACAGCCAGGAACTCACGCTGAGCACCGTGCCGAAGATGCCTTCGGTCCAGATCACGCGGAACGCCGCGGCGCCGGCATCACCGGTCCTCGGATTCGCAGGTCAACGGGTGTGGCGGTCGGCCGGTTGGTTGGTCGAACTCCGGGGCCGAGGGTGAGTCGCCGGTCAGTCGAACAGGTCGGGGTCGGTGCGCTGGATCTCGTCCCACATCGGCTGGAACTGGAACCATCCGACCTGGTGCGATCCTGTCTGTTCGAACGTGTAGCGGGCGTACTCGTCGCGGATCTCGATGGGCGTGCCCGCTGCCATGGCCATGAGCTGGGCCTGGCACGAGCGCTCCATCGTGACGAACCACCAGCAGGCCTCGTCGACGGTCGTGCCGACGGTGAACAAGCCGTGGTTCTGATGGATCGCCGCCTTGCCGTCACCGAACTTGGAGGCGAACTCCCTGCCGGCTTCGACCTCGAACACGACGGCGCCGCCCTGCTCGGCGATGACGACGTGGTCGTCGTAGAACGCGCAGGCGTCCTGCGTCAGCGGGGCGAGCGGGATGCCGAGCGAGCTGAACGACTTACCGTACGGCGAGTGGGAGTGTGCGGCGGCGACGATGTCGGGTCGGGCCTCGTGGATCGCCGCGTGCAGCACGTAGGCAGCCCGGTTCACGTGGTGGCTGCCGTACACGACGTTGCCCTCGTGGTCGCAGAGGATCAGGTCGGACACCCGGATGTGTCGGAAGCTCATGCCGAGCGGGTTGACCCAGAACATGTCGGGAAACTCGGGGTCGCGGACCGTGATGTGGCCGGCGACGCCTTCGCTGAAGCCGAACTTGCCGAACAGGCGGAGCGCACCAGCGAGCTTCTGCTTGCGGTGCAGCCGCTCCTCCTCGACCGAGTCGAACTCGGGCGGCGTGCGGAAGTACAGGTCGGACTTCGGGGTGAGTGGCACCCCGTCGATCGTCCGGACGGATTCGTCGGTCATCGCCATGACACGAGGGTACTCACGGGATCAGTCGTTGGCGAGGCCGAGCTCGGCGCGGATGGCGTCGAACACGCCGTCTTTCGTCAGCGTCGCGTCGATCTCGATGACTCGCTCCTTGCGAGCGAACAGGTCGATCGCCGGCTCGGTGCGTTCGTGGTAGTCGCGGAGCCGTTGCGCCAGCGCCTCGGGGTTGTCGTCGTCGCGGGCGACGAGTTCGCCGCCGCAGACGTCGCACTGCCCTTCGACCTCGGGTCGGTGCGACATCAGGTTGTAGTCGAGTCCGCACTCGGCGCACACCCGGCGGGCCATGACACGAGCCTCGACCTCGGCGTCCGGCATCACGAGGTGGATGACGGCGTCGATGTCGTACCGCTCGAGGAAGAACGATGCCTGCCGGACCGTCCGCGGGAAGCCGTCGATGACGAACCCGTAGTTCCAGTCGTGCGCCTCGAGTCGATCGCGCACGACCTGTTCGACGACGTCGTCACCCACCAACTCGCCGGCATCCATGTCGCGTCGGACGCGGGCGCCGAGCTTGGTGTGGTGTTGGACGTTCCATCGGAAGATGTCGCCGACCTCGATGTGTTCGAGTTCGTACTCCGACGCCAGGCGTCGGGCCTGGGTTCCCTTGCCGCTGCCCTGGACGCCCATGATCACGAACTTGCGCATGTGGTCATGTTGGCATGCCGGCCCGGAACGATGGCCCGAGGCACGCGCCGCTACCCGGCGCAGGGCTGGGTGCTCTCGGTCGGTTCGTTCGTCCGGTCGTTGCGGACTCGGGTCGGGCGGCGTGCGTCACGCTGCGGGTTGTCGCTCCCGGTGACGACCACTCTTGGATCGTTGGCGTCGTTGTGGTGGGACGTCGGGTTCGGTGACGGTGAAGATCGTTCCGTCGGGTTGTCGGACGGTGAGTGTGCGGTCGGGTGCGAGTTCGAGTGTCCAGTGGTCTTCGTGGACGA
>NZZV01000081.1 GCA_002698945.1 Acidimicrobiaceae bacterium
CACACCGTCGTCGTCGACGAAACCCTTCGGGAGGGTGAAGTCGAACTGGGTTTGGAGCCCTGCCACGGTCAGATCACGTCCAGTCGATGAACTCGTGCTGCATCGTCACTTCTTCGATCATGACGTCGTCGGAACCCGACGAGAGGTCGGAGACCGACAGCTTCGAGGGCCAGCACTGTTCGAGGTTGAAGCGGGCGACCTCCTTGGCGTCGCGGCCGAAGATGACGATCGACGCCGTCTTGTACGGGGTGGAGCTCGCCGCCTTGACGACCTCGTCGAACCAGTCGTAGAGGTCGGTGCTCTTCGTGAGCCCGCGCTTCATCACGACCTCGCCGTACTTCGGCCGGCCCGGACGCTTGCGCTCGACGATCTGTGCGCCGTCGCCCTGCTTGAAACTGATCGGTTCGAACTCCATCGACAGACCCGAGCACCCCGTGAAGTAGGCGAGGGTCACCCCGTCGATGACGAGCGAGAAGAACGAACCCTGGAAGTCGTCGTCGTGTCCGAGTACTGCTGCCATCACTGCTCCCTCGTCAGCAGTTCGACCTGCAACGTGACTTCTTCTTGCATGAGATCGTCGGTGTCGACGCTGAGATCGGAGGCCGACCACTTCGACGGCCACGCGTTCTCGAACTTCCAGTTGCCGATGATGGCGCCGCTGATGTCGTACAACATCACGGCACCGTTGGTGCGGAAGTCGGCCTTGCCGTCGCGGATGCTCTTGGCCCAGTTCCAGAACCCCTTGTCGGGGGACAGGGTGCGCTTGAGCGTGATCTCGTTGTACTTGGCCGTGCCCGGACGTTTGCGGGTCGCGGTGTCGGTGCTCGACAACGTCTGCTCGACGACCTGGACCTCGATCGCGAGGCCCGAGACGTCGCTGAACATGCCGGACACGCCGTTGTCGAGCGTGACCTCGAACCACGAGCCGATCAGTTCTTCGTCTTGGACGGGACCTGGTGAAATGACTGCCATCGGTTAGCTCCTTCCTGGCCGTGCCGGACTCAGGACTCGTCCTTGATCTGGGCGATCCGGAAGATCACGAACTCGGCCGGCTTCACCGGGGCGATGCCGACCTCGACCACGACCTTGCCCTGATCGATCGAGTCGGGTGGGTTGGTCTCCTCGTCGCACTTGACGTAGAACGCCTGCTCGGCGGTGGCGCCGAACAGGGCACCGTCGCGCCACAGTCCACGCAGGAACGAACCGACGGTGCGCTTGAGGCCTTCCCACAGCGCTTGGTCGTTCGGCTCGAACACGGCGTACTGGGTCCCGTTCATGATCGTCGTCTCGATCATGTTGAACAGGCGGCGGACGTTGATGTACGTCCAGTCGGTGTTCGACGAGAGGGTGCGGGCGCCCCAGACGCGGATGCCCTGGGTGCCGAACGGACGGATGCAGTTGATCCCGATCGGGTTGAGCAGACCCTGCTCGGCCTTGGTGATGTTGGTCTCGACGTTCAGTGCGCCGCGCACGACCTCGTTGGCCGGGGCCTTCCACACACCGCGGTTGGTGTCGGTGCGCGACCAGATGCCGGCCATGTGACCCGACGGCGGCACCATGATCTCGGTGTCGCCGTTGGTGGCGGCCGGGTTGGCGACCTGGATCCAGGGGTAGTAGAGCGCCGCGAACGCGGAGTCGTACATGGCGGTGTCGCTGCGCCACTCCTTGATCTGCTGCGGCGACATCCCCGGAGGGGCGTCGAGCACGGCCATGCGGTTGGCCTGGCCCTCGCAGTGGTTGATCAACGCGAGCTGGACCGACTTCCACACGCCGAGGTCGATCGTGCCGTCGTCCTTGCCGGCGGCGGTGATCAGGTCGGGGACCATGACCATCGTGACGTCGTCGGCGATCGTCAGGCCGGAGATGCCGGTGCGGGCCGACTCGCTGCCCGAGAACGCCCGGGCCGGGACGTGCACCGGCAGCGGGGCGGCCGGCTCGATCGCGAACGCACCGGCGGGCAGGGTCTGCAGGTCGGCAGCCAGGTCGGCGACGTCGATCTTGGTCTCCACCTTGACCTTGGTCGAGGACTTCAGCTCGGAGGCGATCGAACCGAGGGTGACGCCGGTGTAGGTCTCCGTGTCGTCTCCGCCGACGACGTCGATCGTGTAGCTCGGCGGTGTGTCGTCGTCCGCGTCGTCCGACTCGGGCTCGGGAGCGATGCGGACGGTGACGTCGGCGTTCGGCTCCGCGGTGGTGAACTCGACCGCCGGGCCGAGCGCACGGTCGCCCGACGGGAGCGACAGCGTGCCCGGCTCCTCCGACGGCTGCGTGTTGGGGATCCGGACGATGTACGCCATGCTCCCGCCGTTGTTGAAGAACCCGTAGACCGAGTGGGGCAGCATGGCGCCCTTGACGAAACCGCCGTACAACTCTTCGAACTGGGTCCAGTTGGTGACCAGACGGGGCTTGAGCCCGTCCGGGTCGCTCGGGTCGTCGGTCGGAGCCTTGGCCGTGAAACCGACGAATGCGGCAACGGCGGTGGCGCCCGCGGAGAGCGTCGCCGAACTCGACGGAACCTCTTCCACGTACACGCCTGGCGTCAAGTACGAAGCTGCCATTCTGCTTCCCCTTCAATAGTGAGGTGATTGTTATGCGCAGGCGTCACGCGCAAGAAACAATCCCCAAGCACCTTGAATACAGCGCCGTGAGGGGGTGTCCGCCCGCTCGACCGTCGGCGGTGGCAAACCTAGCACTCGCAGTGAACGCGATGGGAGATCGTGCGCGAGAACATCGAATCCTGACGAAACCTGGAACTTCGGCGTCGCCGGCGAGGTCTCAGGGGATGTTCTCGGTCGTCGTACCCGGGTAGCTGATCGCGATCGACCCGCCGTATGCGCACTGGCACGTCGACGTGCTGTTGAGCGCCGGGAACTGGCCGATCTTCACCGTGGAGGAGCCGGGCTTCCACGGAGTGGTCACCGGGACGCACGGGCCGGGCGTGAGCACGCCGAGGGCCGCCGCGGTCAGCGACGCCGTCGTCGGGTTCGCGAGGCTGTTGCACAGGCCGAACGGCGGGATGTTGGCCATCGGGGCGAAGTCCATGATCGTCGCCGCCGGCTTCTTCTCGATCAACACCGGCTGCCCTTTCGGGATCGCCACGAGCGTCGACGGCGCCAGACCGAACGAGCAGGTCATCATCGCCCCCGTCACCACCGGCTGTGCCATGACGGTCGAACCTATCGCATCAGCGCCGCCCACGACGCCGATGGCGGGAGCGACACGGTCGAGGAGCGGCCCGGTCGAGGAGGGACACGGAGGTACCCGGTCGAGGAGCGGCACGGTCGAGGAGCGGCATGGTTGACTGGGCCGATGGACGTCGGTGACGCGGGGGACTGGTTCGACTACGGGCGCGGCATGCTCGACGCGCTCGCCGCGGCCCGCGCCGGCGAACCCGTGCCCGACCTGGACGGGCTGCGCGACCGGCTGGTCGCGAGCCTGACGGAGGGATCGTCGTTCGCGATCGTCGCCGCCAACGCCGGCCTCACCGTCGACGAGGCCGGCGTGCTCGCCGTGCTCGCCGTCGCCGAACTCGACCCGGCCCAGCACCACCGCCTGGCCGAGCTCCAGGGCGATCGGTCGCGTCACCGGCTGACGCTCGGCACGCTGGTCGAGACGTTCCGGGCGGTCCCCGGCCATCCGGGTGCGCTGTGCGTCAGCAGCCGTTCGGCACTGCGCAACGCGGCCCTCGTCGACGTGCTCGCCGACGGGCCGTGGTCCGATCACGTGGTCACGCTCCATCCCGGGTTGCCGTGGGCGCTGATCGGCGACACCGCACCCGATCCCGGGGCGCCGCGGATCATCCGGACAGCGATCGCCGACTCGCCCGACGGCGTCTCGTTGACGGTCGTGTCGGGCGACGACCGCGTCCGACGGATCGACGCCGCGGTCGCCGCCACCGCCGGCACCTCGTTCCTCGTCGTCGCGGCGCCCACCGACGGGTCGGAGTGGGCGGCGCTCGTGCGTGAGGCGACGATCACCGGGATGGGAGTCGTCGTCGAGGTCGACGACCCGCTGCCCGCCGTCGGCGCCGAGTGGATCGAGCGTGCCACCCACGTGAGTTGGTCGCTCGTCGCGCGTCGCGACCTCGCTCTCGCCGAGCTGCCACGTCGCCCGTGGCGCTCCGTCGTCGCGAACGACCTGCCGCCCACCGAGTCCGAGTGGGAGGCGACCTTCGGCCCCGACGTGCCGCGTACGCACCCCCTGCGGGCCGACCAGCTCGAACCGGTCGGGCGTGCCTTCGCCGCGACCGAGGGCGATCTCGACGCCGCGGTGCGGCGGTTGGTCAGCGGCCGGCTGGAGCAGCTGGCGCGTCGGATCCGACCGCACCGCACGTGGGACGACCTCGTGCTGTCGGGCGAGCGGACGTCGGTGCTGCGCACCGTCGTCGACCGCTATCAGCACGCCGAGCAGGTCTACGACCGGTGGGGGTTCTCGGCGTCGGTCAGTTCACGCGGCATCGTGTGCCTGTTCTCCGGTCCGTCCGGCACCGGCAAGACGCTCGCCGCCGAGGTGATCGCCGGTGAACTCGGGCTCGACCTGTTCAAGATCGACCTGTCGTCGGTGGTGAGCAAATACATCGGCGAGACCGAGAAGAACCTCGAGGAGATCTTCGACGCCGCCAGCGCCGGCAACCTGGTGCTGTTCTTCGACGAGGCCGACGCGCTGTTCGGGAAGCGGTCGGAAGTCAAGGATTCGCGGGACCGGTACGCGAACATCGAGGTGTCGTACCTGCTGCAGCGCCTCGAGTCCTACGAGGGGCTCGTCGTGATGGCCACCAACTTCGAGAAGAACGTCGACGAGGCGTTCCTGCGACGCATCCACACCCGCATCGAGTTCGCGCTTCCCCAGAGCGCGGAACGCACCCGCATCTGGCGTAACAACATCCCCGACGAAGCGCCGACCTCCGACCTCGACGTCGAGTGGCTGGGCGCACAATTCGAGATCCCGGGTGGCCTGATCCGCAACGCCGCCATCCACGCCGCGTTCCTGGCCGCCTCCCGCGACAGCGACATCACCACCGACGACGCCGTGCTCGGCGTGGCCTCCGAGTTCCGCAAGCTCGGTCGCCTCATCAGACCCGCCGACTTCGGCCGCTACTACGACCTCGTCGTCGGTTGATGTCAGACCACGACCGACGGGCACCGGTCGGATGACATGGCGAGGTGCGACCTCGTGGTGGGTCGGTCGTGGTCTGACATCGACCGACCTGGTGGTGGCAACATGGGCGCCTCATGTTGAAGTCGTTGGGGGTGACGATCGCCCAGGTCACGGAGCGGCTGCGGGGGAACCCCGACGTCGCCCGGTCGATCAGCGACGATGCGCCGGAGCGGGCGGTGCGGGCGGCCGAACGTCGTCGACGGATGCGCACCGTGTTCTGGCTCGCCGTCGCCTTCGTCGGGATGGTCGCCATCTTCTCGACCGCGTTCCACGAGCTGATGGACCGCGAGGGCCGCTCCTACTCCTGGCCGACCAGCATCTACTGGACGCTCACCACGATGACCACGCTCGGGTTCGGCGACATCACGTTCGAATCGGACGCCGGGCGGATCTTCTCCGTGGTGGTGCTGCTCGCCGGTTCCACGTTCCTCCTGGTGATGTTGCCGTTCGTGTTCATCCAGTTCGTGTTCGTGCCGTGGATGAACGAACGCGATCGCCGGCGGGCGCCGACCACGGTGCCGTCGGTCATCCGAAGCCACCTGATCCTCACCGAGCGCGGCCCCGTCGAACTCGCCCTCGCCGACCGAGCCGAGCAGGCCGGCGTGCCGTACGTGATCCTCGTCGACGACCTCGACGTCGCCGGCCGCATCCATGACGCCGGTCGACGCGTGATGGTCGGGGCACTCGACGACCCCGAGACGTACCGCAAGGCCCGTGTCGACGCCGCCGCCATGGTCGTCGCGACCCGCAACGACCCGACCAACACCAACATCGCGTTCACGGTCCGGGAGATCGCCCCCGACGTGACCATCCTCGCCACCGCCAACGCGCCCGAAGCGGTCGACATCCTCGAGATCGCCGGCGCCGACCACGTCCTGCAACTCGGGGAGATCCTCGGCACTGCGATGGCCGCACGCGCGCTCGGCACCGGCGGCGACAGCCACGTCATCGGTGAGTTCGCTGGTCTCCGGATCGCCGAGGCCGGCGTCGCCGGCACTGCGATGGAAGGTCGGACGCTGCGCGAGCTGGCACTGCGCTCACGGCTCGGCGTCGGGATCATCGGGGTGTGGGATCGCGGCGAGTTCGCGATCGCCGACCCGGACACCGAGCTCCACGAACCGATGATCCTGCTGCTCGCCGCCTCCGACGAGCAACTCGACGCGTTCGACGCCGAGTACGCCGTGGCGGCGGCCGACCAGCAGCACGCCGTCATCATCGGCGGTGGCCGCGTCGGCCGGGCGATCGGCGCCGCGCTCGACGCGCAAGGGCACTCGTTCACCATCGTCGAGCAACTCGCCGAGCGCGAGCGGGCCGGGGTGCCGTACGTGATCGGCGACGCCGCCGACCGAGCCGTGCTCGAACAGGCCGGACTCGACCGGGCGAGCGCGGTGTTGATCACGACCCACGACGACGACGTGAACGTGTACCTGACGCGCTACTGCCGGGGTCTGCGACCGAAGGTCAGGATCGTGTCGCGCTCCCGGCTCGACCGCAACGTCACCACGCTGTACCGCGCCGGCGCCGACTCGGTGCTGTCGTACTCGGGCACCGGTTCGTCCGCGATCTGGAACCGATTTCGCGGCGACGAGACCCTCCTCATCGCCCAGGGGCTGCACGTGTTCCGTCTGCCGATCCCCGCCGCGCTCCGCGGCAGATCACTCGCCGACGCTCACGTGTATCGCCGGACCGGCTGCAACGTGGTCGCCGTCGACCACGCGGGCCGCGTCGACGCCAATCCCGACGCGCACACCTCGCTCCCGACCTCGGGCGAGCTGATCCTCGTCGGCACCGCCGAAGCCGAAGCGCAGTTCGCCACCACCTACCGCCGGTAGCCGGGTCGGATGAGGTCAGACCTCATCCGACCATCAAGGCGCGGACAGACCGGCGGACCGGTCGGATGAGGTCTGACCTCATCCGACTACCGTCGCTGACCTCCTACATGGCCCAGCCGGGCTGATCGCCGTCGCCGACCCACCACTCCTCGACCACGATCCACGGCTCGGTCGTCGGGTCGGCGTTGGTGATGAGGAGCCACAGGTCGCGGTCCCACTGCTCGGTGCCGGCGCCGAGGCGGATCGACGTGACCATCCGATGATCGAGGCCGCCGTTGTGCGTGTGCATGCCGACGTCGATGCACGGGTAACCGGCCGGCGTCACCGAACAGTCCTGGAACTCGTACGCCTCGGTCTGCATACCCTCCACCATCGAACGAACGATCTCGAACTCGGCGAAGTCGTCGTCGGCAGGGCCGTAGGCGAGCGGGTACTCGGTCGCCGCCGCCGGTGTCTCGGTGGTCGGCTCCGTGTCGGTCGGGGGCTGCGTCGTGTCGGTGGGATCGGACGCATCGGGACCGCCGCCCGCAGCGGCCTCCCCGTCGGCGAGCCCGGTGTCGTACCCGTCGTCGTAGGCGACGTCGTACTCGCCGACGGACGGATCGGGGTCGTCGTACGAGTCGAGATAGCGGTCCTCGCCGAGGCTGCCCGAGGCGTACCCGTCGGCGTAGCCGTCGTCGAATCCCTGCGCTCGCAGTTCGTCGATCGTGGATGCATCGACCGGGGGCGGGGGCGGGGCGATCGTGGCTCCAGCACCGGCACCGGCATCGACACCGTCGCCCGGTTCGTCCGCGGCGCCGGGGACGGCTTGGCCGACCGTGTCGATGTTCTCCAGACCCTCGCCGTAGTAGCGATCGAAGGTGGCCTGGCCGAACACGTTTGGTTCCCACTCGCTGCGCTCGTCGGTGTACAGCGCCGTCGGGTCGACGTTGTCGTGCAGCCAGGCGATCGACGACGCGACGTCGGCCAGGGCGTCGTCGTCGAGGTCGGCACCGGCGACGGCCAGCGTCGCGCGTTCGGAGCCGTCGGCGTGGTAGAGCGACGCGGCGACCCCCAGCTGGTCGGGAGGAATCTCGGAACCGGCGCGGGAGAAGCAGTAGACGAACGTGATCGTGACCGGACCATCGATGGCGAACTGCTGGCGACTGAGCCCTTGACCGAAGTTGTACTGCGGCAGCGGTGACGCCGGGTTCTCGCACGGTTCGAGCGGCGACACGTCGAGATCGAGGATCGGTATCGATGGTGACAATCTCGTGAAGCCCTCGAAGGAGAAGAACTCGCCTTCGTCCTCGGGAATCGTCACGTCGAACGCGGCGTAGACCGTGGTCCGGACGGGGTTGGACGCCATGTCGGTGTCGGTCCGGTGCACGACGGCGCCGCGGTAGGTCGCGCTGGTGCCATCGGCGACCTCGAGCGTCGTACCGACACCCTCGCCGTCGACCGGGCCCGACGACTCCTCGGAGTCCATGTCGACCAGGTTGCCGTCGCCGCTCTCCGGGTCGTCGCCGCCCGACCCGCG
>NZZV01000082.1 GCA_002698945.1 Acidimicrobiaceae bacterium
CCGCGGCCCGCACGCACCCGCGACCGGCAGCCTCGTCGCACGGTCGACGAACTCGGCCAACTCATCGCGGCCGTCGAAGCCGTACCGCAGGTAGATCCTCCGCAGATGGCTCTCGACCGTCCGATGTGAGATGAAGAACTGCGCCGCGGCCTCGCGGTTGGACGCTCCAGCGCTCACTGCCGTCGCCACCTGGAGTTCGCGGTCCGACATGGTCCGCTCCATCGTCGAGCGAGAGAACGACCACTGTGGTCGATCGCCCACGACGGCGTCACTGCGCAGCTGGGAGAACAGCGCTGCTCGCACGTCTCCGCGTTGGAGATGGAAACCCGTCGCCAACGCTGCAGCGTCGGCTGCAAGCCCCAACGAGCCGAACGACCACGCATCTGCGGCGACCTCGTCCAGAGCGCTCGGCGACTGCTCGGCCAGCGCTGCAAGCTCCCGAGCGACGAGACCAGCGTGTCCGCCTCCCATGCGCCGCGCCAACTCGTCGGCGCGCGGCACGGCGTCCGCTGCCGCGCCCAGTTCACCCGACAACCTCAGCAGCGGCACCTCATGGATACGAGCCGACCGCCGCCGTGCGGCCCGCACGCCTTCGGCGATGGCGGGAGACGGGTCTCGCCCCGACCGCAGCAGGACCATCGACTCGGTCAACTTGTACAAGGGCTGCACCATCCACATGGACAGCGAGGGGGCTCCGCTCAGTTCCCGCAGCAGGAGTTCCGCCTCGCCCGCACCGTCGTCGATGCTCGCGAGCGCTCGCGCCAACTCGACTTGGATCAGACGGCCCGAGAGTCGCCTGCGTGCAAGACACTTGATCGTCATCGCTTTGCGGAGGTGAGGAAGCGCCTCCACCGGACACGTGAGATCGTTGAGCGTCATTCCCTCGTAGCTCAGCGACAGGATCTCCCGCTCAGGGTCGCCGCTGGCGGCATGGCACCTCATCGACCGGGCGAGGCGCTCGGGTGCGGCGCGCCGACCACGCAACCAGCGCTGGCACTGCAGCGTCACGCCGTCCATTCGGGCCTGCTCGACGGGATCGAGTCCGGCCGGACGACCCAGATCGTCACTCGCGTCGAGGCCGGCCGCGAAGTCGCCGCAGTGCGATGCCGCCGTGGCGAGCTGGACGAGGCCGGCCGAACGAAGCGGCGAGGCCGGGCGACGCGCCAGCCAGGCGCGGTTCGCCACGATGGCACGGTCGAGGTCCCCGGTGAACAGTTCGAATCTCAGGTTGACGATCTCCCACAGTTCCGAGCCACGCTCACCGATCTGGGGCGCGACCTCCCTGATGATCCTCTCGTTGTGCTCGAGGTCGTCGCCATACTCGAAGTTCAGGAGCGCCCACCGCTCCCGCAGGTCGACCGTGTCGTTCGGGGCGGCTGTGATGGCTGCCTCGTACTGCGTCGCCGCCTCGTCCCACTCCCCCTGTGCCCCCAGTGCTTCGGCAAGCATCATTCGGACATCGGGGTCGTCGCCCTGTTCGAGGAGCTGGCGACTGAGCCGTTCCGCGCACCACGGCAGATGCGGCCTTCGGGCAACGTCGAGGGCCTGGCGGAGCAATGCGGTGTCGACGGCCTCACCGGCATCGAGGCGCAGGAGCGCCATGAGCACCAGGTCGGTCGAGCCGGCTGCGTGCAACGCGTCGGCGAGACGGAGCCGTGCGTGGCGAGCCTGCACCTCGGTCAAGTTGGCCAGTACTGCGGTCGCGTAGAGCGGATGACCGATCTCCACGCTCGCGTCGTCGATGACCACCAGACCATGGCGGTCCAGCTCGAGTACCGTGGCAACGCTGACCATCTGGGTGAGTACGCCCCGGGGAACCCGTCCGCCGACGGCGACGATGCAGAGCGCGTCGCGTTCGCCCTCGGTCAGCCGGCGGATTCGTCGCGCGAGGAGCGACTGAAGTCTCGAGGTCCAGCGCGGTGCGCCGTCGGCGTCGCACCCCTGAAGGTCGACGTCGGCGCCGCTCGGGCCGCCCGCGGCGAGCAGCTCACGGACGTAGAGGGGGTTCCCTCGGCTCTGTTCCCAGATCATCTGGAGTGTCGCCGGATCGGCTGGGCCCGTCAGGAGCTCGGTGAGCTCGACCGTCGACGCACGATCGAGCGGCCGCAACACCACCGAGGTGGCCAACTCGTCCGTGAGTATCGACGAGATCGGTGTCGGCACCTGCTCGCCGTCGCGCACCGCGACGACGAGGGAGTTGGCCTCGATTCCCGCTGCCTGACGGACGATGGCGGCCGTGGCGTGGTCGAGCAGGTGCGCATCGTCGACCAACAGCACGACGCGGCGCGAACGCGATCGCCGGTAGAGCTCGGTGATGATCGCAGGTCCGGCTTGTTCGGCTCCCGGCGGACACAACCTGAGGAGCGGAGCAAGCGGAACCACGGAGGTGGCCTCCATCCCGCTCACGGTGATCACCTCGACCTCCAATTCGAGCAACCGGCGTCGAATTGCCTGCAAGAGCGCTGTCTTGCCGATGCCCACGGCGCCCGTGAGGTAGACGTTCCCCGAGTTCAACAGTTTCGAGAGCACTCGATCGATCTCGTCGTCACGACCAACCGATCGAGCCGCCGGACGGTCAACGGTCCCCGACAACATCTGGCGACCGTACCGCCCGTGGTTCGAGCGATCTTCAGAGACAGCGGCCCGGTACCGAGCAGCCCAACAGACGAATGCGTGAACAATCTGCGGAACTGTTCCGCAGATTGTTCACGCATTGCACGGGGCTTGGGACCGAAGGCCGACTGCCCGCACCCCTTGCGTCAGGCGGGTCGACGGCCGTACATGCCGATGCCGCGCATCGACATCACGGTGACGCCGTCCTGGTTGCGCATCTCCCACGACGCCTCGATCAGCCCGCGGTCCGGCTTCGTCGCCGACGCCCGGGTCGACTCGATCGTGAACCACCCGGTCAGCACGTCGCCCGGCCGGACCGGCGCCAACCAGCGCACCTCGTCCATGCCCGGGGAGCCCATGCTCGCGGTGTCCTTCGTGAACCCGTCGACGAACAGGCGCATGAACATCGCGCAGGTGTGCCATCCGCTCGCGACGATGCCACCGAAGTGCGACTCCGCAGCTGCGACCGGGTCGATGTGGAACGGCTGTGGGTCGAATCGGGTCGCGAACTCGATCACCTCGGCCTCGTCCACGACGACGCTGCCGAGCTCGTACACGGATCCGGCCTCCAGGTCTTCGAAGTAGCGCATGGTCGCAGCGTGTCAGCCCGAACCGGCCGGAGGCGAGGCGAAGTGACGTGTCAGACCGACAGCGAGCGCACGACGATCGGCTCGTCGAAGCCCTTCAGCATGCGGCGTCCAGCGGGCTCGAACGCGTCGTCGGTGGCGTCCGCCAAGCCGGTCGTGACCAACAACTCCCCGGGCACTGCGGCGTCCGCGAGTCGGGATGCGATGTTCACGATCGATCCGTAGTAGTCGCCGCCCCGCAATACGACGCTGCCGAACGCCATCCCGCCGCGCGGGAGCACGCCCTCGCCCATGGCCGAGAACGTGGCGATCAGCGCCCGACCCGCGGCGACCGCGGCACTGGGGTCGGGATCGACGAACATGACCTCGTCGCCGATCAGCTTGACCACACGCGCGCCAGCTGCGGTCACGACCTCGTGGGCGGTGCGTTCGAAGCGCCCGACGAACGCCGACAGGTCTTGCGCCGTCATGTTGCGCGAGATCGCCGTGAAGCCGACCAGGTCGACGAAGCCGACGGCGTACCGATACTGGAACCGTTCGACGGCGTCGATCGTGGTCGCACGTGTCCGTTCGGCGGCCTGGAGCATGTGGCGACGCAATGCCGGGTCGAGCCGCGCACCGAGACCGTCGACGAGTTGGACGGCGTCGTACACGGTTCGGGCGAGCTCGAACTCGCTGCCGCCCTCGCGAACGTGTGCCGACTCCACGTCGGCGAGGAACAGGGACACGGCCGCCTCGGCGATCCGTGACAGCGCGCTGGCGATCACCCGCAGCAGGGCGAGCGCTTCGTCGTGGCTGAACAGGCTCGTCAGCTGCTCGACCGACGCGAGCAGGTCGAGCTCGGCGTCGGTGATCCCGATCTCACCGTCGGGCGAACCCTGGATCGGCTCGTACCCGATCGCGGCGACCAGTTCGTCGAAGTGGGCAGGCTCGAGCCCGCTGCGTTCGATCGCCTCCGCTCGCGTCAACCGCGGACCCGGAACGAGCCACCGGTCACTCGCCACCGACGACAGCTGTCCGAACGTGAGCGAGGCTCGGAGCTGATCGAGGTCGACACCCACCCCGGCGAGCCACTCGAGCAACCGGAGCCGATCGGCGGCGTTCGGAGCCGACGGGTCGTACAGACCCGCCGCTTCGAACTCGTCGGCACCCGGTGTGGACACAACGCGCCGTCGTCAGGATGCGGCGGACTGCCGCTCGGGAGCGCCGGCGCGGTCGGCGTTCAGGCGGATCTCCTGCGCCATCTCGTCCCATCGGGTCCGCGGTAGATCGTGGCCCATGTCGGGGTACATGACGAGGCGGGAACCGGGGATCGCCTTCGCCGTGGCGACACCGCCGCTCGGCCGCACCAGCGGATCGACCATGCCGTGGACGACGAGCGTGGGCACGTCGAGGCCACGAAGCGCCGGGGTTCGGTCAGGGCTGGCGAAGATCGCCGCCGTCTGTCGGGCGGTGCCGGCCGGCCGAAAGCTCCGGGCGACCGACTCGACTGCCAGCGCCCGGAAGTCGTCCTCGTGGAACGTCGGCCCGCTGATCTCGCGGAAGAACAGCACGCTCTGGTCGACGGCCGTCTCCGGCGTCGGCGTCGGACGGCGGGCGGTCTTGCGCAGCAGCCCCGCCTTGGGCTGACCGACCCGACGATTGCCGGTCGTCGACATGATCGACGTCAGCGAACGGATGCGGGAGGGGTGCTCGATGGCCAACGTCTGGGCGATCATGCCGCCCATCGACATCCCCGCGACGTGGACCGAGTCGAGTCCGAGTGCGTCGAGCAACCCGACGGCGTCGGCGGCCATGTCGGTCAGCAGGTATTCGGCGTCGACGAACCGACGCGAGACGATCGCCTTGGCGAGATCGACGGTGGTCGGCGGCGCCGAAGTGAACTCGGTCGACAGGCCCGCGTCGCGGTTGTCGAGACGGATGACCTCGAACCCTCGGGCGACGAGAGCGTCGAGGAAACCACGGGGCCAGTCGGAGAGCTGACCCCCGAGCCCCATGACCAGCAGCAACGGTTCACCGTGGCCGTCGCGCTCGTATTCGATCGTGATGCCGTTCGCTTCGACGGATGCCATGACGCCACAGGCTACGTGAGGCGGTGGGTACGTCGTCGCCCGGCCCGCAGTCGGCTCGTCACCGGTGTCCGGACGCGGGATCGCCCGTCCCGGGGCGGACGGTTCGGGACGGGCGATCAACCGGGCAGACGACCGGAGGCCGGCTGCGGGCTGGGGGGATCTGGGGTGGAAGCTCGGTCAGGCGTTGCGCAACGCCTTGATCAGCTGCTGCTTCGACATCGTCGAGCGGCCGTCGATGTCGAGTTCCTGAGCCCGCTCGTAGAGCTCGGTCTTCGACCACTGCTCATACGGGGTTCCGCTCGACGGACTCGGGTCGACGGCGTCCATCGCTCGCTCGGCGGTGCGCTCGGTCACGCGATCGAGCTGGTCGTTGGCGCGCCGACCCTGGGCGCGGGCCTGCCCCGCCACTTCCTTGACGCCCTTCGACGCCTGGGTCGCGGTGCGCTCGCCGGCCGAACGAGCCTGGCCGACGACTTCCTTGGCGCCCTTCGATGCCTGGTCGACGGTTCGGCCGGTCGCCGATTGTGCCTGGCCGACGACGGTGGCGCCGGTGTCACGTGCGATGTGGAAGGCGTTGGTGACGCCGTCGCCGACCGCACCTGCGACGGTGCGGGCGGTGTCGACGGACGCTCCGACCATTGCCTTGTTGAAGTCGTAAATCTTGCGGACGACGGTGGTCGCCATGGTCGTGCTCCTTGAGGGACGCGGATGTGTACCAAGAGGGGCTACCCGTCGGTAACCAGACTCAAACCCGGTACGGAGCCTGCCAGGAGCGCGCCCGTCCGGTACGGTGACGCACAGAGCTATGGGACTGTTCAAAAAGCGTGCCGACCCCGCCGAGATGGAGCGCTTGCGGGCCGAGATCCAGTCGATGAGCGCGCGCCTGAGCGCCGCCGATGCCGCCAAGCAGCAGCTCGACGAGCGCGTGCAGAACCTCACGCAACGGCTCGACACGCCACTCACGACCCCACCGTCGACGCCGCCGCCGAAGCCCGGGGGTGTCGACCCGGCCGAGGTCGACCGGCTGCGGTCCGACCTGTTGCGACTCTCGACCCGGGTCGACGAACGGCCGGCCACGCCGCGTGCCCCAACCGTCGATCCCGCCGATCTCGCCGCCGTGCGCGACGAGGTCGGCCGGCTGCACCAGCGGCTCGACGAACAACCGCCGGTCGTTCCCGGATCCGACCCTGCGGAGTTGGCAGAGGTGCGAACGATGGTCGAACGCCTGACCACCCGGCTCGACGAGGTCGATGCCCGCATCACGTCGATCAGCACCGAGCTGGCGAACCAGATCTCGGAGATCTCCAACGACGTCGAAGCGATCGGTGGCGCTGAACCGCCGACCGACGAGGTCGTCGACGAGTTGCGCGGGGCCCAGACCCGGTTGGCGAACGAGCAGGCGCGTTATCAGATTGCGTTCCGCCACGACCTCGCCGAACTCGCCGAACGCCTCAAGCACTCCTGAGTGATCGCAACTCCCGGATTCTGGGGAAGCGACGACGCCCTCCTGTGGGCATGATCGCTTCCACAGAATCCCCGGTCGCATGCCGCGCACGTGCTGGGGAAGCGATGGAGACGGCGGCCGTCATGATGGCTTCCCCAAAGTGGGCAAGGGAGACCTCACCCCCGACCCGAAGGGCGGTCAGGAGTCGAGTTCGGCGGCGAGGGCGGCGAGGACCTCGCCCATCTCGTCGATCTTCTGCTGGTAGCCGCCGAGGTCACCCTCGCGGAGCAGGTCTTGCGCCTCGTTGTAGAGCGCCTCGGCCTGTGACACCAGTTCGGCGGCGTCGCCCGTGATCACCGACGGCTCGGACGGCTCGTCACCATCGTCACCCGGGTCCGTCGATCCGTCGTCGCCGTCACCGTCGGCCTCGCCGTCGGGATCTGCGTCGTCGGGATCGGGGATCCGCTCGCCGACCTCACCCTCGTAGCCCGGGAACAGGCGGGCGAGCGCAGCGTCGAGTGTCTCGTCGAGCACCGACCGGTTGTTGTGCGAGACGATCACGAGTCGGAACTCGGTCACGTCGCTCGACACGACGTAGACCGGACGGACGTAGACGAGTCCGTCGGCGACGGGGATCGGCTGCATGTCGCCGAACTTGACCTGGGTGCCGGTCTCGTCGTTCGCGAGGAGGCTCAACTCGGGACTGATGTCGGAATCGGACTCGGCCTGGTCGGCGACGCGCAACGGCCCGGCCGGGAGCGGATCCTGCTCGACGACGTAGGTCGTCAACTGGCCGTACGAGGCGGGGTCGCTGGACGCGGTCATGTACGCCTGCAACTCGGTGCGCCGGTCGTCGGTCGAGAACGGCACGAACGGCCGGAGGATGACGAACTCTTCCTCACCGGTCAGCTCGTCGCGGAACATCGTGTAGTAGGGCACGAACCGTTCCGAACCCGATTCTGCGGCGAAGTCGGTCTGCACGTTGGTCGGGTCGGCGGGGACGCCCGCGGTCGGCGTGACCGACTCACGTCGATCTACGGACGGCGCCTGCGCGACCGACCAGGCGCCGATCCGCTGGAAGAAGTTCTCGGGTTCGATCTGGTACTTCGAGTACAGGTCGGTCTGGACCCGGAACAGGTCCTCCGGGTAGCGCAGGTGTTCACGCAGCTCGTCGGGCATCTCCTCGCCCGGGGTGAACAGGTCGGGGAACGCAGAACTCCACGCCTGCAGGATCGGATCCTCGTCGTCGATCGCGTAGTAGGTGACCTCGCCGGTGTACGCGTCGACGACCGCCTTCACGCTGTTGCGCACGTAGTTGTCGCTGCTCGACAGCCCCGTGCGGCTGCTCAACTGCACGTCGCCGATGCGCTGCGCGTACGGGTACCGACCGGTCGAGGTGTAGGCATCGACGACCCAGACGACACCGCCGTCGACCTGCACCGGGTAGGGATCACCGTCGTAGTCGAGGAACGGCGCCAGCGTCTCGAGACGCTCCTCGACGGAACGGTTCCACAGCATCTGCGAGTCGCTCTCGATCGCGCCCGTGCCGACGATGTTGTAGTCGAGGAAGGCCAGCGCGAATGTGGCTCGACGGAAGAAGCTCGACATCTCGACGCCGGCCTCACCTTCGTAGGGTTCGGTGCCACCGCACGGCGTCTCGTTGACGTTGGTGCCGACGACCGCGTAGCCACTGATCGACGGGCTGAAGTACAGCTCTGGTCGCGCGAGCGCCGGGGTGCGATAGTCGGGGCGGTCGGCCTCCGTCACCTGCGACGCCGACGCCAGCACGAGGCCGCACCCACGGGTGCTCACCAGGTGCTCGCCCTGCCAGCTCTTGTTCGGGATGTTGTCCAGGTCGAGCTCGCGAGCGGTGACGAGCACCTGCGTCATGTTGCCGTCGAGCTCGTAGCGGTCGACGTCGAGGTCGTCGATCTTCAGACCGGCGACCTCACCACGGTCGAACGAGAAGCGCGGCAGCATCTGCACAGGGTTCAGCAGACGGGCGTTGCGGATCGGTTCGAGGTCGGACTCGACGTCGCTGGCGGTGAGCCGCTCGAACTCGGTGGGCACCGTCTCGACGTCCGCGATGCCCATTGCCACCCGTGTCGCCTCGACGTTGCGGGCGATGTACAGCGACTCGCGTTCTTCCTGGTTCGGCTGCACCACGAGTGACTGGACGAGCGCGGGATAGATCACGGCACCGCCGATCAGCACGACCAGCCAGAGTCCCGACGCCACGATGGGGAGCCGCCACCGGTCGAAGCGGATGGTCGACAGGAACAGCACCGCCGTCGTGAGGGCGATGAGCACGAGCAGCATCAGGGCCGGGATCTGGGCGTTGACGACCGTGTAGGTGGCGCCCTGGACGAAGCCGCGGGTGTCGTTCGTGAGCTCGTAGCGCGACAGCCAGTAGTCGCCCGCCTTGACCGCGGCGAGGATCGCGAGCAGCACGGCGACGTGCACCTTCGTCGACGCACGCACCGTCGGCGTCGCCGAGGTGAACAAGACCCCGCCGTTCAGGAGGTGCGCCGCAACGGTGAGAATCAGCACGATGACGAGCGCCGCGAACAGCCAGTCGATCGCGAACGTCAGGAACGGCAGTTCGAACACGTAGAACCCGACGTTCACCCCGAACTGGGGGTCGGAGTCGGGGAACGACTTGCTGTTGCGGAACAGCAGCCACTCCTGCCAGCGCGACGCGGCGGGGAGCGCCAGCATCAGGGCGAGCACGGTCGCCGTCCCGTAGCGCAGCAGGCGGAGTCGGTGGCCGAACACCTCGTGGAACCGCTCGACGTACGGATGCACGTTGGCGGGGAACTCGGTCGGCGCCGTGCGGTCGGCGAACCACAGGTTGACGAACGCCATGATCAGGAAGATCAGGAAGAACATCACGAACAGGGTCGCCCTGGCCGAGAGTTGACCCCAGAAGACATCGCTGCGACCGAGCGCGTCGTGCCACAGCGCGCTCACGTAGAACCGGGCGATCGCCCGCCCGAACACGATCACGACGAACACGAGCACGCCGAGGGCGATCAGGATGGCACGGCCGGTGAGCCGGGACCGGAAACCAGGGCGTGGAACGTCGGTATCGGTGGCCATGTGACCCTGGAGGCTAACGGGGTCCGTCGTCGGCGGGACGTCGCACGGCGCGAACCACTCCGCCGAGACTCAGCCGGACGGCAGCGTCAGGCAACGGCATCCGGGATGCGCCGGTGCCGACTGATGGCCGGTGGGGAACGCGTCGCCGGCCGGCACCGCTCCGGACAGGGAGTTGTCCTCACAGTCGGGGCACGCCGACGTCGACGGATCGATCGTCCACACCAGCGGGGTGCCGGGCTCGACCACGGCCGCCAACCCGCCGGCGAACGCCCGCCGGAACACGTCGTCGAGCTGGTCGTCGATGTGCTGCGTCTTCCACTCGCGGTAGACCGCGCGCACCCGCTTGGTGATCTCGTCGTTGTCGCCGTCACCGTCGGCGACAGCGCGTCCGAGCCGATCACGCAACGGTGTGACGAGCGCGAGCCGGACCCGATCGTGGGCCCCGTCGAGTGCGCCCGCCTTGCGCAGCTTGGTGCGGAGCGTCTTGCTGTCGCGCACGCCGAGTTCGGCAGCACCCGCGACTGCCGCGGTCATCAGATCGTCCGCGAGCGCTTCGAGGTAGGTCGCGGCGTGATCGTCGAGCGCCGGCACCACCGCGTCGAGCGCGATGACCGGTTCGCGGCGGCGGAGCGTGTCGAGCGCGCCGTTCTGCTCGTCGGCCAGCACGCGCTTGAGGCGTCGTGCCCCCGCCACGATCAGCGGGACGATCGTCTCGTCGCGCCGGCTGAACGCCGTCGGCTCGCCGGTGTCGTCGGCCGCGACGCCACGTGCGTCGTCGCCGGTGTCGTCGCCGGTGTCGTCGGTGCCGGTGTCGTCGGTGCCGGTGTCGTCGGTGACCTGCTCGTCCTCGGAGCGCTCGACGGTGGTCGCCGCAGCCGGGACCTCGTGGCGGAGCCGTTCGAAGATGCCACCGACATCCGGCTTGTCGTCGGACTCGTCGGCGGTGCCAGCCGTGTCAGCCGTGTGGGCCGTTTCGTCAGTGTGATCGGTGTGGTCGATGCTGTCATCGACGGTGTCGTCGTGGGTGACCACCGGCTCCTCGGTGGAGGGGTGGTCGTCCGCCACGGCGGTCTCGGTCGGCGACGGCCGACCACGGAACAACGACACCACGTTGGTGTCGTCGTCGTTCGCCTCGCGCGGCGCGTCATCGGTCTGCTCGTCCGTGTCGTTCACGGTCGCTGCGTCGTCGGCGTCGTCGGCGTCGTCGGCCAGCTCGTCCGCGTCGTCCACGGTCTCGACGTCGCCGGCCGCGTCGTCGGTCTCCATGTCGTCCGTGCTGACCGCCTCGTCGGAGGTCGGCTCGGCGTCATCCATCGCATTTGCGGCGTCCGTGACCTCGCCGGTGTCCGGTTCGACGGCGGCCGTTTCGTCGGTGCGGGTGTCGTCGGTGCGGGTGTCGTCGGTGCGGGTGTCGTCGTCGATCGTGTCGTCGACAACGGGTACGTCGATCGCATCGGTGGCGTCGAGGTCGGCGGACGGCTCCTCGGTCGGCTCGGGCTCCGGTTCGGGTCGCCGCTGCTGGGGCACCATGATCGGCACCGGGCCGGTCGTCGGCGCCAGGTTCACCAACTCGTCCGGCGAGTCGACGGCTTTCAGCTCGCTCGTCACGTCGACGGCGACGAGGCGGGCCCGCTCGAACACCTGCAGCAGGCGGTCGCGGCCGTGGATCAGCTCCTCGATCTGCTGGCGGGCGAGTGTCGTCCGGCGATCGAGGTCGGCGAGGACCCGCTCACGGTAGGCGCGGGCCTCGTTGACCATCTCGCGGCCCTGCTGCTTGGCGAGCGCCACTTCGGCTTCGGCGTCGGAGGTGGCGTCCTGACGCTTGCGAGCCACCTCGACCTCGATGTCCTGGCGGAGACGGTTGGCCTCCTCGGCCGCCTCGCGCACGGTGCGTGCTGCGTTCTCCTCGGCCCGCACACGGATCTGCGACGCCGACTCGCGTGCGGTCTGCAGCACGCGCAGGGTCTCCTCACCGAGCAGTTTCGTGACGGTGTCGTCGTCGAGCTCGACCTCGGTGGCGGCCTCCTCGGCGCGCCGCAGCTCGGCTTCGAGCTGACGCTCGCGCTCGTGCAACCGGCCCATCTCGGCCGCGACGGACACGAGGAACGCCCGCACCTCGTCGGGGCTGAAGCCACGACGAGCCGTGCTGAACGACGCCTCGGCCACCGACGCCGGTGAGGAGGGGTCTGGGCGCGAGAGGGATGCAGCCATCCCACCAGCGTAAACGGCGCCCGGCCGCGGATGGCGTCAATCAGAGCACGCGCAGCGAGGAACTGGCAAACCCGCACCGTGTCGGGTACGACCGATCACGACGGCAGCGGCGGGATGGGATCGCCGCCGTACTCCTCGAGCACCTCGATCGCCTCGTCGAGGGTCTCGACGGGGACGATCGTCAGGTCGTCGCCGCCCGACTCACGTGCTGCTGCGATGTCCTCGTCACTCTGGCTGGCCGGCACGATGAAGAGCTCCACGCCGGTCTGGGCGACCGCGGATGCCTTCTGCCGCAGCCCGCCGATCGCCCCCACCGAACCGTCGAGTTCGATGGTGCCGGTGATCGCCACCCGGCCGCCACCGGTCAGCTCACCTGGACTCAGTTCGTCGATCAGCGTGAGCGTGAACGCAAGACCGGCCGACGGTCCGCCGATCGAGCCTGTGTCGATGTCGAGTTCGAACGGCAGCTCGACCCGACGGGTGTCGAACGGATAGAAGCCGACGATCGTGCGATCGGGTTCCTCCGGTGACGCCGTGAGCTCCACGTCGACCTCGATCTCGCCGGTGCCGGGACGGTCGACACGCATCGGCACGACGTCGCCGGGCTCGAGCCCTTCGAGCAGACGACTCAGATCCTCGACACCGTCGATCGCTTCACCGTCGACGTCGAGAATGCGGTCGCCGGGATCGAGCACCTCGTCCGACGGACTCCACTGGATGCACTCGAGTCCGTCGTCGCTCGGCACGAGACACACCATGTCCCGGATGAGCACGTCGCCGAGCACCAACTCCACGTCGTACCCCAACCGTTGCAGGGCCACGAACTGGGCGACCTGCTCGGAGGTGCGCATCTGCTCCAGTGCGAACGTGCGGCGTTGCTGTGGTGTCTGGAAGCCGAACTTCGCCTCCTCGGTGAGGAACTGCACGGCCGGATCGTGGCGACCGACGAGCCACGACAGGATCGACTGCGACGGCTCGGTAATGGTGACGAAGTAGAAGTCACCCTCCGGCGGATACTGCGGGGCGACGTCGTCGATCTCGCCGACCGCGATGCGATCGGTGACCGGCTGCGCTGACGCCGGCACCCGGGCGTAGGGGGCGGGCTGCATCTCGTCGAGTCGGGCGTTGTACTCCTCGGCGACCCAGCTCGACGGCATGACCGCGAACAACGAGATGGCGGTGAGCACCAGGAACGCCACGGCGACCAACGGGAACGTCCACAGCCGGTGCCGGGGTGACCCGACCGTCAGACCGACCCGTCGGGCGGCCTCCCGTGTCGTCTCCACATGGCCGAGCGGCGCCCCGTCCGGGGCCGGCGGCGGGGGTAGGGTCTGTGGTCTGGTGTCGGTCACACTCGCGCTTTCGGTCGACGGTCTCACGGTGAGAGCCGCATTCATCGCCGGCTTGGCGATCGCCGCTCTGCTGCTGACCGGGTGGCGTAAGCCTGCCAGAGCCGAACCACGATCACCACGCGGATCAGCGGGCGGAAGTTCAGCTCGCTCTTCGTCGGGCGTCGTCGTCGATCACCTCACCGCACCGATGTATCGACGGCCGGGCATCGTCCGCCGGGTGTTGGCGTTGGCGACGTCGGGCGGCATCGCGGTGCTGATCGGTGTCCTGTCCGCGATCATCACGGCGTTCGCAGTCGCCTCGGCCGTCATCTGGATGACGAACCTGCTGCAACAGTGAGCACCGAAACCGCCTCCCGGCGGCGAGCCGCCGTGCTCGCCGGGCATCAGGGTGACGCCGACGCGGCGCTCCGAGCGTGGGCCGATCCGGATGGACGCGTCCGCGAGGCAGCGCTCGGCGCGCTCGACCGGACCGGTGTGCTCACCGACGCGTTGTTGACCGACGCCGTCGCCGACCCGGAGCCGCTGGTGCGTCGTCGGGCGATCGAACTCGCCGCGCGACGGCCCGGCGTCGATCTCCTGCCGGCGCTCGACGACCCCGACGACGACGTGGTCGAGGTGGCGGCGTGGGCGTGCGGCGAGCAGCTCGAAACGAGCGACGATCCCGACCTCGCGGTCGTCGCGCGATTGGCCGGCCTGGTGGACGGTCACGATGCGCCGCTGGTGCGCGAGGCGGCGGCTGCCGCGCTCGGCGCGATCGGGCACCCGGCCGGGCTCGCGGCCATCCTGCGAGCGTGCACCGACAAGCCCCAGATCCGCCGCCGAGCGGTGCTGGCCCTGGCACCGTTCGACGGTCCGGAGGTCGAGGCGGCGATCGACGCCGCGCTCACCGACCGCGACTGGCAGGTTCGCCAGGCCGCCGAAGACCTCCGCCGAGCCGCCGGCGAAGTCGACACGTAACTGACAGGAGGTGTCGAGCACGAATGGTGTCACGAATGGTGTCGGATCCCTTGCGTGCCTCGACCTGGGCCGGTGTACGACCTGCATGCACGCAAGGGATCCGACACCATTCGTGCGGTGACCGAGGTTACAGCTGGAAGCGGTAGAGGTTGGTGTCGTAGGGCTCGAAGCCGATGCGCTGGTACAGGCGGTTGGCGGAGTCGCGCGACGCTCGGCTGGTGAGGCTGACGTTCTTGGCGCCGCGCGCTCGGGCCTCGTCGAGGGCCGCGAGATTCAGGGCTTCACCGACACCGTTGCCCCGCGCTGCGTCGTCGACGACGACGTCTTCGATCCACGCCTTGACACCGGTCGGGATGCGGTAGAACGCGAGCGTCAGGCTCCCGACGATGGCCCCGTCGAGGCGGGCCAGGAACAGCACCGAGTGCGGGTTGTCGACGATCGCGCCCAATGCCGAGGCGTCGGGAGGCGGCGACGACGAGGACAGCTGGGGGATGAGGTGGGCGAACGCGTCGACGAGTTCGCCATCGACGTTGCGGCACTGGCTGATCTCCACGGTCACGCGGCCGACGCTACCCCCGCAGCGTCCGCCGACACGGACGGTCGTCCACTCACGTGCCGGTAGTGTGAGGCCGATGGAGCACGTGCGATGGCTGCCCGGAGTCGACGCGATCACGCTCACCAACCCTGTCGTCGTCGCGGCGTTCACGGGCTGGAACGACGCCGGCGACGCCGCCTCCACTGCGGTGCGCACGATGATCGAGTCGTCCGGTGCCGTGCCGCTCGCCGAGATCGACCCCGAGCCGTTCACCGACTTCGCCACCGTGCGCCCGCACGTGACACTCGACGCGGAGCGCAACCGGTCGATCGTGTGGCCGACCGTCGGCGTGTGGGGTGCCACGACGCCCGGCACCGACGTCGTGCTCGTGCTCGGCCCGGAACCGGCGCTCAAGTGGCGCACGTTCTGCGAGCAGATCGTCGTCGTCGCCGATCGCGTCGGTGCTCGCATGGCGTTCACGCTCGGTGCGCTGCTCGCGGACGTCCCGCACACGCGTCGCACCCAGGTGATCGGCACCGCGACCGACCCGGACCTGCTCGAGCGGTTCGAACTCGAACGGTCCCGGTACGAGGGACCGACGGGCATCGTCGGCGTGCTGCACGAGGCACTGTCGAACAACGGCTTCCCGACCGCGTCGCTGTGGGCGGCCGTGCCGGGCTACGCGGCACAGTTGCCGTCGCCGCGAGCGACGTTCGCCCTGCTCGAGAAGTCGTGCACGATGATGGGGACGCCGGCGCCGGTCGCCGGCGTGGCCGCCGAGATCGCCGACTACGACGCCAAGGTCGCCGCGCTGATCTCCGACGACGACGACCTCGTCACCTACGTGTCACGACTCGAGGACATGGTCGACGAGATGGCCGACGACACCGGACTCGACGACGACGACTTCGAGACGATCGACGACACCGACCCCGGCCTCCTCGTCGACGAAGTCGAACAGTTCCTCCGCAACCAAGATGACTGAAGCACCGCTGCGCGGGCCCTTCGCCACAAGGGCCGCGAACAACTTCTTCGAGTTCTGAGCCGGGAACGGATCGTGCGCTCGCAAGGCGCGACGAACCCGAGCAGCCTCTCGGCTGCGAGCGGTGAGGCGGAACGCCGCGAGCGTGCGATCCGGCCCGGCTCAGGTTCGCCAGACGGTGTCTCTCGGGGGATCGAACCTGGCGGGGGTGGGGGTGCCGGTGATGGCGGCGAAGGCGACCGGGCCCCACCAGCTGGCGCCGGCGGTCGCCTCGGGCATCGAGGTCGGGCCGAACCAGCCGACGTCGCTCGTCTCGAGTGGGTGGGTGCGCAACTCCCCGCCGGTCGCCCGGCAGTGGAACAGCAGCATGTACATCGCGAAGCGCGAGAAGCCCATCCGCTGTCCGTCGATCACCGAGATCAAACTCACCGGTTCACACTCGATGCCGGTCTCCTCCGACACTTCCTTGACCGCGACCTCCGACGGTGAGTAGCCGACGTCGGCCCACCCCGTCGGGTACAGCCAGATCCCCGAGTCGGCGCGCTGCACGAGCAGGATCTCACCGTCGTCGTTGCCCACCACGGCGCCGATCGCGACCTTCGGCGTGACGTAGCCCGGCACGCCCTCACCGATGTTCTCGAGCCACTCCTGCACGAAGTGGTCCTGCTCACGTTCGACCTCGGCGGCTTCCTCCATCTCCGCCGCGGCGGCCTTGATGTCGCCGGCGATGTGGAGCACTTCTTCGTACCGCTCCCGCTCGTAGAGGTTCTCGGTGAACCCCATGCCGGTGCGGGCGATGGCCGCCAGTGAGCTGCTCCAGCGGGCGAGGTCGCGGGGCTCGGGTCCTTGGCTTCGCACGACAGCGACGCTACACGCCGCCTTGATCGAACGATCAGCCGGTCGGCGCGTCAACTGGTCGGCACTCACCGGTCGGCAGGTCAACCGATCGCGTGGAGGACGGCGCGTTCGATTTCGGCGCGGTGGCCGGCGTCGGTGATCCGGTTGCCGTTCCAGTCACGGACGTAGAACGTGTCGATCACCTCGGAGCCGATCGTCTGCACCGTTGCGTGCCGGATGTCGAGTCCGACCTCGGCCAACGCCTTGGTGATCCGGTAGAGGATGCCGATCTTGGTCTGGCAACGGACCTCGATGACGCTCGCGTCGTCGGACGCCTCGTCGTGGAACCGGAGCCGTGGCGGGCCGGGGTCGGCTGCCTGCAGCGTGCGGCGCCGTCGGTACGTCTTGGCGCGTTCGGCGAGACGCGACTCGATCGCGAGACGACCTTGCAGCGCCCGTTCGAGGTCGAGCACCACGGGCTCCCACTCGACGCCGGTGCGCGGCATCTGGATCCGGAACTCGGAGGCGCCCATGCTGACCCGACCGAGCTGCGGCTCGTCGGAGTGGGCACGGGCGGCCAACACGTCGAGCCCGTGCAGCGACACGACGCCGGCGATCCGGCTGAACATGCCGGGCGCGTCGCGGTACACGATGAGCAGGCGGGTGCCGTCGACGCGAACGTGCGGATCGCCGGTCGCCATGAGGGCGAGCGTCTCGGCGTCGGGGAACAACGTCCAGGTGGCGTCGGCGACGTCGCCGCCACCCACGACGTGCGACACCCGCTCGACGAGCTCCTGTACGAGCTGCTCTTTCCAGCTGCCCCACGCCGACGGCCCGGTCGCTTTCGAGTCGGCGATCGTGAGCGCGTGGAGGAGCTCCAGCACGTCCTGGGTCTCGACCCGCTCGGCGACGTCCGTGAGCGTCGCCGGGTCGGACAGATCGCGCCGCATCGCGACGTCGGGGAGGAGCAGGTGGTGTTCGACCATCTTGATGATCACGGCGGTGTCGGCGTCGGTGAGGCCGAGCCGCGGCCCGAGATCACGCATCATGTCCATGCCGACCTCGGTGTGGTCACCGGGGTAGCCCTTGCCGATGTCGTGGAACAACGCGCCGAGCACCAGCAGGTCGGGGCGGCCCACCATGTCGACGAGCTCGCTCGCGTTCGCCGCTGCTTCCCACAGATGACGGTCGACGGTGAACCGGTGGTATGCGTTGCGCTGCGGTCGCGAGCGCACCGGCTCCCACTCGGGCAGCATGCGCGAGATCAGCCCGCGCTGGTCGAGCGCCTCGAGCACCGGGATCGCCTGGTGACCCTCCAGCAGCAACGCGACGAGCTTGTCGATCGCGCCGGCCGGCCACCGGCTCGGCCAATCCGGGAGCAGCTCGGCGAGACGGTCGAGGCTCGTGCGTCCGATGCGGGCGCGGTGCCGGGCGGCCGAGGTCGCGATGCGCAAGATGTACGTCGGGTCGATCGACGGGTCGGCGTCGACGGCGAGTTCCATCTCCCCGTCGATGTACATGACGCCCGGTGCCACCTCGCGCGGCACCCCGCCCTGTCCCTTGTCGAGCCGCCCCCACGCCTCGTCGGCGATCCAGGCGATCGAGCGGGCAGCGGCGGCGATGTCGGCCATGAACGCGTCGGCGCTCTCCGCCCCGGCCGCTTCGGCCGCCGCGTCCTGGTCTTCGAGGCGGAGCGTGTCGCCGGTGCGTTCGGTCGCCAGGTGGAGTGCGACGCGCGCCGACAACAAGACGTCGTAGCACTCGTTCAGCATCCGGTTGTCTTCGTCGTTCAGGGTCAGACCACCGCGCTCGGCCCACCAGAGCGAGTGGGCATCGCGGATGCCGCCGTGGCCGTTCTTCAGGTCGGGTTCGAGGATGTAGGCGACGTCGCCGGCGTTGGTCTGACGTTCGAGCACACGGCGGGCCAGTTCGAGGCGCCACCGTTTCTTGCGCTTCGTCCAGTTCTTCAGCCCGGCGTCGACGACGGTCGCCCCGAGCTTCTCGTCACCCCAGATCGGGCGCGCCGTCAGGAGTGCGGTGGCGGTGTCGAGGTCGTCCTTGGCCAAGGCGAGGTGGTCGTCGAACGTTCGCACGGCGTGACCCAGTTTCAGCCCGGCGTCCCAGATCGGATACCAGATCGCCGACGCGACGGCCTCCATCGACTGCTTGCTCTGGTGGATCAGCACGAGATCGATGTCGCTCTGCGGCGACAGCTCTCCTCGCCCGTAGCCACCGACCGCGACGAGCACGAACTTGGGGGCGCGGGGATGTTCGTCGCGTGCGCGTCGGGCGAGGGCCGCGATCCAGGCGTCGGTCGCCGCGGCGAGCCGGTGGCAGTACTCCCGACCCCCGACGGAACGATCGACCAGCGCTGCCTGGCGCGCCTCCCACGCCCGGTCGATGTTGCCTCGTGTCGTGGCCGTCGTCACGACGACACCGTAGAACCCGCGACGGAGACTCCCGACATCGTCACCGCGTCGACCAAGGTCGTCACCGCCACGCGATCGTCACCGGAGGCCTTCGTCGCGACGGCGCTGTAGCACGGTCATCGCCTTCCAGGCTCCCCAGGTCAGACCGGGCGTCTGCAGCGAGTCGTCGATGTCGGTCCAGGTGGCGGGACCGAGTCGGTACGGGTCGTCCGGGAAGTGCTCCTCGGCGAAACGGTCGATCGGCGGCGCGGGCACCTCGTGGGCGCGGAGCAGCTCGGTCGGCGCCGCGACCGCACCTCGGAACAGCGAGAGCGGGTTCGTGCGCTGCTCGTCGACGTCGGTGGCGAGCAGCCGCTCGAGTGCCGCGAGGAGGTCGGCGGCGGTCTCGGCGACGACCCGGTCGAGATCGTCCCAGTCGTCGGTCGACACACCGCCCGCACCAGCGGTTCGCTCGATGCTCCGGCGGAGCCATGGCGCGGTCACCTCTGCCGCGACGGCGAGCAGCTCGGCCGCCGGTTCGGAGAGCTGCACGTGATCGGCCACACCTCTCTTCTATCGTGAAGCCCGTGCCGTTCGCCGCTCACCACTCCCGAGGCGCTCGTCGCGCGCTCGGCACCATGACGGTTGCGGCGCTGGCGCTCACGGCCTGCTCCGGCGACGACGACACCGCGACACCGTCGACGACCGTCGTCGCAACGACCACGACCCTCGTCCAGCGGACCAGCGACGGGACGCTGACACTCGGGATCTACCTCCCGCGAACCGGAGCCGGCGCCTCGCTCGGCCCCCCGCTGATCGCCGGCGTCGAGGAGGCCGTCCGGGTCGTCAACGACAATGGTGGCGTGCTCGGTCGCGACGTCGAGGTCGTGACGGCGGACGAAGGGTCGGAGGCGATCGAGGTCCTCGTCACCGCGGGGGTGGACGCGATCGTCGGTCCGGCATCCTCGCTGGTGGCGCTGTCAGGGCTCGGTCCGGCCGTCGACGCGAACTCCGGGGTGGTGACGTGTTCACCGATGGCCACCGCCCGCGGTCTCGACGCATATCCCGACAACCAGTTCTTCTTCCGGACCGCCCCGAGCGACACGCTCCAGATGGCCGCGATCGCACGGATCGCCGAGCGAACGGGTGCCCAGGACATCGCCGTCGGGTACCTCGACGATCCCTACGGCCGCGGCCTGTCGGTGGCACTGGAAGATGCGCTCGACGATCGGCTCGTGACCCTCGAACCGTCGATCGGCTTCAGCGGCGACGAGGGCGATCTCGGACCGGTCGCTCGGGAGCTGCTCGCGGGCGACCCGGGCGTCGTGGTCGTGCTCGGCGATGCCGACGACGGCAGCCGACTCCTCGCCGCCCTCGACGAGGCGACCGACGATCCGCCGGTGATCATCATCAACGACTCGATTCGCCAGGCCCGCCAGGTGATCCAGGGCCTGTCGGACGACTTCCGCGACCAGCTCGTCGGCGTGGCGCCCCAGGCGCACGCGGCGTCGGGCGACACCGAGACCGGCTTCTTCGTACCGCATGCGATCGACTGTGTGAACCTGATCGCACTGGCGGCGATCGATGCCGGGACCGACGACCCGATCGAGATCCGCAAACAGATGGCAGCCGTGAGCACCGGAGGCCGCGCCTGTACCTCGTTCTCGTCGTGTGCGGCCCTGGTCGAACAGGATCTCGGCATCGACTACAACGGCGTCTCGGGCCGGGTCGATCTCTCGAGCGTCACCGGCGATCCGACGCGGGCGTGGTTCGAGACCTTCACCTTCGACGCCGAAGGCAACGAGGTCCGCCAGGCTCCGATCGAGGTCAACTGAGCCGTCCCGGAACCTCGTTCCTCGGCGTCGCTCCGACGGCTGACCCGTAGGCTCGACGCCATGCGTATGGAAACCGGCGTGTGCGTCCTGCACCTGTTCCTCAGCCCCGCTGACGGTCGCTCGGTCGACGTCGACGGCGCCCAGGCCACGATCGACTGGGCCCGCGAGCACGACTGTCAGGTCGTCACCGCGGCGATGCTCGGCCACAAGGGCGATCTGGCCGTGATGGGCCTCTCGGCCGACGTGCCGACGTTGCGTCACCTGCAGAGCGGCCTCCAGAAGGCGGGGCTCGACGTCGTCGACTCGTACCTGTCGATCACCGAGGTCAGCGAGTACGCGCCCGGGCTTCCCGAGGAGATGCTCAACGCGCGTCTCTATCCGCAGCTGCCGCCCGAGGGCAAGCCGGCGTTCTGCTTCTATCCGATGAGCAAGCGTCGAGACGCCCACGCCAACTGGTACGCCACCGGCTTCGAGGAGCGCAAGGAGATGATGTACGAGCACGGAGCGAGCGGTCGCAAGTTCGCCGGGCGCATCGTGCAGCTCGTCACCGGCTCGACGGGCCTCGACGATTTCGAGTGGGGCGTCACCCTGTTCGGCGAGAGCCTCGAGGCGATCAAGGACGTCGTCTACACGCTCCGCTACGACAAGGGCTCGGCGATCTACGGCGAGTTCGGCGACTTCTACGTCGGCTACCTGGCCGACATCACCGAAGTCGTCTGAGCCGACCCGGGTCGGGTGCCGTACGGGACGCCGAGGCGCAGCCGAGGTGTTTCGGGAGATCACCCGCCCCCGGCCGTCGTGCGAGCCGTCGTCAACGGGTCGGGTGATCTCCGGAAACGTCGACTCCGTCGCCGTTCCCTCCGACACCCGACCCGCCGCCTTCCGTCGCCGTTCCCTCCGACACCCGACCCGCCGCAGCTACAGGCGTTCGGGGCTGTAGACGTTGAAGGTGGCGCCGGTGACGAAGCCGGCGAGCACGAGGTTGGCGCGTCGGGCGGCGGTCACCGCGAGCGACGTCGGCGCGCTGACGGCGACGACGGCGGCGAACCCGGCCGCCCACGCCTTCTGCACCATCTCGACGCTCGCCCGCCCGCTGACGAACAACCCGAGGTCGGTCGCCGGCAGCTCGCCGGCGAGCAGCATCGCACCGACCACCTTGTCGACCGCGTTGTGCCGCCCGACGTCTTCGCGTACGAGCCGGACCGCACCGGAACGGTCGAACACGGCGGCGGCGTGAACGGCGCCGGTGTCGGCGAACAGCTCCTGTTCGGCACGCACTGCGTCCGGCACCGCGGCCAGGACGTCCAGGTCGAACGGTTCGGTCACCTCGAGCGGCGCGAGCCGTTCGGTGAGCTCGTCGATCTGATCGTTGCCGCACCATCCGCAGCTCGAGGACGTCGGCCCGAGGCGTGGCGACGGCGTCGGCGCCTTGCCGAGCGTGTCGACGGTGACGATGTTGAACTCGGTGAGCATCGCACTACCCGTACCGCAGTACTTGATCGCCTCGACCGGCGCACCGTCGAGCAGACCCTCGGTGTGGCAGAAGCCGGCCGCCAGCTCGAAATCGTGACCAGGCGTCCGCATCGTCGTGCTGACCGTGACACCGTCGAGCTGGACCGTCATCGGCTCCTCGACGATCAGCTGGTCGGGGCTGCGCCGCGCACCGTCGGCCGTCACCTTGGTGACGATGAGGCGCTCGGTTCGGCGGCGGGTCACGCCATCAGGTTACGGAACACCGCCACCGCCCGCTCGGGGGCGTCGGGGTCGGTCTCGAGGAACAGCGACGGTTCGGTCAGTTCGAGTTCGAGCAGTTCGGGCCCGTCGGCGCCCGGCACGAGGTCGACCCGGGCGTAGGCGGTGGCAGGAAGCCCGGCCACGACGCGGTCGGCGAGCGCCCGCTGTTCCGCCGTCGGGACACGCGCCTCGATGCGCTCCTTGACGTAGAGCGTCCCTTCCCACTCGATCGGCGCGGCGAGGATGGCCGACTTCTCGAAGGCGTGGCTGAACGAGCCACCGAGGTACACCAGACCGGTCTCTCCCTCGGTGTCGATGTTCGCCCGGTACGGCTGGATCATCGCGGCCGCCCCGTCGGCGTGGAGGACGGCGATGTGGACACGGGCGGCGGCCGGGTCGTCGGTGACACGCTGCACGCCTTTCGAGCCGCCGCCCACCGTCGGCTTGACGACGATGTCGCCGACGAGGTCATCGTCCGGCGGTACGACACCGATGTCGACGACGGTTGCCGGCACGGTCGGGATGCCGGCATCGGCGAAGCGCTGCAGGTACCGCTTGTCGGTGTTCCACTCGAGCACGTCGGCCGGGTTCCACAGCTGGGTGGCACCAGCGACGCGGTGCGCCCACGCCAGGAACTCGTCCCGTCGGCGGGGGTAATCCCAGGCCGAACGAATGATGACTGCCGCGTACGACGACCAGTCGACCGACGGGTCGTCCCACACCACGACCTCCGCCTCACCCTCGAGGTGTTCGAGGAGCAGCGGCAGGTCGGCGTCGAGGTCGCGGGCATCGGCGCAGGTCACGAGGGCGATCACGGGGTCAGGCTACGCTCGCCGACGATGAGCGAGTCGGTCGACCTTCGCAACGTCTTCGCCGAGTTCGTCGGCACCGTGCTCGTCATGCTCGCCGGGCCGGGACTGCTCGTGCTGGGCGGTGACTCGCTCGGCACCCTCGGCGTCGCGATCGGCTTCGGTGCCGCCACGGCGCTGGCGATCGGGGTGATCGGCGCCGTCGCCAATCCGATGTTCTCGCTGGCACTGTTCTTCGCACGAGGCATCACCGGCCGGCAACTCGTCACCGATCTGATCGGTCAGCTCCTCGGCGGGATCGTCGGCGCCGCCGCGATCTGGGGGATGAACGACGCCGACAGGTTCACCGTCGGCAGCAACGGCTGGGAGCCCACGAGCGACGTCGGCCTCCAGCTGACCGGCTTCTCCACCCTCGGCACGGTGATCGCCGCCGAACTCGTCATCGGCATCGTGATCACGGTCGTGCTCTTGTCGTCCATCCGCCAGCACCGCTCCGAGTCGACCGTGGCCGCCTTCACCGGTCTGGCGGTCGGCGTCGGCGCGTTGTTCCTGCTCCCGATCTCCGGCTTCGGCGCCAATCCGGCCCGCAGCATCGGTGCCGCTGTGTTCGCCGACACCGACCCGAATGCCCTCGGCCAGGTGTGGGTCTTCGTGGTCGTGCCGATCGTCGCTGCGTTCGGGGGAATGCTCGTCTGGCTCGGCATCGACGAGGCGACCGTCGACGACACGATCTTCGACGACACCGTGCTCGACGACGTCGCCGACGCCGTCGACGAACTCATCGACGGCGACTGACGTGTCGGACGTCCACGTCGCGTTCGTACGCGCGGTGATGATCGGACGCGAAGGACTCCACCGCCCCGTGCTGCTCGACATGTTCGAACGGGCCGGGGCCGCCGAGGCCACCTCGTACATCGCGACCGGCAACGTGTCGTTCCGCGTCGAGACCGACGCCGTACCCGCCGTGGTCGAGTCGGTCGAGGCCGACTTGGAGCGGCTGCTCGGGCGTCCGACGCCACTGTTCGTTCGCCCGCTCGACGACGTGGTCGCACTCGTTGACTCGAACCCGTTCGCAAACGCTCCGCGGGGCCCAGTACGCGACGAGGTCGTCACGTTCTTCCGCGACCGTGTCCCCGACCATCTCGCGCCTCCGATCGAGGCGCCCAACGGCGACTTCGTTGCCTTCGCTGCCGGCCCGGCCGAACTCTTCTCGGTCGTCATCGATCGCGACGATCGCCAGCCGTCCGCACCTGGCGGCTACCTCGAGCGCCTCGCCGGCGAGCCCGTCACCACCCGCGCCGTCACCACCCTCGAACGCATCGTCGAGAAGCTGACCGGCCCTGGCCGGTAACCGAGCGCGGACGAGCCCGGGCCGTACGACCCGGACTCGTCCGTGTGCGGGGTAGATCGCTCATCTGTGTCGAACTGTGCCTGGCACAGTTCGACACAGATCAGAAGTCGTGGTCGTGGCCGTGGCCGTGGCCGTCGTCTTCGGGCTTGTCGGCGACGATCGCCTCGGTGGTGAGGAACAGGGCCGCGATCGACGCTGCGTTCTGCAGGGCCGAGCGGGTCACCTTGGCGGCGTCGATGACGCCGATCTTCACCAGGTCCTCGTACACGCCGGTGGCGGCGTTGAGGCCCTCGTTGCCGGACAACTCGCGTACGCGGTTGATGACCACGCCGCCTTCCATGCCGGCGTTCTCGGCGATCTGCTTGAGCGGCGCCGTCAGCGACTTGGCGACCATGCGGGCACCGGTGGCCTCGTCGCCCTCGAGCTTCTTGGCCGCTTCCTCGACGGCGTCGAGCGAGCGCACGAGTGCAACGCCACCGCCGGGCACGACGCCCTCCTCGATGGCGGCCTTGGTGGTGCTGACCGCGTCTTCGATGCGGTGCTTCTTCTCCTTGAGCTCGACCTCGGTGGCCGCGCCGACCTTCAGGACGGCGACGCCACCGGTCAGCTTGGCGAGACGCTCCTGGAGCTTCTCGCGGTCGTAGTCGGAGTCGGTGTTCTCGATCTCGGACTTGATCTGGCTGATCCGGCCCTTGATGTCGCCCTCGTCGCCGGCGCCTTCGATGATCGTCGTCTCGTCCTTGGTGATGACGACGCGCTTCGCACGACCGAGCAGGTCGAGGGTGGTGTTCTCGAGCTTGAGGCCGACGTCTTCGCTGATGACCTGGCCACCGGTGAGGATCGCCATGTCCTGCAGCATCGCCTTGCGACGCTCGCCGAAGCCGGGGGCCTTGACGGCGGCCGACTTGAACGTGCCGCGGATCTTGTTGACCACGAGGGTGGCGAGCGCCTCGCCCTCGATGTCCTCGGCGATGATGACGAGCGGGTTGCCGCCCTGCATGACCTTCTCGAGGACCGGCACGAGGTCGCGGACCGTGGTGATCTTCGACGAGACGAGAAGGATGTACGGGTCGTCGAGCGACACCTCCATCCGGTCGGTGTCGGTGACGAAGTACGGCGAGATGTAGCCCTTGTCGAAGCGCATGCCCTCGACGAAGTCGATGCCCATGCCGAAGGTCTGGCTCTCCTCGACGGTGATGACGCCGTCTTTGCCGACCTTGTCGATCGCGTCGGAGATGAGTTCGCCGATCTCGTTGTCGGCGGCGGAGATGGCGGCGACCTGAGCGATCTGCTCCTTCGAGTCGACGTCGGTCGCGAGGCCCTTGATCGAGTCGACGGCGGCGTCGACGGCGGCCTCGATGCCGCGCTTCAGGCTCATCGGGTTCGCCCCGGCGGCCACGTTGCGGAGACCTTCGCGGACCATCGCCCAGGCGAGCACGGTGGCGGTGGTGGTGCCGTCACCGGCCACGTCGTCGGTCTTCTTGGCGACTTCCTTGACGAGCGCGGCGCCGATCTGCTCGTACGGATCTTCGAGTTCGATCTCCTTGGCGATCGACACACCGTCGTTGGTGATCGTGGGGGCGCCCCACTTCTTCTCGAGCACGACGTTGCGGCCCTTGGGGCCGAGGGTGGCGCGCACCGCATCGGCGAGCTTGTTCATGCCCGCTTCGAGGCCGCGGCGTGCCTCCTGATCGAACGCAATCTGCTTCGGCATCTCTGTGTCCTCCGTTGGACGAGTGTGATGAGAGAACTGGCTAGCACTCGCACACAGCGAGCGCTAGCACTCTACAACCGAGACTGCTAAAGGGACAATGGAAACCGTCAATGCCCGCGGTCCACTCTCAACCCAACCACCGGATTCGATTCTGATTCTGAGCGGTGATCGGATCGTGCGAGCGCAAGGCGCGACGAACCCGAGCAGCCTCTCGGCTGCGAGCGGTGAGGCGGAACGCAGCGATCGTGCGATCCGGCGCCGCTCAGCAGCCGCCGGCGACGGCGGGGATGATGGAGACGGTGATGCCGTCGGGGACCTGGGTGCCGAGGCCGTCGAGGTAGCGGACGTCGTCGTCGTCGACGAAGACGTTCACGAACTTGCGCAGGTCGCCGTCGTCGTCGAGGAGGCGATCGGAGAAGCCGGGATGCTGGGCGTCGAGTCCGGCGATCACCTCGGAGAGGGTCCCCGGCTCGACCTCGACCAGCTTGTTGCCGCCGGCCATCGGGCGGAGGGTGGTGGGGATGCGAACCGTGACTGCCATACGGGAAAAGATAACTGAACTGGTCGGGATTTCATTCCCGAGCCGTTCCCTCGTGACAGGTTGCGTAGGGTCTCGCCCGTGACGACGTTCGGCCGGGCCCTTCGCGATCAGTGGTATCTCGATCCCGACGTGACGTACCTGAACCACGGCACGGTCGGTGCCCCACCGCGAGCGGTGATCGCCGAGCAGTTCCGGCTCATGGAGGAGATCGAACGTCACCCCGCACGCTTCATGCTGCGTGAACTCGCCGACACGACCGGCGAGGCGACCGAGCCGTCACGCCTCCGACAGGCCGCCGCCCAGGTCGCGCCGTTCGTCGGCGTGCAACCCGACGACCTGCTGTTCGTGGACAACATCACCACGGGTGCCAACTCGGTGCTGCGCTCGTTCCCGTTCCGAACCGGCGACGAGATCGTCGTGACGTCGCTGGGATACGGCGGCATCACGCTGGCCGCGACCTACGCCGCACGGAGCAACGGCTGCGACCTCCGCACGATCGACCTGCCCGGGCCAGGCGCGGCACCCCACGAGTACGTCGAACGGATCGAGGCCGGTCTCCGGCCGGAGTCGCGCATGATCGTCGTCGACCATCTGGCGGCGAACTCCGCGCTCGTCCTGCCGATCCGCGAGATCGCCGAGGTGTGCCACCGCAACGGCACGCTGGTGCTCGCCGACGGGGCGCACGTCCCGGGCAACATCGCCCTCGACATCGAGTCGCTCGGGGTCGACTGGTACACCGGCAATCTGCACAAGTGGGCGTGGACGCCGCGCAGCTCGGGCGTGCTGTGGGCGGCACCGGAACACCGGGACGTGTTGCACCCGGCCGTGATCTCGTGGGGACTCGACCACGGGCTCACCGCCGAATTCGACCTGCTCGGCACGCGTGACCCGACGGCCCACCTCACGGCTCCGTTCGCGATCGAGTTGCTGCACTCGTACGGCGAAGGAGCCGTGATGTCGTACAACCACCAGCTCGCGTGGTGGTCGGGTCAGTACCTGTCGGACGCGTGGGGCACCCCGTTCGCGACGCCCGAGGAGATGATCGGCGCGATGGTGTCGGTCCGGCTCCCCGAGCGGTTCGGTTCGTCTGCCGACGACGCGACCCGACTCCGAGACGAGCTCGACCGGCGCAACATCGAGGTGCCGGTCACGGCCCATCCCGACGGGCTCACGGTGCGGGTCTCGGCACAGGTGTACTGCGACCGCGACGACATCGAGCACCTCGCGGAGACCGTCACCGAGCTCGGCTGACGCTACGGTCGCCGTCATGAAGGTCGTGGCGGCCGTCGACAAGTTCCGTGGATCGGCGACCGCGGCCGACGTCGCGTCGGCGATCGGACACGCGTGCTGGGAGGCCGGGCATGACTGCGTCGAGGTACCGATGGCCGACGGAGGCGAAGGACTCCTCGAGGTGCTCGGCGGCCCGAACCGCATCACCCGGGTGACCGGACCGCTGGGATCGCCGGTCGAGGCGCCGTGGCGGCTGTCGGGCGGCACGGCCGTGATCGAGATGGCGCTCGCCAGCGGACTCGAGGTGGCGGGCGGCGCCGACGGCAACGACCCGATGAACGCCACGACGGCCGGTACGGGCGAACTGATCGACGCCGCGCTGACCGCCGGCGCCAAGCGGATCGTCGTCGGTCTGGGTGGCTCGGCGACGACGGACGGCGGGCTCGGCGCGCTGCAGGCGCTCCGGTCCCCGGCCCGACTCAAGGCGGTCGAACTCGTCGCCGCGTGCGACGTCACGACGACGTTCACCGACGCGGCCCGCGTCTTCGGCCCGCAGAAGGGGGCCAGCGGCGCCCAGGTGCGCATGCTCACCGCACGGCTCGAACAGCTGGCCGAGCGCTACCGCTCCGAGTTCGGCGTCGACGTCGCCGAGGTCGAGGGGTCGGGCGCGGCGGGCGGCATCGGCGGACTGATCGCAGCGCTCGGTGGCAGCCTGATGCCCGGATTCGAGCTGGTGGCCGACGAACTCGACCTGTGGGATCACGTCGAAGACGCCGACCTCGTGATCACCGGGGAGGGTCACCTCGACGCGCAGAGCTTCGAGGGCAAGGTCGTCGGTGGTGTCGCCGAGATCGCCGGCGACTGTGGCGTTCCGGTGGCGGCCGTGGTCGGCATCGCCGACGCCGACGTGCGCGAGCGGATCAAGCACGTGGCGATCGCCGACGAGTTCGGCCTGGAGCGCGCGATGCGCGAACCCCTGTGGTGCATCGAACGCGCCGTCCCCAAACTCTGGTGACGTCGGTTGGGGTCAGACCTCAACCGACAGCAGTTGCGACGCCCTCGACGGCCAGTATGTCGGTTGAGGTCTGACCCCAACCGACCGACCCCGGTCAGCCGGTGGCGGTCGTGGTGGTCGTGGTGTCGCCGGCGATCGGGGGGCTGGTCAGCTGGGTGGCTCCGCCATCGGCGAGATCGGGATTGAGCGCCTCGAGGGTCTGGCCGGCCTTGTCGTTGCCGAGCATCAGCAGGACGTCGGCGCCCATCAGGTCGCCGTCGGACGTCGGGGCCGTGGCAGGCATCGGCAAGATGTCGGAGACACCGCCGAGCACTTCACCGAGCGACTCCGCGACCGGCTGTGCCTGCGTGTTCGTCTCGACGTAGTAGATCACCGACACATCGAGTTCGCCGACCGACGTGCTCGCGTTGACCGCGCCGGCCACAGTGAACCCGGGGCCGGTCTCGAGCGCCCGCTGCATCTGACCGGCCGATCCGCCGACGTTGTTCGCGTTCGCCACGAGCACCGACGCCCCCTCGGTGACGACCGCCGGGGCGGTCGTCACCGGAGCGAGCGTGCCGACGGTCGTCTGGGACGGATCGACCGTGGTGACCGGGCCGCCTCCATCGTCGCCGCCGGAGCTGTTCGAGGTGTCGGCCGGGAAGTCGAGGGCGTTGTCACCGCCGTCGCTGATCGAGTTCAGGATGAGGAACCCGGCGACGACCGCGACGAGTGCGAGAACGATCGCCACGGCCCCGCTGACCGGCGAGCCACCGTCGCCGACGCGGGGGTTGCGGCGGGGCATCTGGCCGGACGCATCGGTCATGTCGCTCATCGCTGGGTGCCTCCCTGGGCATCGGTGCCCGTGTCGAGGCGTTCACGGCGACGGCGGAGCCGCTGGCGCTGCAGACGCCGGACCACGAGCGGGTCGTGCTCCATCGCCTCGGGCGACTCGAGCAGATCGTTCAGCTCCGCATAGTACTCGTCGGCCGAACACTGGAACCGCGCGCGGATCAGGGACTCCTTCGGCTCGTCGAAGGTCCAGAAGTTGCGCTCGAACTCGAGCATCGCTTGATGCCGCTCAGTGATCACCCGCCTAGCCTGGCCGTCCGACGGGGTCATTTACAAGCACCCCACCCAGAATGTCCGCGACGGCGCGCCGGGGCGGCCCTGGAGAGGGCGCGTGGGGCCCGCCCGTGGGGTGGGCATCATGGTGCCCCGTAGTCTTGGGCGGGTGACGCTGACCGACGACGATGCGCTCCCCTCCGACCGTCCCTTCCTCATCGGGGTCGCCGGGGGATCCAACTCCGGCAAGACGACGATCGCCCACCGGCTCGCCGAGATGATGGGCGACGACCGGCTCTCCCTGCTGAAGCTCGACTCCTACTACATCGAGCGTTCCGACGAGCCGATCGAGGTGCGGGCCGCCGCCAACTACGACCACCCGGATGCGTTCGACTGGGATCTGCTCAACGACCACGTCGCGGCGCTGTCGGCCGGTGCGTCGGTGAACGTGCCGATCTACGACTACACGATCCACGATCGGTCCCCGGACTGCGAGACCGTGAACTCGACCAAGGTCGTCGTCGTCGAGGGCATTCTCGTGCTGTGGGAACCGCGACTGCGCGACCGGTTCGACCTCAAGATCTTCGTCGACACCCCCGCCGACCTGCGCATCATCCGTCGGCTGCGACGCGACGTCGCCGAACGCGGCCGGACGCCCGAGAGCATCCTCGACCAGTACCTGACGACGGTCCGTCCGAGCCACGAGCGGTTCATCGAACCGAGCAAGCGCTACGCCGACGTGATCGTGCCCGAAGGTGGTCTGAACCGGCCGGCGATCGAGGTGTTGTTGGCGCGTGTCCGCGAGCTGGCCGGCTGAAACGACCGCGACGCTGGACCCGGATCAGCTGTCGGCTTCGGTGGTGTCGGTCGACTCGTCCGTGGCCTCGGTGGTGTCGGTCGAGTCGTCCTCGCCGTCACCGGTGTCGTCGGTCGTGTCCGCCGTCGTGTCGTCGGTCGCCGGGGCACGTCCCTGGAGCGACTCGAGCGTCTCGTCGGCGGTGTCGTTGCCCATCGAGACGATGACCGTGGCGTCGCCCGTTTCACCGCCGTCGACCGGTGCCGGAACACCGACCTCGAACACCTGGATGTCGCCGCCACCGAGCGCTTCACGGAGCGACTCGGCCACCGGCAGGGCGTTCTCGTTGGCCGGGTCGTAGTAGATCTTCGTCACCTCGAGCTGGCCCTCGGTGCCGTTGGTGGCGGTCCCCATCTCGAACCCGACGGCCGCGAGACGATCGGACATCCGGCCCGCCCCGCCGTCGACGTTCGACGAGTTCGCCACGATCACGATCGCGCCCTCGGTGACGTACTCGGGTTCGTCGGGCACCGCGGCGGTGGACGTCGGGGTGGTGGTCGTGGTCGCCGATGCAGCCTCGGTGGTCGTCGTGGCGAGTGAGATCGTCGTGTCGGGCGTGGTGTCGTCCGACTCCTCGTCGTCGCCTCCACCACACGCGCCGAGCGCGACCGCGGCGAGGCCGACGCCGAGCACGACACCGACGGAACGACGGGCGGATTTGGAACGGCGCGGCCGCTCGGTGACCGTCTGGATCGAGGACGAGCTGGACGATGCGCGCTTCACACTCGGAAAACTAGTCGCGACCAGGGCACCGATGCGTGGCACCCTCACAGATCGGTGGTCGACGACGCGTTCGCGGGACTCGCGATCGCGCGCCGATGACGGAACGCGATCGTCGCGAGCCCGAGCCGAGCGTCAGATCTCGGCGTCGACCGCGGCCAGGATCTCGGACAGATCGTCCGGCGCCTCGCTGACGTCGACCGACCAGTCGGGAGCGATGTCGTCGCGATCAGCCGTCCGTCCCACCGCCGTGAACGTGCCCGCCGGCGCCATGGACGGCAGGGTGGCCATCACCTGACGGACCACGTGCTGGTCCCATTGGCTGCCGGCATGTTCGCGGAGGATGGCGAACGCCATCGAGACGGGCAGCGCCTGGCGATACGGCCGGTCGTGGGTCATGGCATCGAGCGCGTCACAGACGGCGATGATGCGCGAGGCGAGCGGGATCTGATCGCCGACCAGTCCGTCGGGGTATCCGGCGCCGTCCATCCGCTCGTGGTGCGACCGCACGATCGGTGCCGCGGCGGCGAGCGTCGGCTCGGTGGCGAGCATCTGCTCCCCGTCGGTCGGGTGGAGCTTGATGACCTCGTATTCTGCGGCGGTCAGACTGCTCGGCTTCTTGAGGACGGAGTTCGGGGTGTTGAGCTTGCCGACGTCGTGCAGCATCGCGGCCAGGCCGAGCGTGCGGAGTTCGGACGCCGGGAGTCGCATCCGTTCGCCGACGCGAATCGCCAGCTCACCGGTGCGGACGACGTGGTCGCGGGTGATCTGGTCCTTGCGCTCCAGATCGGCGACGAACTGGTGCACGACCGGACTGAGGCCCAGCTCGAAGGCGACGAGCGGGTCGCGGGTGAGGATCGGGGCGAGGATGTCCTGCGCGGACTTCGTCATGCCTCGCGACACCGCCATGCCGACGCAGGCACCGAGCACGCCGAGGCTCCCGGCGACGTGCAGCCACCAGAACGCCGCGTTGTACGGGTCGTCGATCGTGGGGAGGAGCGCGGTGATCGAGATCATGGCGAGCGAGAGCGAGGCGACGAGGTTGGCCGGGCTGCGGCCGAGCTCGTAGAGCCGGAGCTGTCGTACCGAGAGCGAACCCGTGGCAGCCAGGACGAGCAGGGTCATCGCGATCGTGAACGGGGAGCGTGGGTCCGGCACGGTCACGAGATCGGGGAAGAACACGATCACCGACGCCAGCACGAACACACCGAGCAACGACAGCAGGGTCCAGTCGCGCCAGCGACGCGACGCCCAACGACCGAACGCCGAGCGCGGCACCATGAGTGGGAGCGCGACGACCATCGCGACCGGGAGCGCCAGGTAGATCGACGTCCGAAACGCCTCGTTGTCGTCGTAGAGGACACCCGGCGTCGTGAGGCCGTGGACGAGGGGCATCACCGACGTGACCATCAGTGCCGTGCCCAACAGTCCGACCTCGGCCATGTCGCGCTGATCGGCGAGCGCGATCGTGATGGTCGACGCGATGACGCAGGCCGCTGCCGTCACCGTGACGAGCGTGAACAGGAGCTGGGGATTCTCCCAGGTCGTCGACGACATCGGGCCGAGCAGGGTCGCGGCGGTCACGGCGGCCAACGCCCCGACCAGGAGCAGCCAGGCCGTCCGGCCCGAGGAACGACACAGTTGAGTCACGACTGGCCTATCGGCACCGGCGCTGCGCCGCTTGAGACGCGTCCGTCTCGAGCGCTGCCCATCCGACATCACCCCGACATCACCGGAGCCGACCGATCCTGGCACCATGTGCTCGTGGCTGCCACGAGCGAACCGACGACGCGTGACGAACTCCTCGCGAGGTACCGCGCCGAGCGAGACAAGCGCCTGCGCGACGACGGCAACGAGCAGTACGTCGAACCGACGGGCAAGTACGCTTACTTCCTCGACGATCCGTGGACGGAACCGCCGGCGCGCGAACCGCTTCACGACGACGTGACGGTGGCATTCATCGGCGGCGGTTTCGCCGGGTTGGTGACCGGCGCGAAGTTGAAGCAGGCCGGGATCGACGACGTCCGCATCATCGAGAAGGGCGGGGACGTCGGGGGCACCTGGTACTGGAACCGCTACCCCGGCGCCCAGTGCGACACCGCGGCGATGATCTATCTGCCACTGCTCGAAGAGACCGGCCACATGCCGTCCGAGAAGTACACCCACGGCCCGGAGATCTACGAGCACACCCGCCGGATCGCCGAGACGTTCGACCTCTACGACAACGCGTGCCTCGGCACCGAGGTCACCTCGCTCGAGTGGGACGACACCGCCAAGCGGTGGATCATCTGCACCAACCGCGGCGACGAGATGCGCGCCAAGTTCGTGGCGATGGGCACCGGCCCGCTCCACCGCCCGAAGCTGCCGGGCATCCCCGGCATCGATTCGTTCGAGGGGCACGCGTTCCACACGAGCCGCTGGGACTACGGCTACACCGGTGGCGACCCCGACGGTGGCCTGATGACCGGGCTGGCCGACAAGCGCGTCGGGATCATCGGGACGGGTGCGACCGCGGTGCAATGCGTGCCGCACCTCGCGCGGGCAGCCGGCGAACTGTTCGTGTTCCAACGCACGCCGTCGTCGATCGACATCCGGAACAACCACGAGATCGACCCCGAGTGGTTCTCGACGCTCGAGCCCGGCTGGCAGCGCGAATGGCTCGAGAACTTCATGATCTTGCAGACCGGAGGCTTCGCCGACGACGACCTGGTGAAGGACGGCTGGACCGACATCAGCCAACGGATCCGCGACCGGGTGTTCGCCGACCCCGACGCCGAACTGACCCCGGAGTCGTGGATCGCCGCGTACGAGGCCAGTGACGACGAGAAGATGGCCGAGATCCGGGCTCGCGTCGACGAGATCGTGGCCGACCCGACGACCGCCGAGGCGCTCAAGCCGTGGTATCGGCAGCTGTGCAAACGGCCGTGCTTCCACGACGAATACCTACAGTCGTTCAACCGACCGAACGCCCACCTGATCGACACCGACGGCCGCGGCGTCGAACGGATCGACTCGACCGGCCTGTGGGCGAACGGCGAACACTACGAACTCGACTGCATCATCTACGCGTCCGGCTTCGAGGTCGGCACCGACTACGCACGTCGGTCGGGCTACGACACGATCGGCCGCGACGGTGTGAAGCTCTCGGAGAAGTGGGCCGACGGGATGCTGTCGTTCCACGGCATGCACGTGCACGGCTTCCCGAACCTGTTCGTGGTCAGCCCGTCGCAGGCCGCCAACCTGATCTCGAACGTGCCGCACAACCTGGTCGAGGCCGGCGAGACGATCGCCGCGATCCTCCGGCACGCGCTCGACGCCGAGGTCGACGAGGTCGAGGCGACCCAGGAGGCCGAAGAACGGTGGGTCGAGATGCTGGAGAAGCACGGCCGACGGTTCGGCAACAACCAGGAGTGCACCCCCGGGTACTACAACAACGAGGGCCGATCCCCAGGGCGCCGCGGCCTCCTCAACTCGGCGGGCTACCCGGCCGGACCGGTCGCGTACTTCCGCTACATCGACGAGTGGCGCACGTCGGGCGCGTTCGACGGACTGCAATTCCGCTGAAGCCCGACCCAATTCGGGTGATAACAGTGAGCTGCCGTTGGCGGCGGTCGGGCGAGCAATAGGATCGAACGCGAACAGCAGTGTCCCGGCATCCCGCTGACCGCACGCCGTTCCGAGAACCTCACCGAATGCTGAACCGCTCGCCGCTCGCCGCCCTCGCGCTCGTCGTCCTCGCCGGATGTTCGTCGTCGACGATCAACGCGACCACCGACGAGCCCGCAGCGGACGACGTGACGGAAGCGTCGACGGATGTGTCGACGGATGTCACGTCAGCGAACGACAGCGGTGACGAGCTCGTGTCGAACACGACGGTGCCCGCCTCCGAGCCGGAGGCGACCACGACACAGGCGCCGACCACAGCGGCGACGACCACGACGACGACGCTTCCTCCCCCACCGGTGACCCTGCCCGAGCGCGACATCGCGCCGCTCGCCGCCATGACCCCACCGCTCGAGGCGGTCGGCACGTCGAACGGCGACGCCACATCGCGCGCCCAGTGGCGACTCCTCGAGCTCGGATTCTGGTTGCAGGACCCGAACGGGCGCTACGACCAGACGACCCAGCAGGCGGTCATGGCGTTCCAGAAGTACTACGGCCTCGAGACCGACGGCTCGCTCGGACCCGTCACCGCCGCCAAGCTGAGCGAGATCGACGTCCGTCCGAGCGGCGCCAGCACAGCCGGCACCCTGGTCGAGGTCGACAAGACCAAGCAGCTGGTCTTCCTCGTCGACGAGGGCGTCACGAGGTGGATCTTGAACACCTCGACCGGCACCGAGGTGCCGTACGACACCGTCAACAAGAACACCGGCGAGCCCGAGTCGGGCGACTCGGTCACGCGGCCCGGCGTCTTCGCCGTCGATCGCCAGCGCGAAGAGGGCTGGTGGGCCGGCGACCTCGGCGAGATCTACCGGCCGAAGTACTTCGACGCCGGCATCGCTCTCCACGGCTCGAACTACATCCCGAGCTACCCCGCCTCGCACGGTTGCGTCCGATTGAGCACCGCCGCGATGGACTGGATCTGGGACAGCGACCTCGTCCCGATGGGCACCACCGTCTGGGTCCACGGCGACATCCCCGGCACCCCCGCCTGAAGCCCACTGCGTGAACTTCTTGCGCACCGGGTGCGCAACGAGTTCACGCATTCGGCGGGGTGGTGTCGGGCGATAGCCTGCGTGGGCACCCCGCCGGGTTAGCTCAGTTGGTAGAGCACTTGACTTGTAATCATGTGGTCGCGGGTTCGATTCCCGCACCCGGCTCTGCACGCGACGAGGCCCGGCCGATCGGCCGGGCCTCGTCAGTGATGCGGGTGCGGGTCAGGTCATGCCGTGGGGCGACGGCGAGCGAGGAGGAGGCCGCCGCCGGCCATCACGAGCAAACCGGCGACCAGCGCCAGCACCGAGTTGCTGCCGGTGGGCGGCAGGTCGGGCGACACCGTGGTCGGGGTCGGCAGCGTCGTCGTGGTCGGGTCCGGCGTCAGGCTCGGCGGGAGCAGGACACCGTCGATCACGTGCACCACGCCATTGCACGCCCAGTTGTTCGTGGCGGTGATGTTCACCGAACCGTTCAGCACGGCACCGTCGACCGAGATCGCCTCGCCCTGCAGGGTCGTGAGCGAGTCGGACGTCGTCACCTCGGCGGCACCGGCGATGCCCGGCACCACGTGGTACTGGAGCACCGTCGTGAGCAACTCGGTGTTGCCCAGGAGCTCCTCCGCCGACAGGTCGAGCGCCGCCAACGCCGCGGCGAAGGCCTCGTCCGTCGGGGCGAACACGGTGAAGGGGCCCTCGGCACAGTCGGCGAACGTCGGGACGAGGCCGGCGGCGTCCAGCGCGGCGACGAGCGTCGTGAAGCCGCCGTCGGTCGCAATGGTTGCGATGCTCGGCAGGTCAGGAACGAGCACGGCGTCGATCACGTGCACGACACCGTTGCAGGCGAAGTTGTCGGTGCCGGTGATGTTCACCGATCCGTTCAGCACGGTCCCCTCGACGGCGATGTCGCCGCCCTGGAGCGTCGTGAGCGACGTGGACGTGGTCACGTCGGTGGCGGGCACGATGCCGTCGACGATGTGGTAGTTGAGGATGTCGGTGAGCAGACCTTCGGGGTCACCGAGCGCGGCGTCGAGCAGATCGGCGTCGACGGCGGCGAACGCGTCGTCGGTCGGAGCGAACACCGTGAACGGACCAGCCGTGCAGTCGGCGAGCGCCCCGGCGAGGCCGGCTTCGGTCGCCGCGGTGAGCAGGGTCGTGAAGACCCCTGCGTCCGTCGCAACCTGGGCGATGCTGTCATCGGGGAGCGGGTCGGGTACTTGGGCGTTGGCAGTGGCGGGTACGGCCACTGCGACGAGGCCGACCGCTACTGCGATCGAGGCGAGTCGTTTCTTCACCGGGCTTCCTTTCGGTCGGTACGGCGCCATGGGCGGCGCCGTGGACGAGTGGAGATCCGGTGGTTCCCCCGACCTCCAGACCGCCCTACGTGCGCGACGTGGCCGACGGATGCAACCGAGCCGAGGAAATCGTGCCCGTCAGGTCAGGGTGCGGGCCGTGGCGACCCAGGCGCCGAGTTCGGCACGATGTCGTTGCGCGTGCTGCACCGCTTCGGTGACCAGTGCCGGGTCGGCACCGTTCATGGCGGCCATCCGGAGCGCGGTGTCGATCGAACTGGAGAGCTGGACGAGGATCGAGCCGAGCTGCTCCCACATCTCGCGATAGCCACCCGACGCCATCGTCCGGCCATCGATCGCGAGCTGGTCGACGCGGCTGCGTTCGACCGCCCAGCGCCGTTGCGCCTCCACCGGCGGCATCGCGAGGATCTCGAGCGTGAGCTGATCGTGCACCCAGCCGGCGGTCGCGACGAGTTCCCGCCGACGGTCTGGCCCAGCCGTACCGCCTGCGTGTCGGCGCGACGCCAGGACCACCGCGAGGATCGCGCCGACGGCGATGATGCCGAGGAGCACGAGCCACGCCTCGGCGTTGCCGCTGCCGGCGTCGTCCAGATCGTCGCCACCGTCGGGGACCGGCGCCTCGGTCGGCGCGGGAACCGGTGCCTCGGTCGGTTGCGGTGCTGGTGCCTCGGTCGGTTGCGGTGCCGGTGCCGCCGTCGGCTCCGGGCCCGGCGCGGGCGCGCCCGTGGTCTCGCCGCCGCCCGCACCGGCGTCGCCCTCACCAGCGCCTGCGGGGAGGGTGATGTCGATGTCGGGCTGTCCGTCGCCGTCGCCGTCGCACGCCGCGACGCCGAACGCCATCATGGTCACGAACGTCACGCCGGCCAGAGTTCGCGAGAAGCGGCGCATCTTCCCGACCCTAACAACCCCCGATCCGGGCGGTCTCCACCCCGTCCGGGTGAATCGCCGCGGATCAGATCTCGCGCCAGGACACCAGCGCGAAGTTGACGACGATGCGGTACAGCAGGCTCGTCGCCGCCCACGGGTTCGGGTAGCCCGACTTGCGGCTGTCGTAGCCGACCGTGCACGCCACGATCGAGAACGTCGTCCCGCTGTTGGCACGGGTGGCGTCGAGGATGTTGGTGTTCGCCGCGTCGGTGAGGTAGCGCCCGACCATCTGGTACGTGTACTCGCGTCCGTCGCCGGTGGTCACCGTGATGCGGTCACCGTTCACCATCCGGTCGAGGTAGCGGTACGGGCCGCCCGCCTCGGTGCGGTGGCCGAACACGGCCACGTGGGCGTTCTGCCCCATGTAGCCCGTGCCGGTCCAGTGCCAGGTGTGGCCCGAGTCGGTGACGATGTTCGCGTCGCCCGACATCACGGTCGAGGTCAGACCGAGGCGCGGCACCCGCAGGATCCAGTTGGGCGGAGCCGGCGGCGGCGGCGGGTTCGTGTACTTCGGCAACGAACGCGGCATCGGGGCCCCGATGAAGTAGCCGGCGAGATCGACGAGCACATGGCTGCCGAACTTGTTGTACACCTGCAAGCCGTACTGTTTCGTGACCTGCGAGATCACGTGGTTCGGCACGATCGCACCGGGCCCCGCCCAGTTGACGTTCGAGGTGTCGGGGATGACCTGGCGGGCGGCGGACACCGTCAAGTGGCCGGCGGCCCGGGACAACACGCCGGTGACGTTGCAGGCGATCGCGCCGGCCTTGCCCTCGATCGACCTGGGGAGCGGCACCTCGACCACCCAATCCGGCCACATGCGGCCGATCTGGCCCGGCTTGCGGGTGTCGATCAGGCGTTGCGGTGTCACCGGGACGAACAGACCGCGATCCGACAACTTCGACGAGCTGTCCGTGTAGTAGCCGAACACGTCGACGATGATGAACGCCGACCGGTGCGTATAGATCTTGATGCGGCGCTTGCCGCGGATCGTCGTTACCGGCACGACCACGCCCGCGGCGCGGTTCTCGCCGGGTCCGGTGACATTGAGACTCGAGGTGGTCGGTGGGCCGGCGACCTCGTACGGCATCGCCGTGAAGTGACCGCCCGCTGTGCTCGCGGCGGCGGTCAGGTTGATCACGACCGAGGACGCATTCTCCGGCACATAACCGGTCAGATCGACCGTCGTGTACGACTCGTTCGGGACCGCCGGTCGAGCGGTCCGACGCGAGTCGTACGCTCGTCGTGGGCTCTGCAGCGACTCGAACCGACCGTCACGGCTGCTTCCCGACGACACCGGTTCGTAGTAGCCGAGCACGTCGACGATCAGGTAGGCCGGCAGCAGCGCCTGGACGTCGACCGATCCCGTCTTGCTGAGCTTGACGGTGACCAGGTTGGCGTTGACGTTGCCCGGGAACAGGTTGAGGTTCGATGCGGTCGGGATGCCTTCACCCGTCGGCCAGCACGTCACGTGGTTGAGGGTCGAGTAGTTCACCGCCGTGACGGTGAGCACCGCCGCGGTCGCCGCGTCCGGGACGCCGCTGAGGCCGCCGACCTTCACCCTGATGTACCGGTTGTTCGTCTCACCGAACATCGAAAAGGTCGTCGTGTACTTGGCTCGATGCTTGGGGCGCGTGTCCGCGAGGCGGACGGCCTTCGGCAGGATCACGAACTTGCTCGCCCCTTGCGGCACGGCCGCGTCTGCGGTTCCGTGAGGGACGAACTGGGTCGCAGTTGCCGCACCCGCCACAGCGCCGACGCCTGCCAGGAAGCGTCGCCGACCGACGCCCGCCACGTCGGGTCGGACGGCCTGGTCGGGCTGCGCGAGCGCGTCGGGCAGGAGGGGGTCGTCGGGTGATTCAGCCATGCTCATGCTCCGCCGGTGACGTCGGAGGTCGCCCCGAGACTACAACCGTCCCGACGGTGACGAACCCGCACTCACCACCCTTCCTCGGAAGAATGTGGGCAGCGCGCGGGCCATGCTCGCGCGCTCCGCGGGCGGGTCAGGACGTGCGATGGCGACGGATCTCGTACGTGGTCAACGCGGCCGCCGCGGACACGTTGAGCGAGCTCACCCGGCCGAGCATCGGAATGCTGACGATCACGTCGCACCGTTCCCGCACCAGACGTGACAGCCCGGCACCTTCGGCGCCGAGGACGACGCACACCGGCTCGACGGCGAGGTCGCCGAGTTCGAACAGGGTGCGGTCGGCGGCGTCGTCGAGACCGACCACCCAGATGCCGGCGTCGCGCATCCGCTGCAACGCGGCCGGCAGACCGGAGACGACAGCGATCGGCACGTGCTCGACGGCACCCGCCGACGCCTTGGCGACCGTCGGCGTCACATGCACCGCACGATGACGGGGCACCACGACGACGTCGACGCCGGCGCCGTCACAACTGCGGATGATCGCACCGAGGTTGCCCGGGTCGGTGACGCCGTCGACCGCGACGACGAACGGCGCCTTGCCCTTGCCGCGACGCAGGTAGCGGGCGAGGTCGGCCTCCGGGAGGGCGGCGGCGATCGCGAGGACACCCTGCGGCGCCTCGCTGCGGGCGGCCTGCTCGAGCTTCTTGCGGGCCACCTTGATGACGGGAACCCGATTCGCCTCGGCGATCGCCACGATGTCGTCGACCGCGTCGCTGCCCTCGAGTTCGCCCGAGATCCACACCTCGTGCACCTTGCGCCGCTGCGCCAGGAGCAGCTCGCGAACCGCCTGACGACCCTCGATCTGTTCGCCGCCGAGCGTCTTCGGTTTCGTCTTCGGCGCCGGCGAGTCGCCTTGGCGCGTCCGTCCGGTCCGACCGGCGCCGCGGCTCTGTGGCTTGTTCGACTTGCGACCGGCTGCGGCGCGCCCACCACGCCCCTGGCCCGGACCTCGCTTGCTCACGTCGACGCCTCGTCCGGGACGTCGGCGGCAGTGATCAGCGCGACCGACCACGCTGCGATGCCTTCCTGGCGTCCGAGCGCGCCGAGCCCCTCGGCGCGACGGCCGGCGACGGTGACGGGTGCGCCGGCTGCGGTGGTCAGGTTGCGTTGCATCTCGTCGATCCTCGGTGCGAGCTTGGGTCGTTCACAGACGACCTTGATGTCGACGTTTTCGATTCGCCAACCTGCCTCGCGCACCAGTTCGGCGACGCGGGCGAGGAGGTCGAGACTATCGGCGCCCTTCCATCGGGGATCAGTGTCGGGGAAGTGATGCCCGATGTCGCCCAGTCCGGCAGCACCCAGCAGTGCGTCGGCGGCGGCATGGGCGGCCACGTCGGCGTCGCTGTGGCCGGCCAACGGCCGAGCATCGTCGAACACGCACCCGCCGAGCACGAGCGTCCGGTCGGGATCGTCGACGTGGCGGTGGATGTCGAACCCCTGTCCGACGCGCATCATGGTCATGCCTCCTGCTGGTCGCGATCGTCGAGTCCGGTCACGTGACCGCGGGCCCACTCGAGATCGGCGGGGACGGTGATCTTGCGGTTGTCCGGATCCCCCTCGACGACGACGACACGCCCGCCGGACACTTCGATGAGGGCAGCGTCGTCGGTGGCGTCGGCGCCCGACGCGTGCGCCGCCACCAAGGCCGAGTATCGGAACGCCTGTGGTGTCTGTACCGCCACGAGACGCGACCGATCGGGCGTCGCCCTGACGACGCCGGCGTCGTCGACGATCTTGATCGTGTCCGTGACCGCGATGCCGGGGACCGCGGCGTCAGCCCCCGCCACGACCGCGTCGATGACACGCCGGTAGAGATCGACGCCAGCGAACGGCCGCGCCGCATCATGAACACAGACGACGTCGGCGTCGGCGGGCACGCGGGCGAGACCCGCGCGAACGCTCTCGCTGCGAGTCGAACCACCGCCGACCGCTGACTCGGCGTCGGCGTCGGCGGGCGGGACGACCACGATCACCCCGTCGCCGGCGGTCTCGGCGATGCGGCGGGCCCGATCGATGATGCGCTCGTCGCCGAGGCGTTCGTACTGCTTGGGACGACCGAAGCGAGTACCGGATCCTCCTCCCACGACGATCGTCCACACCTTGGAGCGCGGAGCCACCGGGTCGAGAGTAGTACCGTGCTCTGCGATGACTGGCCATGCTGAGCAGTTGGCGCGCACGTCCTTCTTCGCGGACGCTGAAGCGGGGATGATCCAGGAGGTTGCAGACGCCGGGGTCGAACGTGCCTTGACGCGCGGGGACGTCCTCTTCCAGGAGGGCGATCCGCCGGACGCGCTCTATCTGGTGCTGTCGGGCCGCATCGCCATCGCGATGTCGAGCCAGGTCGATCACCGCGAAAGCGTCGTCGCACTGATGGAGCCGGGCGACCTGTTCGGAGAGTTGGGGCTCCTCGACGAGGGGCCGCGGTCGGCGATGGCCCGCGCCCTCGAGTCGTCGGTGGTGCTCGAAGTCCCGTTCGAACCGGTCAAGACCCTGTTCGAACGCGACCCACGCCTGCTCTGGAACGTGACCCGGCTGCTCGCGACCCGGCTGCGCGTGATGGACGAGGTGCTCGCCGACTCGGTCTTCCTCGACGTGACGGGCCGCACCGCCAAGCGGCTGCTCGAACTCGCCGGCGAGTTCGACGAGTTCCAGCTCCCGGTCACCCAGGAAGAACTGGCCGGCATGGTCGGCGCATCGCGGGAGCGGGTCAACAAGGCGATCGCCAACTTCATCAAGCTGGGCTGGATCGAGCAGCACGACCGCACGTACCGCATCGTCCACCGCGACCGTCTCGAACTCCGCTCCCGCTGATCAACCGACAGCGACCCATCGGAACAGCTCGGCCGAACGTCGGTCGTGGTCTGACATCAACCGACTGCATCCGGCGGGCGGTACCGTGCCGTAGTCAGCGGCGACACCCGGCCCCGTTGATCTGAGACTGCATGTTCCTCGCCTTTCGAGAGATGTCCCGCGCCAAGGTGCGCTTCGGCCTGTTGACGGTCGCGCTCGGGATGCTCGTGTTCCTGATCCTGTTCCAGACGTCGCTCCAGAACGGCCTGCTCACCTCGTTCGTCGGCGCGATCCGCAACCAGACGGCACCGGTCCTCGTCTACTCGGTCGACGGACAACGGGTCATCCAGGGCAGCATCATCACGCCCGACCTCGAACAGCTCGTCGAGGAAGCCGACGGGGTCGGTGAGGTCGGCCGGATCGGGCAGGGCACGTTCTCCGCCACGAACGCCGACGGTGAGCTGACCGACGTCACCGTGCTCGGGTACGAGGTGCAAGACCTCGGCGCTCCCGCCGAACTGGTCGAAGGTCGGTATCCCGAGTCGGCAGGCGAGGCGATCGGCAGCTCGAACGACGCCGACGCCGGCTTCGGACTCGGCGAGACGATCGTCGTGCAACCCGGCGGGTACGAGATCACGATCGTCGGACTGGCCGACGACGTCCAGCTCAACGCCGGCGCCACCTTGTTCGTGACGTACGGGGACTACGTCGACGCCGTGAAGTCGGTCAACCCCGACGCCGGCGATCCCCTTCCCAACGTGCTGGGCGTCGCCCCCGCGGACGGGGTCGGCCCCGAGGAGGTCGTGACCTCCGTGAACGGCCAGTCGACCGACCTCGACGCGCTCACCCGGAGCGACGCCGCCGACGAGACACCCGGGGTGGCCCAGGTCCGTCAGTCGTTCCAGGTCATCTTCCTGCTCTACGGGTTGGTCATCCCGTGCGTGACCGGCTTGTTCTTCCTCATCATCACGTTCCAGAAATCGGGCGCGCTCACCCTGCTGCGAGCGATCGGCGCACCCGCCAAGCGGCTGGTCTCGTCGCTGTTGCTCCAGGCGGTGATCATCGTCGCCGCCGGCTACGCGATCGGGCTGGCGCTCTACACACCGCTGTCGCAGCGCCGACTCGGCGGCATCCAGCTCCGGTTCGAGACGACCGCCGTCGTCGTGTGGGCGGTGTTGCTGCTCGTGCTCGGCATCGGCTCGTCGCTCATCTCGGCGCGGCGGGTGCTCAAGATCGATCCGATCGAGGCGACGACCGGAGGAGCGAACCGATGAAGCTGGCGCTGCGCGAACTGGTCCGCAAGCCCGGGCGATTCGTCACGGCCACGGTGATCCTCACCCTGATCGCCGTACTGCTGATGTTCCTCGGCGGTCTGCTCGACGGCCTCCTGCGCCTGTCGACGGGTGCGATCCGTGCCCAGAGTGCCGACGCGATCGTCTACAGCGAGTCGTCGCAGTCGTCGTTCCTGCGGAGCCGGATCGAAGCCGACGACCGTGCCGCGATCGAGGCAGCCGACGGTGTCGACGAGGTCGGGGGGCTCGGCGTGGTCCTGCTCGGCGCTCGCGTGCCCGGCAACGGACCGCGCGATCTCGCGAACGTCGCCGTCTGGGGCTACGAGTTGCCGCCCACCGGGGTGCCCGAACCGCCGGCGCCCGGGGAGGCCTACGCCGACGAACTGCTACAGGCCGACGGTGTGGAGGTCGGTCAGGAACTGCTCATCGGACCCGCCCGCACGCCGATCACGGTGGTGGGGTGGGTCACCGACACCGCCTACAACGGGTCGGGCGGCCTGTGGGCCGACCTCGACACGTGGCGTGAGGCGCTGGCGCAGAACCGCCCGGACGCGGTGCTCGCCGACGACGTCGTGCAGGCGCTGGTGATCAGCGGTCCGGGCGACCCGGCCGAGGTCGTCGCCGCGGCCGATGCTGCGAACGAGGGGACGTACGCACTCACGGTCGACGACGCGATCTCGGCCATCCCCGGCGTCGACGAGCAGTCCGGGACGTTCAACCAGATCCTGGGTGTCACGGTGGTCATCGCGCTGGTGGTGATCGCCCTGTTCTTCGCGCTCCTCACCGTCGAGCGCACCGCGTTGTACGGCGTGCTCAAGGCGATCGGCGCGCGTTCACGCACGATCTTCGGCGGCTTGGTCGTGCAGGCAGCAGCCGTCACCCTGATCGCTTCCGCCATCGCCGGGGTGCTGGTCGTCGTCCTCGATCTGCTGATCCCACCCGGCTCGATCCCGCTCTACGTGTCGGTCGGCCGCATCGTCCTGTCCGTCGTCCTGCTCCTGATCGCCGCGGTGATCGGCAGTGCCTTTTCCCTCCGCCGGGTCCTCCGCGTCGATCCGGCCTCAGCCCTCGGGAACTGACCATGACACAGCCAGCACTCCAGATGTCCGACGTCCGCAAGGTCTATTCGATGGCCGACAACGAGGTCGTCGCACTCGACCACGCCACCTTGACGGTCGGCGCCGACGAGATCATCGCCCTCGTCGGGCCCTCGGGCTCGGGCAAGACGACGCTCTGCTCGATCGCCGGCGGCATCCTGTCGGCGACCGAAGGCTCGATCGCCGTCGGCGGTGAGGAGATCACCGACTACGGCGACAAGGAACTCACCACGTTCCGACAGAACAAGGTCGGGTTCGTCTTCCAGTCGGTCAACCTCGTGCCGTTCCTCAACGCCCGCGAGAACCTGCTCGTCGTCGACGAGTTGGGCCGCCGCGAAGGCAAGCCGGCGCGCGACCGTGCCGACCGCCTGCTCGACGAGCTGGGCCTGGCCGACCGTGCCAAGAACCTGCCGTCGCAGCTGTCGGGTGGACAGAAGCAGCGGGTCGCGATCGGACGGGCGTTGATGAACGAGCCGGAGCTGGTGCTGTTCGACGAGCCGACCTCCGCGCTCGACACCGAACTCGGCCAGCAGGTGATGGAACTCATCCGTTCCGAGATGAAGTCGAGGGGGACGGCGGCGATCGTCGTCACCCACGACGAGCGCATCACCAGCTACTGCGACCGCACGGTCCACATCACCGACGGCGTCCTCAACGCCGACTGACGCGCCCGCCGCTCCCGCCGCTCCCGCCGCGGCGGTCTTGCTGGAGCCACAACGCCCGCTCACGTCGTGTTTGCTCACGTCGTAGTGGCTCCAGCAAACCTGAGGCGATGGGGTGCATCAGGCGGCGACGAGGTCGAGTTGGCGGCGGGAGGCGGTGAGGAGCGACTCGACCGTGCGGCTGCCGAACGCGACGGCCGGGCCGATCAGGGCGGCGACGATCACGGTGCCGACACCGATCGGACCACCGAGCGCGACGCCCAGCACCAGCCAGGTCGCCTCGAACACGAAGCGCATGCGCGGCTCGGGATGACCACTCCGGTCGGACGCCGCAGCGGCGAGCAGCTCACCCGATCCGGCGCCGAGACCGGACACGATCAGCGCGCCGGCGCCGAGACCGACGACGAGCACCGCACCGACGTGCACGATCACGCCGAGCACGAACGACGACGGCGGATCGAGCCGTTGGAGCTGTTCGAGCGCCAGCTGCATCGCCGGACCGACCACGATCGGACCGATGACGCTGCCGGGACCCGGCCGCCGACCGATCGCCCAGGCGATCGCGAGCATGGCACCGATCGTCAGCCAGACGGCGAACGTGAGCGGGAGGCCGGTGCGCGACTTCACCGCACCGATGAACACGTCGAGCGGGCCGGGGCCGATCTGGTTCCACAGCATGACGGCGACGCCCGACGCGATCAGGAGTGAACCGACGGCGAACATCAGGATGCGCGTCGTGCGGGCCGCGACCCGCCGGGGTCGCCCGACGGCGACGACCTGTGCGATGGCACCGGCACGACTCCAGGCGCGCGACGAGGCCCACGACCCCATCGTGCTGATCTGGTCACGCCAACTCACGCGTGCAGTATCGGCCGTCGGACGCCTGCCACGAGCAGGAGTTCGCGGTGTTTCCGGTCACATCGGCCGAGCCGGCGGGCGAGCGTCCACCCCGGACGGCCCTGCGGACTCCTGACCCTGGGGAGTGCGGCGTCCGCCGACGTCCGCATCCCCAGGGCGGAGCGCCCGCCGTGGCCGCCGCCGCTGCGAGGCTCCGGTGGTCGGTCCGCGAAGTGCTCCGTTTGGAGCGAACATACCGACCGGGGTTCGGGTCGTCCTCAGGCCGTCCTCGGCCGCGAGGTTCGGCGTGCAGACCGAGCACCCGACCGACGAGTCCAACCGGAACCCGGTCGGTCGAAGACGGTCTACGCTGCGACCATGGGGGAACTTGCCGAAGACAGCGGTCCGACCGACGTCGCGCTGCTCGACGACACCATTCCGGCCAACCTCGAGCGCGCCATCGACGAGTACCCCGATCATGAAGCGCTCGTGTCGGTGCACCAGAACATCCGGTGGACGTACCGCCAGTTCGGCGACCACGTCCGCGACATCGCCAAGAGCCTGATGCACGCCGGGCTCGAACCGGGCGACCGGCTCGGCCTCTGGGCGCCGAACTACGCCGAGTGGACGCTGGTGCAGTACGCCACCGCCGAGATCGGCGTGATCCTCGTCAACATCAACCCGGCCTACCGGACGCATGAACTGGAGTACGCACTCAACCAGTCCGGGTGCAAGTGGCTGATCGCCGCCCCCGAGTTCAAGGGCTCCGACTACGTGTCGATGGTCGCCGAGATCGCCGACCGGGTGCCGTCGCTCGAACACGCCGTGTTCTTCTGGACCGACGAGTGGAACCACCTGTACGAGGGTGACGAATACGTGTCCGACGACGAGTTGAACGCCCGCCGAGACTCGCTGCACCCGGACGATCCGATCAACATCCAGTACACGTCGGGCACCACCGGGTTCCCGAAGGGCGCCACCCTCACCCACCGCAACATCTTGAACAACGGCTACTTCGTCGCAGAGCTGCAGGGATTCTCCCACGAGGATCGGCTCTGTATCCCGGTGCCGTTCTACCACTGCTTCGGCATGGTGATGGGCAACCTCGGCTGCACGTCGCACGCAGCGACAATGGTGATCCCCGGCGACGCGTTCGACCCGGCAGCCGTACTGCGGGCGGTGCAGGAGGAGCGATGTACCGCGCTGTACGGCGTGCCGACGATGTTCATCGCCGAGCTGGGCCTGCCCGACTTCGACTCGTACGACCTGTCGTCGCTGCGCACCGGGGTGATGGCCGGCTCGCCGTGCCCGGTCGAGGTGATGAAACAGTGCGTCGACCGGATGCACATGGACGACGTCACCATCTGTTACGGCATGACCGAGACGTCGCCGGTGTCGACCCAGACGCTGCCGGACGACTCGCTCCACCACCGCACCGCCACCGTCGGTCGGGCGCATCCCCACGTCGAGGTACGCATCGCCGACCCCGAGACGGGCGAGACGCTGCAGCGCGGCGAGACCGGCGAGTTCTGCACCCGCGGCTACTCGGTGATGCAGGGCTACTGGAACGAGCCGAAGAAGACCCATGCCGCGATCGACGACCAGGGCTGGATGCACACCGGCGACCTCGCCGTAATGGCCGACGACGGTTACTGCAACATCGTCGGGCGCATCAAGGACATGGTGATCCGCGGCGGCGAGAACATCTATCCCCGCGAGATCGAGGAGTTCCTCTACACCCACCCCGACATCGAGGACGTGCAGGCGATCGGCGTGCCCGACGACAGGTACGGCGAAGAGTTGATGGTGTGGGTGAAGGTTCGTGCCGGGGCGACGATCGACGAGGACGAGGTGCGCGAGTTCTGTCGTGGCAAGATCGCCCACTTCAAGGTGCCGCGGTACGTCAAGTTCGTCGGCGAGTTCCCGATGACGGTCACCGGCAAGGTGCGCAAGGTCGAGATGCGCGAGCAGTCGATCGCCGAGCTGGGCCTGCACTCGACCGAGACCGCCTGACCGCCCTGGTTCGCGCCCGAGTCGTCGTCCGGCGCGCTCGGGCGGCAAGCTCTCCTGCGACATGGAGACGACCGACACCCCCACGAGCACCGACCTGATCGCCCACATCACCGAGGCGTTCCACGCCGGCGGTTCGCCGTTCGTGCTGGAGATGGGGTTGCACGTGACACACGCCGAGTCCGGGTTGGTGCGGTTCACGCTGCCGATCTCCGAACGGCTCACGCACGGCGGCGGGGTGTTGTCCGGGCAGGCGATCATGTCGTGCATGGACACCGGCATGGTGTTCGTGATGATGTCGCTGCGTCCCGAGGCAGACGTCAACTTCACGACGATCGAACTGAAGACCGCATTCGAGCGCGCCGTGCCGGCCGACACCCCCGAGGTCACGTTCGAGGCACGGGCGACCAAGCCGGGCCGCACCCTCGTGTTCGGCGAGATCGACCTGCTCCTCCCCGACGGCAAGCGCGCCGCAGCGGCCACCACCACCTACATGTGGCTCTGACCCCGCACCGCCCCGACGCCCCGGACACACAGGCGATTTAATCCACCAGGCGTCCACCGGTGGACACCCAGGCGATTAAATCCAC
>NZZV01000083.1 GCA_002698945.1 Acidimicrobiaceae bacterium
CAGCTACCGAACTTCAACGACCAAAGCTCGAGAAGGACTCACACCTCCTTGCCCGACGAGGCTGCCAGGCGTACGACGCGCGACCGCCCCGGACAGGGTGTCCGGGGCGGCCCGCTCGCCAGTGCTCAGGCAATGTCAGGTTGTCGTCGGCGGACGTGCAGGGTCAGTCGAGGTCGAAGCGGTCGTTGTTCATCACGACCGTCCAACCGTCGACGAAGTGGCGGAGCATGTCCTCCTCGCCGCCGGCGGCCGCGAACTCCTCGACGAGGGCACGCAGCTGGCTGTTGGCGCCGAACACGAGGTCGACCCGGGTCGCCTTCCACTTGAGGTCACCGGTCGACCGGTCGCGGCCCTCGAACACGTCTTCGGCCTCGCCGACGGCGGCCCACTTGGTGCGCATGTCGAGCAGGTTGACGAAGAAGTCGTTGGTCAGCTGACCCTTGCGGTCGGTGAACTCGCCGTACCCCTCGTCGCCGACATTGGCACCGAGCACCCGGAGACCGCCGATCAGGGCGGTCATCTGGGGAGCGGTCAGGTTGAGCATGAACGCCTTGTCGATGAGGTGATGCTCGGTCGGAACGTTGTCGAACTTCTGCGCGTAGTTGCGGAAGCCGTCCCACTTCGGCTCGAGCCACTGGAACGAGTCGACGTCGGTGTTCTCCTGCGTCGCGTCCGTGCGACCGGGGGCGAACGGCACCGTGATGTCGTGACCCGCTGCCTTGGCGGCCGATTCGATCGCGGCATTGCCACCGAGCACGATCAGGTCGGCGAGCGACACCTGTGGACCGCCCTTGGCGTTGAAGTCGGACTGGATCTGCGCGAGCTTGCCGATCACCGTGTTGACGCCGGACTGCACGTTGACGTCCCACTCGCTCATCGGCGAGAGGCGGATGCGGGCACCGTTGGCCCCACCGCGGTAGTCGGTGCGACGGTAGGTGGATGCCGACGCCCACGCCGTCTTGATCAGCTGCGCGGTCGTCAGGCCGGAATCGAGGATCGTCGACTTCAGCTCGGCGATCTCGGCGTCGCCGATCATCGGACCCTCGTGCGCCGGGACGTTGTCCTGCCACAGGTACTCCTCGTCGGGCACCTGGGGGCCGATGTAGCGGATGGCCGGACCCATGTCGCGGTGGAGCAGCTTGAACCAGGCCTTCGCGAAGGCGTCGGCGAGCTGGTCGGGGTTCTCGTAGAAGCGCTTCGAGATCTCCAGGTAGGCGGGGTCGGTGATCATCGCCATGTCGGCGGTCGACATCGTGGGAGGCGTCTCGGGTGCGCCCGGCTGGACCGGCGGCACCATGAAGCCTTCCTTGACCTCGGTCGGCTGCCACTGCTTCGCGCCAGCCGGCGACTCGACGAGCTGCCACTCGTGGGAGAAGATCGTCTCGAGGTACTTGTTGTCCCACTGGGTCGGTGTCGGCGTCCAGGCACCTTCCAGGCCCGAGGTGAGGGTGTACTCACCGAAGCCCTTCTCGTGCTTGTTCGCCCAGCCGAGACCCTGCTCGGCGAGACCGGCGCCCTCGGGCTCCGGGCCGTGGTGGTCGGGGGTGACGGCGCCGTGCATCTTGCCGAAGGTGTGGCCACCGACGGTCAGCGCGACGGTCTCCTCGTCGTTCATCGCCATCCGGCTGAAGGTCTCACGGATGTCCTGCGCCGACTTGAGCGCGTCGGGGACACCGTTCGGGCCCTCGGGGTTCACGTAGATGAGGCCCATCTGCACGGCCGCGAGCGGGTTGTCCAGCGTGCGATTGCCGTCCTCGAACGAGCCGGTGTAGCGCTCGTCGTGGATGGACAGCCACTCGTTCTCGGGCCCCCAGTAGATGTCGTCCTCGGGCGCCCAGATGTCGGCTCGACCGAACGCGAACCCGGCGGTCGTGAAGCCCATCGTCTCGAGGGCACGGTTCCCGACGAACACGAACAGGTCGGCCCAGGAGATCTGCTTGCCGTACTTCTGCTTGATCGGGAGCAGGAGTCGGCGGGCCTTGTCGAGGTTGCCGTTGTCGGGCCAGGAGTTGAGCGGTGCGTAGCGCTGGGCGCCGGTGCCGGCGCCGCCTCGCCCGTCGCTGACGCGGTAGGTGCCGGCGGCGTGCCAGCTCATGCGGATGAAGAATCCGCCGTAGTGACCCCAGTCGGCGGGCCACCAGTCTTGCGAGTCGGTCATCAACGCGTCGACGTCGCGGGTGAGTGCGTCGACGTCGAGTCCGGTGAAGGCCTTCCGGTAGTCGTACTCGGGGCCGAAGGGCGTCGAATCCGGATGGTTCTGGTGCAGGATCCGGAGATTGAGAGAGTTGGGCCACCACTTCTCGTTGGACTGGAACTCGGCAGAGGTGAGTGAACCCCACTCGGCGGACAGTGACTGGTCGGTCATGGCTTCTCCTGATATCGGTTGGGGCCGACCGAATCGTCGACCCGCTTCCCCATACCTCACATTGTGGGCGCCACGACGCACGCTGTAAAGATCAGCCCACCCAGTTTCAACTGATGGTGATCATAACTTCAGGTGATTGAAGAAGAGCACTCGCTCCACCACCGGCGGGCGACGGCACGCTCGGCTCGCTCGTGGGTCGGCCCGGGACGGACGACGCTGTCCGCACCCGGGCCGATCCTGCTTCGTCGCCGATGTTCAGGACGGTCGCGCACCCAGCGTTGCATCCAGCCGGGCTTCATGGCCGTCGCGCTGCACCGCCACGGTCACGATGTCGCCAGGTCGGCGCTCGGCGATCGCCACGCCGAGCTCGACAGGGTCCTCGATCCGTTCATCGTCGACCGCGACGATCACATCACCGACTTCGACACCGGCCGCGGCAGCAGCGGACCCGGGCTCGATGGCGACGACCTCGGCACCCGCACCGTCGGCAGCGGGCCGCGTGCTCACGCCGAGCAGTGCGTGACGGGGCACCTCACCGGCGCGAAGCTGATCGATGAGCTCCTGAGCCGGAACGATCGAGATCGCGAAGCCGATGTTCTGGCCCTGTCCCGAGACGGCGGTGTTGATGCCGACGACCTCGCCGCGCAGGTTGAGCAACGGACCACCGGAGTTGCCGGGGTTGATCGCGGTGTCGGTCTGGATCAGATCGACGAGCGATCCACCACCCGGCAACGCGATCGACCGGCCCTTGGCCGACACGATGCCGCTCGTCACGGTCGGCTCGGCACCGAGGTCCAACGCATTGCCGATCGCGACGACGGGATCGCCGACTCGGAGTGCTTCGGAGTCGCCGAGGGGCAGCGGTTGTAGGTCGACACGGTCGACTTTGAGTACCGCGAGATCGGCTCGAGGATCCGCAGCGACGAGCGCTGCGTCGATCGTGGCACCGCCGTCGAGGCTGACCGAGATCTCATCGGAGCCACTCACCACATGAGCATTGGTCACGATGTACCCGTCCTCGCTGAGCACGAATCCGCTCCCGGCAGACTGGCCGACAACGGGCCGGCCGAACGGATCGGCCTGCGTGACGGTCGTGTGGATCGAGACGATCGAGGGACGTGCCCCGACGACGATGTCGTGGATGCTCGCCACCAGCGACGTCTCGCTCGCGTCTGCCGCTTCCTCGACGCCGCTCTCGTTGGCCGGCTCCACGGGCGCCGGAGCAGATTGCTCGATCACCGTCGTGGTGTCCTCGTCGAGCACGATCGTCGCGGCACCGAACGCGACACCGGTGACGGCGGCACCGGTGAGGAGCCCGGACATGAATCGCCGCGGCCGGCGCGGCCGAGGAGCCCCACTGGAGGGAGGCGGCGGGGGTGGAAACACCGAGCCGGACGCGGCAGCCTGCGGCGGCCCGGTGGGGTTCGTGGTCGATCGAGTGAACTGGGAGTACATGAGGATTCCTTTCGAGTGCCGCCCCGAGGCGGCTTTGGAGGGTCAGGCGCGAACCTCTTGGCGGAGGAAGCGCACGTACGCAGCGGTGAACAACGCGGTCGCTGCGCCGATGATCGTGATCACCTGCCACCAGGCGAGGAGCAGGCTGTCGCGAAGCGGGAGTTCGCTCGGCAAGGCGCCGACCTGATCGGTGAGCAAGATGCCGGTCGAGCGTTGTGATGGATTGAGCAGGACACCGGTGGCGTCGCGATACAACTGGTCCGGCGAAACGCGACGAACATTGAGTTCCAGCCGAGCGTTGCGAAGCACCTGCTCGGCCGATGCCTCGGCACCGACCGGATGAACGGCATCAGCGATGAGACCAGCAATCAGCCCGCCGAACAGCGTGAACAGCAACCAGATTGCGATCGCGGTCAGCGCTGCGGTCGCAGCACGTCGGGTGTACACGGACAGCACGATCGCCAGGGCGAGCCAGAGTCCGACGTACGCGAGCGTGACGACGAAGAACGCTCCGACCCGCGCCAGATCGCTCCAGCTCGGTCCGACGCCCAGTTCGAGCGCTCCGTAGCCGCCGACGATGGCCATCACCACGGCGAGTGCGAGGCCGACCGCCGACAGACCGGCGACGAACTTGCCGTTGATGATCTCGTCGCGGTGGATCGGCTGTGAGACGAGGCGGGGAAGCGTGCGCTGCGACCGCTCGCCGCTGATCGCGTCGAATCCGAGGCCGATACCCAGCAGCGGGCCGAGGATGCCGATGAACTCGTGGAACGCCGGCAACCGATCAGGTGACAGCGTGAACAGGAACAGGAAGATCGACGGGGTCTCGCTGGCGGCCTCTGCCGCATCGCGGATCGGACCGGCGGCCGAGTTGACCGCAGCCAGTCCGGCAAGCGAGATCAGTGCCACGAGGACGAGGAACCGGACCGACCGGACGTGGTCGGTGAACTCCTTGGCGGCGACGATCCGCCAGCCACCGCGGAAACGCCGGACAGGTGCGGGCGGTGACCCGAGGTCAGCTGATCGTGTGCTCGAGCTCACGTTCACCCCCTTCGAAGTACCGGTGGTAAATGGCGTCCAGATCGGCCTCGCGACGAGCCAGGTGGAAGAGGCGCCCACCGGCGGCAACCACCGCTCGATGGAGGTCGATACGGATGTCGTGATCCGCGTGCACGAGCCAACGACCTTCCGATCGCGTGCAACCGGAAACGCCGGGGAGCCGCTCCAGCAGATCCCGGGGCTGGTCGATGTCGGCGACACCGATGTCGAACACCCAGCGATCGTCGAGCTCGTCGGCGAGTTCGTCGACGGTGCCACAGGCCCGGAGCCGGCCCCGAACGAAGATGCCGATCCGGTCACACACCTGCTGGACCTGATGGAGCAGGTGGGATGACAGCAGCACCGTCACGCCCTGATCGGTGCGGAGTCGTTCGACGAGGAGCAAGAGTTCACGAACACCCTCCGGGTCGATATTCACGGTCGGCTCGTCGAGAATCAGGATCTTGGGACGCTTGACGAGCGCATCAGCGAGCCCCAGGCGTTGACGCATGCCGCGGGAATAGGTGCCGACAGGACGGGATGCGACATCGAGGAGCCCGACATCGTCGAGGGCTTCGTCGATTCGGCGCTCGGCCTCGCGACGCTCGATCCGGTTGAGTCGACAGGTGTAGCGGAGGTTCTCCAGCGCCGTGAGGTCGTCGTAGAAGCCCACCTCGTCGGGCACGTACCCGACCCGCGCCTTCACCGCGAGCGGATCCCGTGAGGGGTCGAGCCCGTCGACGGACGCCGTCCCGGCGGTCGGCTCGGTCAGGCCGAGCAACATCAAGATGGTGGTGGTCTTCCCGGCCCCGTTCGGGCCGAGTAACCCGAACACCTCACCTCGGCCGACACTCAACGTGAGTTCGTCGACAGCGGTCGAGGCGCCGTACCGCTTCGTGAGCCCCACCGCCTCGATCGCTGGGCCGTCACTCGCGAGCCGGTCGTCGAGACCAGCCTCGCCAGTGGCCGCAACCGCGGGGGTCGTCGAGACGGGTTCCATCGCGCTCACCGACGCCCGAACTTCACGAACACCGCACCGAGCGCAACGAACGCAGCCACGATCACGCCGATCGCCACCACGCCGAGTGTGCGTGAACCTTCGACCGTGTAGCGCAGATCGATGTTCGACGACAGGCTGCCGGAGCTCGCCCGTACTGTGAGCGAGTAATCGCCCGCGACCGCGTCGGTGGCAGGCTGCACGATCGCGGTCACCTGAGCGGTCTCGCCCGGCTGCACCGCCTCGAGATCTTGCGGGTCGAACGACACGTCCCAATCGGTGGGGGCCGTGCCGGCGAGTCGCACCACGTCGAGCGGTGCGCTCCCGGTGTTGGCGACGATCAGCGGGACTCGTGTGGTGGCATCGGCTTCTCCTGACACGTCGAGCCGTTCGTCGGCGGTCGTGAGCGACAGGTTCGGTGTTCCGACGACCTCGGCTTCCAGCGTGACGCTGCCGGTCGCACCGTTCGGCGCGAGCACGGCCACATCGATCGGATACGTCCCCTGTTCGGCACTCGGTGGCGCGGTGGCGGTCACGTCGATGGTGGCCGTGTCACCGGCTTCGATCGTCACCGTTTGGGCACGTGCCTCGGCGGAGGGAGACGCGCTGACGCTCCATCCCTGCGGTGCGGTGGGGTCGAATGTGAACGTCTGCTCGGCTGGTGTGTCGTTGGCGACCGTGAGCGTGTAGGTGAAGGTCCCACCCGGCTCGCCGGAGAGCGTCGGAAAGTCGGCCGTCAGTCGGATCCCGCTGTTGACCTGGTCGGCGACGATGACGGTGAGACCGACCGTCGCTTGCTCGTCGGCACCGGTGGCGACGATGTCGATCGGATATGCACCCGGCTCGGCGTCGACCGGCACGGCGAGCTCGAGGTCGACCTGCGCTCCTGGGTCCGGCTCGGCGGTGACCGAGCGAATAACGAATCCTCCACCGCGCAGCGTGGATCGCCATCCATCCGGCAAGCCGTCGAGTGCGAGTTCGACGGGTGCGGGAGACGGGCTCAGGACATCGAGGTCGAGCTGCACGATGGACCCTGGTCGGGTCTCGATCGTCGGGAACGGTGTGGTCATCGACAGCCCATCGCCGTCCGCAGGCGCTTCCGGGGGCTCGTCGGTCTGGGCCGACACCCCTCCGGGCGCTGCGAGGACGACGAGCGCTGCGGCGACAGCGGCTCCGAGGCGAACACGCGACGATCGACGGCTTGATGACATGTCGCTAGCATGCCGAGCGGCACCGAAGCGCCCGGTCAGCGTCGAGTAATCGTCAGGTAAACGTTGTCGTCGCCGCCGGATGCGCCCGGATCACACGTCGTCACTCACTTGTCGGACGCCCAGTTCCGACAGCGGGCCGTTCGGGCGCGTCTCCAGGACGGCGGGCAGTGTGAGCCGAAAGGTCGTGGTCGGGCTGTCGAGGAGTGTGAGCTCACCGGCCGCCGACTCGACGAGGGTCCTGGCGAGCCGGAGCCCGATGCCGTGCGAGGAGTCATTGTCGACGTCAGCGAAGACATCGGCCGCCGATGGCACTGGTCCGGCGTCGGCGACATCGACGACCGCATGCTCACCGAGTCGGCTACATCCCATCCGAATCGTGCCTTGCCCATGTCGCATTGCATTGTGGACCAACACGTCGAGCACGTGCCCGACCGCAACGGGATCGCACCATGCCAAGACCGGCTCGATCGTCACCTCGATCTCGCGATGAACCTCGGCGGCCTGCCGTCGCCACCGTTGCGCTGCCTCCGACACGACGGACGCCAGATCCGACGTCGTCACGGAGTGCTCGGTATGTCGCGCGAGGGCCAACAAGCTCGTGATCGTCGACTCCAACCGGTCGAGCTGGGCGAGACTCTCTTCGAGCACCTTCGTCCGATCTCCCCGGGGTGCGGCGAGTTCGGTCTCAACAGCGATACGCATCGCAGCGACGGGTGTGCGCAACTGGTGGGAGACATGGGAGGAGAAGGACCGTTCACGCCGCAGCAGCTCCTCGATCCGAGCCCGCCCTTCGATCAGGGAGGCCCGCAACGCATCCAGCTCGGCTATTCCTGTCGGTTCCGGTGGCGTACTGCGCTCTTCGCTGCGCGTGGACGACGCCCAACGTCGCAGGTCCTCGACCGGGCGATTGAGTCGACGGGCCAACCACAGTGCCACCGCCGCCGCAACGACGAGGATCGCCAACGCGATGACACCCAGGAACACCAGCGTCCGGGTGAACTCTGCGCGAGGTGCCTCGATACGCATCACCAGAGATGAGCCGTCGCCCCGGATGCGGAGCGGTACGACCGCGACGACGTCCTCGCCGACGTACCCCTCGGCGAAGTTCCCGGCGAGACCGAGCTGCACGAGCCGATCCGGAGGCTCCGGCCCGGCGCCGCCGAGCAACGTCCCGTCGCGGTCGTAGAGCGACAGCCGGTGGTCGTCGTCGACCGCCGGCTGCAGCACCGAGGTGTCGATCGGCCCGAACGGCGGCACACGCCCGGCGACGATCGCCGCCTCACGCTGCAACTCGAGCAACTCCTGGCGCTCCTGATTGCTCCGGATCGCGATCGCGGCCGGCACGAAGAACGCGACCACCGCCAACGCAGTCACGATCAGTACGGCGGCGAGGATTCGACGAGTCACGGCTCGCGCCGCTCGTGCTCCAGGCGGTAGCCGACGCCCCGGATCGTCGTGATCCGACTCGGCTCACCAGCACCTTCACCAAGCTTGCGACGTATCGAGTTCACGTGCACGTCGAGCGTCTTGGTCGACCCCCACCAATTCTCGTCCCATACGTCGTCGATGAGTTGCTCACGCGACACCACGGCCCCAGCATCGAGCGCGAGGCGCTCGAGGAGATCGAACTCCTTCGGGCGCAACGCGACGTCGTTTCCGTGAAGCGATACCCGCCTCGCGGGACGGTCGACGACGAGGTCCCCGAGTCGGATGACGTCATCGTCGGCCACGCCACTCGTGAGCGCGCGCCGCCATCGAAGATGCGACGCGATGCGGGCCGACAGCTCGGCCAGCCGGAACGGCTTGACCACGTAATCGACGGCGCCGGCCTCCAATCCCAACACGATGTCGGCCTCCTCACTCCGGGCCGTCAACACGATGACTGGGACCTCGGCGTGGTCGCGGGCGACTCGGCGGGCGATCGAGGCGCCGTCGCCGTCCGGCAGACCCAGATCGAGTAACACGAGATCCGGCGGATGCTCGGCCAACGCGCCTTCCGCATCGGCCACCGTCGTCACCGCGGACGTCTCATACCCTTGAGCGCCCAACGCCCGAGCGAGGCTCGACGCAATCAACTCGTCGTCCTCGACGATCAGGACCCTCGCGCCCATGTCGACAACCATAGGAGCAGCGGTCGTCGAAGCCGTCGGTCGGCGCCGACGACCTGATCATCTCGCCGTGATCGCGGCGACAGCGTCTTCGATCGGCGTGGTGCCGCCGATGACCTCGAACGTGCACCCGTCGCCGTGACCGGTGTCGATGATCTCCGTGAGGACGGCGGCGACGTCGGCACGCGTGATCTCACCGCGGCCCACCGACGTCCCCATCTCGACGGCGCCCGTGGCGGGCCCATCGGTCAGCTTGCCGGGTCGAACGATCACCGCATCGATGTCGGCGGCGCGCACGGCCTCATCCGCAGCGGCCTTGGCGCGAAGGTAGACGCTGAAGGTCTCGTCGTCGTCGGGCGGGTCGTCCGCACCCATCGAGCTGACGATCACGAACCGGTCGGCGCCGACACGGACGGCGGATTCGACGGTCTTGATTGCACCATCACGATCGAGGGTGTGCTTGTGCTCCGGGCCGCTGCCCGGACCTGCACCGGCAGCGAACACGACGACGTCGCTGCCGTCGAGCGCATCGTCGAACTCTTCGGAGCTGCTCTGTTCCAGGTCGAGGAGGACGGGCTCGCCGCCGTCGCTCTCGATGTCGGCGAACTGATCTTCGGACCGAACGAGCCCCCGGACGTGGTGACCGGTACTGCGAAGGTACGTGGTAAGGATCCGGGCGATCTGCCCATGGGCGCCGGCGATCGTGATCTGCATGCCTCCTGGCGTACCACATCGACGGCGATGCGAATCTCTGAGGACCCAGCGGGCTTCGGACGACCGGCCTGCTTCGGACTACCTTCGCCGCATGATCGACCCGTCGAGACGCCGCTCCCTGGGAGTGATGCGATGAAGACGATCGGGCTGTTGGGCGGAATGAGCTGGGAGAGCTCCATCGAATACGAGCGCCTCATCAACGAGGGCGTACGGGCCGTTCGCGGCGGCACCGCCTCGGCCGATCTGATCGTCCGCAGCTACGACTTCGCCACCATCGAGGCGTTCCAGGAGGCGGGCGACTGGGAGACAGCCGGCGAGCTGCTCGCCACCGATGCTCGTCGACTGCAGGACGTCGGTGCCGACCTGATCCTGCTGTGCACCAACACGATGCACGTCGTGGCTCCCGCCATCGAGGCGGCCATCACGGTGCCCTTCCTGCACCTCGCGGACGCCACTGCCGACGCCGTGCTCGCCGCGGGCGTCGACACCGTGGCGCTGCTCGGTACCCGCTACACGATGGAGCAGGACTTCTACCGAGGTCGTCTCACCGATCGTGGTCTCACCGTCGTCGTGCCCGACGAGCCCGATCTCACCACCGTGCACGACGTCATCTACGAAGAGCTCGTTCGCGGCGTGGTCGACGCCCGATCGAAGCAGCGCTACCTCGACGTCATCGACCGCCTCCTCGCGAGAGGGGTCGGCGGTGTCATCGCCGGCTGTACCGAGATCGAGCTGCTCGTCACCGCCGACGACCTCACCGTGCCCTACTTCCCCACAGCCCGCCTCCACGCCGACGCAGCGGTGCGAGCCGCGCTCGATCTCGGCTGACGCGTCGCGCGCTCGCCGCAACCGGTTGCGGCGACGTTTGTGGTGACGGTGTCATCGCCGCCGATGTTCTGGACCTCGCCGACCCCGACCTTCGATGAGTCGTTCGGCACTGGCGGTTCACGGACCTGCCGGGGTTCGCTCACACCGTACGGTTCAACGAGGAGGTCGTCATGCATTCACATCCCGTCTGGCGGCTCGAAGTCGTCTTCACCGAGGACGATCGGACGACGCGTGCCGACGTCATGCTCGACATCGGAGAACATCACCACCACGGCTGGGGACGCGCCAAGCGCGACCCCGACGACCTCGACATGCCCGTCGTCGGCCAGGAGATCGCAGCCGCTCGTGCGTTGATACGACTGGCTCATCAGCTGCTCGGAGCCGCCGAATCCGAGATCGAGGAGATCGAGCGCCAGGCGGTCCACATCCACGAGTGACCCTCCGCGACTGGTGCCGATCGGCTCTGTTGCACTCGACAGCAGGCGGCTTCCATGGCACGCATGCTCAGCGACCTGCAGACCGCGCGGCCACGGCGACCGGAGCAGACGAGCGCCGGCGACCGACCGGTGCGCGTCGAGTTCGTGGTGCCACCGGGACTCGCGCAGCACGCCCAACTGATCGCCGAGTTCGCTGCGTGGTCACCGATCGCCATGGACCGCCGGAGCGACGGTTCCCATCACGCAAGCGTCTGGCTTCACCCCGGGCACAGGTGGCGGTACCAGTTCCTGCTCGACGATCGGGTCATCGTCAACGACCCGGCGGCAACGACCTTCGACGAGATCAGCACCGGTGGCCACATCTCGATCATCCGCACCTGACGCCCGAGCCTGACGCCTCATCGTGACGCCGTCGCCGTCGATGCTTGTCGGCGGTGTCCGCAGCGATCACGACGAAAGGCGCCGCGAGCGCCCCGCACCAGCCCGTGACGGATGGCATGGCATGTCCGAGCTCGTCAGCGATCAGCGGAATGCCGATGACCGCGAACGAGAAGCCGAGTTCCAACAGCGCGGCCGCGGGGAGCAGCCGGTTGGTCGTCCAGCCCAGTTCGAAGACGGTTCGCGACGAACTCCGGCAGGCGAACGCATTGGCGGTCTGGGCCAGCACGACCGTCATGAACGCGGCACCCGAGGCCGTGGCGAGCACCTCGGCGGTCGGTCCCGGGTCGCCGAACCACCATCCGGAAGCGAACAGCGACGCCAGGAACACCACCATCGTCAGGCCGGCGATCAACGGTCCGAGGAAGCCGAATGCTCGACGTGCAACGGTGCGGTCGAGGAGGCGCCCGGTCACCGGCGGATCGTCCAGCACGTGCCGCGCCGGTGGCTCCGCACCGAGCGCCACGGCGGAGAGTGTGTCGGTTCCGAGGTCGAGTGCGAGCACCTGCAGCACACCGAGCGCCAGCGGGAACCGTCCGCCGCTCAGGCCCCAGAGCACGAACGGCGTCAGCTCCGCCACATTGTCGGAAAGGTGATACGTGAGGAACCGTCGGATGTTCACGAAGGTCGTCCGACCCTGCTCGATGCCGGCCACGATGCTCGAGAAGTGATCGTCGAGCAGGACGAGATCGGACGCTTCCCGGGCGACGTCGGTACCGCTGCGTCCCATGGCGATCCCGATGTCGGCCTCGTGCAGCGCGGGCGCGTCGTTGACCCCGTCGCCCGTCATCGCGACGACGTGACCACGGGAGCGAAGGGCACGTGCGATCCGCAGCTTGTCCTCGGGTTCGACGCGCGCCACCACGAGACCGTCCCGGTCGAGTAGCGCTCCCAGCTCCGCGTCGTCGGTCGGCAGGTCGACTCCGGACACGACGGTGCCGCCGGCAGCGAGGAGATCCAATCGCTCGGCGATCGCTCTGGCGGTGTCCGGGTGGTCGCCGGTGAGCATCGCCACCTTCACGCCGGCTCGTCGACAGGCGGCGATCGCGTCCTTGACACCCTCGCGCGGCGGGTCCTCGAGACCCACGAGTCCCAACAGCCGGAGGTCGCACTCGACGGCGTCGACGGCCGTGCCATCGATCGCGTCGTCCCACGAGCGGGTGGCGATCGCCAGGACTCGGAGACCGCGGTGCGTCATCGCGTCGACGGCGGCCAGTGCCTCGTCGGTCGGCCCGAGGCACAGCGGCAGGACGGCCTCGGGCGCACCCTTCACGGCGACGCTCGTCCGCAACACGGTCGACGTCCGCCGACGCCGTGCGTCGAACGGATGCCGGACGAGCACCTGCTCTGCTCGCACCTGCTCGACCGCGATCCCGACCCGCCTCGCAAAGGCGTCCAGCGCAGCGTCCATCGGCTCGCCGTGTGCCACCCAGCTGCCGTCGGGTGCGCCGGCAGCGAACCCGGTCGACGCCCCGACACCGGCAGCCGACAACCGGGCTGCGGCACGTCGGGCGGTCTCGTCGCCCTCCACGACAGCGGTCGGTCCATAGCCGTGACCACGCACCTCGACGACTCCCGCCGGTGTCCAACAGGACACGACGGTCATCTCGTTGCAGGTCAGGGTTCCCGTCTTGTCGGTACAGACGAAGGTCGTCGAGCCCAGCGTCTCGACCGCATCGAGGCGACGGACGAGCACCTGCTTGTCGGCCATCTGCTCTGCACCCCAGGCCAGTGAGAGGGTCACGGTGGGCAGCAACGCCTCGGGGACGAGCGCGACCGTGACACCGATGGCGATGACGAGACCGTCCGCGACGTCGAGTCCGAGCAACGTCGACATCCCGAGGAACACGACGCCGACACTGATCGCGATCACCGAGATCGTGCGAACGAGCCGGGACAGCTCGTTGGTCAGAGGCGTGCGCGGTGTCGCCGTCGACGACGCGAGGCCGGCGATTCGGGCGAGGCGGGTGCGGCGGCCGGTTGCGGTGACGACCGCCTCGGCCGCGCCCTCGACGACGAACGTCCCGGCGAATACAAGCTCGTGAACGGTGCACGGCACCGAGACGCTCTCGCCGGTCAACAGGGACGTGTCGACCGACAGGGAGTCACTGACCGCGACCTCGGCATCAGCCGGGATGCGGTCGCCGGCCTCCAACAGCAGCACGTCGCCGCTGACCACGTCACGGGCCTCGATCTCGACCGTCCGACCGTTCCGTCGCACGGTGACCCGGGTGGGGAGCATGACCCTCAAGCGATCGGCCGCACGATCGGCGCGATGTTCCTGGACGAACGCGAACGCAGCGTTCACCACGACGACGGCAGCGATCGCGACGGTCAGCGCCGGTAAGCCTGCGAGCCACGCCAGCGCCGCCGCAATCCAGAGCATCAGCGCGAAGAAGTGGACCAACTCCGCGGCGAACCGGGCAGCGCCAGTTCGACGAGGGGGCGTCGGTAGCTCGTTGGGTCCGTCGGTGACCGTACGTGCAGCGACCTCGGCGTCGGTCAGCCCGGTGGTCGACGGTGGCTGACGGGCACCGTGTCGAGCCTCGTCCGTCCGCGCTGCCATGGTGGTGTCACACCGGTGCAGCGCGCCGGAGCGCAATGCGGCAATCGACACACCGCACCACTTCCGTCGGGTCGTCGATGACGTGGTTCGCTGCGACACCGACTTCGACCATCCAGCCCTCGGAACGCCGCAGTGCCTGCATGTGGTGACCATCGCGCCCGAGGCCGCGTTGGTGCCAGAGTCGATTGGCACACGTTCGAGACTGACCGGAGCCTGACTGGAGATGCACGACGTCGGGCGTTTGCGATGGATCCGAACCGGGCACGTGCGACGTCGTCCGTCCACGTCCTGCGCACCGACGCAGTGAGGAGTTGTCATGTGTCGAGTACTCGCCTACGTCGGGCCCGATCTCCCCCTCGAGCACCTGCTCCTCACGCCGGACAACAGCCTGATCAACCAGACCCTCGACCCTGAGCTGCACCCGCTGCTGCAACTCGCCGGGTGGGGGTTCGGCGCCTGGAGCGACCACTTCGTCCGCCCCGACGAACCACTCATCTACCGCCGACCGGTCGCCGCGTTCTACGACGACAACGCCGAGGGCATCATCCCGAGCCTGCAGGCCAGCACGATGCTCGCCCACGTCCGCGCCGCCGACTACGACGCCGGTGCGGTACTCACCGACGAGAACTGCCATCCCTTCAGCATGAAGGGCACTCCGTGGATCATGGCGCAGAACGGCGTCCTGCCGAACTGGCGACGGCTCCAGCGCGAGCTGCTCCCCCACTGCGACGACCAGTTCCTCGCCCAGATGCGCGGCACGACCGACACCGAGTTCCTGTATGTCCTGCTGATGTCGCTCCTCGACGGCGACGGCATCGACGATTTGCAACGCGGGTTCGAGCAGCTCCTTCGGATCTGCCTCGACGCCATGCGCGAACTCGATCTCGTCGGGCTGACCAAGCTGAAGCTCGCGCTCGTGACCAAGGGTCGGATCATCGGTGTGAACTACGGAGCGGGCCACGACGGCGAGACCCGGTCGGATCGCGATTGGCGCGAGCTGCGCGGGTACGAGGTCGGGTCCGACGAGCACTCGCTGTCGATGGTGCTGGAGCCGATGTACGTCCTGACGGGTCGCAACTTCGAGGAGTACGAAGGCTCGTACGACGTGGATGTCACCGACGCGGAGGACGCGACCTCCGCGATCTTCGCCTCAGAACCCCTCACCGAGCAGACCGACGACTGGTCGGAACTCGCGTTCGGCCAGATGATCTCGATCGAGCGCACCGAGACCGGGTTGGCGGTCGCCACGCGCGACCTCGACCTGGCCCCCTGAGCGGTTCATCCGCACGGTCGGTTCGATCCGGTCGAGCCACTCGCCGCACGAGTTCTTCGCGCGCTCCGTGGTCCACGGCTACGGCTCCCGGATGTGGTTGGCTACGTGGTCCACCCTCGCGCCGCCGCCACATCCCGTGGGAGGTCGGCTGAAACCCTCCAACGATATGAGCACCAAGAGCTACGACGCCGCCGCCATCTCCGCACTGTCCGGTCTGTCCCACGTCCGACACCGTCCCCTGATGTACCTGGGGTCGGCCGGTGTGGGGGTCAACGGCCTGCACCACCTGATCTGGGAGATCGTCGACAACTCCGTCGACGAGGCGATGGCCGGCCACGGTTCCACGATCACCACCACGTTGCACGCCGACGGGTCGGTCAGCGTCGACGACGACGGGCGTGGCATCCCGATCGACCCGATGAAGGAAGGCCCGCACAAGGGTCGCAGCGCCCTCGAGGTTGTGCTGACCGAGACGAACGCAGGCGGCAAGTTCGACTCCGACAGCTACAAGGTGTCGGGCGGTCTCCACGGCGTCGGCGCCTCCGTCGTGACCGCCCTGTCGACCAAGCTGGAGGCCGAGGTGCGACGCGGCGGGCAGAAGCACCGCCTCGTCCTGCAGGCGAAGAAGGAGCGCAAGGAGATCGTCCCCGGCGTTCCGACCGGGCCGATCACGGCCTCCGGCAGCATCCCGAAGAGCAAGACCGGTACCACGATCCGGTTCTGGCCCGACCTGAGCCTGTTCCACGACGACCAGGGCATCCCGTTCGATCGGCCGCAGTGGTCGCTCCGCACGATCTCCGATCGCTTCCGCCACAAGAGCTTCGTGCACCCCGGCGTCACGTTCGTGCTGGTCGACGAACGCAAGAAGGGCGAACACGAGCGGTTCGAGTGGTGTTCGTCGGGTGGCGTGGCCGATCTGGTGACCGAGATGACCGCCGACACGAGCGTCATGGGCCAGGTCGTGTCGTTCCAGGGCGAGGACGGTGATGTGACCGTCGACGCGGCGATGGCGTGGACGGTCGACGGCCGCGACACCAGCATCGGCTTCGCGAACGGTGTGGCGACACCCGAGGGCGGCACCCACGTCAACGGCTTCCGCACCGCCGTCACCGAGGCGGTGCAGAAGTACATCGCCGATCGCGAGCTCCTCAAGGAGAAGGAGGGAGCACCGAACACGCGCGACATCTTCTCGGCCGGGCTGATGGTCGTGTCGATCATGCTCCCGGGTCCGCAGTTCGCCGGCAACTCGAAGTCGAAGTTGATGAACACCGAGGCGGCCGGCAAGACGCGGGCGATCGTGCTCCCCGCCATGAGCCGCTGGCTCGAGGAGAACCCCGACTCGGCGAAGAAGATCGCCGACCTCGCGATCTCGGCGATGCGGTCGCGCACCAAGTCGAACGCCGAACAGGCGGCGGTTCGAGCACTGCTCGGCAAAGGCACCAAGTCGCGCAACGGGCTCCCTGCCAAGTTGCGCGACTGCACCCACAAGACCGACCGCCCGACCGAGCTGTTGATCGTCGAGGGTGATTCGGCCGGCGGCACCGCGATCGACGCACGCGACCCGTCGTTCCAGGCCGTGCTGCCGTTGCGCGGCAAGCCGCTCAACTCGTACCGGGAGTCGATCGAACGGGTCGTGCGGTCGCTCTCCGACCTGATCCTGTCGATGGGGTGCGGCATCGGCGAGGACTTCGATCTCGACAAGTTCCGTTATGGCCGCATCGTGGTCGTCGCGGACGCCGACACCGACGGCCTGCACATTCGGTCGCTCATCAAGGCGTTCCTGTACACGTGGTGCCCCGGCTTCGTGGAGTCGGGCCGGCTCTTCTACGCCCTGCCACCGCTGTGGACGACCGTCCATCAGGGCGAACGCATCTACCTCGAAGACGACGCCGCCAAGGCGGCGTTCCTCGCCGAGAACCCGAAGCACAAGGCCCACATGGGGCGTTTGAAAGGGCTGGGTGAGATGGACGCCGTCGAGCTGCGCGAGGTGATCGGGACTGGCCGCAAGATCGGCCGGGTGACGATCGACGACCCGGCGGGCTTCGCCAAGCTCGCCGAGCATCTGTTCGGCTCGAAGTCCGAACTGCGCAAGACCTGGTTCCTGCAACAGTCCGGCGAAACACTCACCGTGGGAGGTGGCCGCTGATGGCCCGCAAGAAGACGAACACACCGGTGATCGAGTTCACCGAGGACGTCGTCGAACTCGGCGCCGTCGAGCAGCTCAACAAGGACTACTTCGCCTTCTCCGACTACGTCGTGGGCGACCGTGCGGTGCCGTCGGCCTCCGACGGCCTGAAGCCGGTGCACCGCCGCATCCTCTGGGCGATGCACACCATGCGGCTGCTTCCCGACCGCCCCCACGTGAAGACCGCTCGCGTGACGGGCGAGACAATGGGAAAATATCATCCTCACGGCGACCAGTCGATCTCCGACGCGCTGGCTCGGATGGCGCAGCCGTTCTCGAACCTGGTGCCGCCGCTCGACTTCCACGGCAACGTCGGCTCGCCCGACTTCGGGCCCGCCGCACCCCGCTACACCGAGACCCGACTCGGCCGGTTCGGCATGCTCCTGCTCGACGAGATCGATCAGGGCGTCGTGCCGATGGTGGAGAACTACGAAGGTTCCACGACGGAGCCGGTCGTGCTCCCGGCCGCCTACCCGAACCTGCTGGTCAACGGTGCCAACGGCATCGCCGTGGGCCTGTCGTCGTACCTACCGCCGCACGACCCGCGTGAGGTGTGCGAGGCGGCGCTGATGCTGCTCGACCGCAAGTCGGCGTCGGTCGAGGATCTGATGACCGTGCTGCCCGGGCCGTCGTTCCCGTCGGAGTGCACGATCACGAACGGCGACGAGCTGCCCGACGTCTACCGGTCCGGTCAGGGCCGCGTCACGGTGCGCGGCGCCTGGACGATCGAACCGGTCGGTCGTGGCCGGCAACAGATCGTCGTGACCTCGCTCCCCTACGACGACACGCGGCTCGGCTCGACGGAGAAGTTCATCGGGCAGGTCGGTGACGCCCTCGACGCCGGCGACCTGGCGGGGATCGTGTCGTTCAACGACGAGTCGTCCGACGGTCAGGTGCGCATCACCCTCGAACTCGGCTCGGGTGTCGACCCCGACATGGTGATCCCCGGGCTGCTGCGACACACGAACCTGCAGACCACCAACAAGGTGCAGATGCACTTCCTCGACGAGAACGGCGTGGTCCGGCTCTACAACCTGCGCACGGTGCTGCAGGCGTGGGTCGCGCACCGGATCCGGGTCGTCGTGGCCCGCAGCGAGAACCGCCTCGCCAAGATCGCCGAACGGCTGCACCGACTGCGCGGCTTTCTCGCCGTCCTGGTCGACATCGACGAGACGATCCGCATCGTGCGAACCTCCAAGACCCGTGCGGTCGCCCGCGAGCGCTTGTGCGAACGATTCGAGATCGACGAGATCCAGGCCAACGCCGTGCTCGACCTCAACCTCGGCCAGCTCACCGAGGACGCCGTCATCGAGTTCAACAAGGAGACCAACGAGCTCGAGGAGGAGCAGGCGAAGCTCGAACTGCTGCTGTCGTCGGAGCAGCGGCAGCGCACCGAGGTCGCCCGCGGCCTCCGCAAGGTGATGGAGGAGTTCACCGACGACATCGCGCCACGGGTCACCACCATCACCACCGAGGAAGCACCGAAGGTGTCGAAGGCGGCGATGGTGATCGACCAGCCGATCCAGGTCTACGTCGACGCATCCGGCTGGGTGCAGGGCATCCGCCGCGGTTCGAAGGCCAAGCCGAAGCTCGCCCCGCTCCGCACGTTCGACACGTCGACCGCCACGACGATGGTCGTCGTCACGTCGGCCGGACAGTTGATCCGCACCCTGGTCGACAACGTGCCCGAGAAGCCGACCGCCGCGGCGTCACTGCTGCCCGGTCTGGAAGGCGAGCCGCTCGTGTGGTGGCTCGAGTCCGACGTGCCCGACGACCTCCTCCTCGTGATGTCGGACGGCATGGTGAAACGGATCGCTGCCGCCGACTGCGAGGGCGGCGACCGCAAGGGCGGCATCTCCATCGTGAAGCTGGCCCAAGGCAGCCGACTCGTATCGATCGGCCGGTTCGACGAAGGCACGGCCGTCGTGCTGGTCGCCGACAGCGGGCAGGGCATCCGGTTCGTCCCGTCCGACCTGCGCCAGATGGGCCGCGCCGCCGCGGGCGTGCGCGGCATCAAGCTCGCCGCCGGCGAACAGGTCGTCTTCGGCGGCACCGTCACCGGCGACACGATCCTGATCGCCACTGACAAGGCGCACGGCAAACGGTTCGGCGTGGACGAGTTGCCCGAACAGGGCCGAGCCGGCAAGGGTGTCAAGGTCATGCCCGCCGGCCGGTGGGGCAAACCGGCGGCGGGCGCGTTCACCGAGGCGAACGGCGACGTCCTCGTCATCGACGGCGATGATCAGCCCGACCCGGTCACCCTGTCGATCGGCGCGTTCCCCCAGGTCGCCCGCGATGCCAAGCCCGGCAAGATCCGCATGCACGACACCCCCATCCGCCGCATCGTCATCCCCACCTGACCCGTCGGATGAGGTCAGACCAGATCCGACCCTCCAACCGCCTGGGCCCGTCGGATGGGGTCAGACTCCAACCGCCTGGACCCGTCGGATGGGGTCAGACCAGATACGACCCTCCAACCGCCTGGACCCGTCGGATGGGGTCAGACCAGATCCGACCCTCCAACCGCCTGGACCCACCAGCAGCCGTCGGATCTGGTCTGACCCCATCCGACTTCAGGGACTGCGAGCGGGTCAGGCGTTGGCCTTCTCCGCTTCGTAGCGTTGTGCCGCCTCGTCGACGGCCACCAACTGCTTCTCGGCGAGTTCGGGGCGGGCCTGCTGCGCTCGGTCCGCGGCACCGATGAGGCTGCTCACGCTGCCCTGGAAGCGAGGCATCACGTGGCGGGCGAACAGTTCGTAGCTCTTCCTGGTCGCCTGGTTGTTCGCCCAGTTGTGGCTCAAGGTGAGGTACGCACCGAAGCCGCCGTTCGACTGTTCGAGCAGTTCCTCGATCTGGGCGATCGCCTGGTCGGGGGTGCCGATGACACCCAGGCCACCGTTCACGAAGTTGACCATCTCGTCGATGTCGCCGCCCTCCACGGCCATCTGCGGGAACGCGGCGACGTTCTGGAAGTACCGGAACCACTGGGTGATGCCGTACTCGACGTCGCGGCGGGCCTCCTCCTCGGTCTCGGCGAGGTGCATCAGGCCGACGAGGCGCCACTTGTCGCGGTCGGCCACGTGCCCGTGTTGAGCGGCGACCTCTTCCTGGATCGTCCAGTGGTGCGCCAGCACGTCCATGCCGATCGCGACGGTCGCGCCGAGCGACAGCACACCTGCGCCGTACTTGCCGGCCAGCTTCGCCCCCGAAGGCGAGGCGACCGCAGCGACGGCGATGTCGAACAACGGGTCGGAGTACGGGCGCAGGTGCAGCCGGGCGTCGCGGAGCGTCAGGCGGTCGGACGAGTAGTTGACCGGCTCGTCGCTCGTGAGCAACTGCATCACGATCTCCATGTACTCCTCGAGCAGCGGCCGCATCTGGCTGGGTTCGAGGCCGAGCATCGCCGCGTCGGTCGGCAGGGCGCCGGGACCGACGCCGAGCATGATGCGCCCACGCGTCAGATGGTCGAGCAGTACGATCCGCTCGGCCGTCCACAGCGGGTTGTGGTACGGCAGCGACACGACGCCGGTACCGAGCTTGATCCGCCGAGTGCGTGCCGCCGCGGCGGCGATGAAGATTTCGGGCGACGCGATGATCTCGCTGCCCGCCGAGTGGTGCTCGCCGATCCACGCCTCGTCGAAGCCGAGCGTGTCCATGTGTTCCAGGAGGTCGAGGTCGGCCTCGAGGGACAACGTCGGATTGTGCTCCGGTGGGTGGAACGGTGCCATGAAGGTGCCGAAACGTAGGCGCATGATGAAGTCTCCCGTGCTGGTGCTCGCCGACGGTTGTCCGTCGGCGACCGACACTATGTGATCATGTGAAGCCCTCTCGTGTCGGGCCGACCCTCATCGATCAGCACACCACGCTGCTACGCCGATGCCCCGCTGTACGACCGGATCGCACGACGGAACACCCATCGACTCCAGATGAGCACGACCGCGGTCACCACCAGCGAGAGGACGAGCTGCGTCGGCGTCATCCGGCCGACGAGGGCGGACGACGGGATGGTGACGGCGAGGCCGATCGGCACGATTGCCGTCAGCGTGACACGGAGCCAGTTCGGGTAGATCCCGAGGGGCCATCGGCCCGAATACGACGCGGCCTGGAACAGACGGAACAGCAGGTCGCGAAGGTCGACCAACCGGAAGGTCAGCGACGCAACGGCGACGAAGAACCCGTACACGATGCAGAAGGCCGTCACGACCAGGACGGCGTACCCAGCGACATGTGCTGGGCTCACGCCCGCGACGTCACGTGCGCCAAATGCTGCAACAGCACCACCGATCAGCACGCCCGTGAGGTCCCAGACCGACAGCTCGCGGGTCGTCACCACCAGCTGTTCGTCGGCCGGCATCGCGAGGACGTTGTCGAACGCACCGTCTTGTACGTCTTGGACCAGTGCGTACATGTTCGGCAGCACGACCGCTCTGATCACCGAGTCGAGGATCGTGTAGGTGCCCAGCACGACGAGCAGCTCAGGTTCGGTCCACCCGTTCAGCGCGTCGACGTTGCCGAACACGAGCAGGATCGTGACCACGCCGATGGTCAGATCGATCAGCACCTGGAACAGGTTCAGGGCGAGGTTGGCCCGGTAGTGCAGCTCATGGAGGCCACGCACACGCCACAGCGCCGCCCACACCGAGAGGCCGTGCGTGAGGGAGCGTCGCATCGCCATCAGACGCCGACCGCATCGAAGCGTCGGACGGCGAACCGCCACACCACGGACAAGGCAACGGACGAGACGACGACCCACGCGATCTGTCGTGCCAGCCCGGTGCAGAGGTCCGACGTGCTCATCGTCGTCGTGAGTACCTCGATCGGGAACCCGAACGTGTACCGGAATGGCAGCCACGCAGCGGTTGTGGCGAGCCAGGCCGGAAAGAAGCCGATCGGAACGAGCCGGCCCGACAGCAGGAGTTCGAAGGCCAGGTAGACGCGGGACGCGGCGTCGACGCGTGTCGTCCAGAATCCGATCGCGCCGACGGCACAGAACAGGATCGCTCGGAGGAGGTAGGTGAGGACGTTCGAGACGACGAACACGGCGACCAGCGGCAAACTCGGTGACAGATCGGGCTGGAACAGCACCACCATGAGGACGGTCTGTGGGAGCGCGATCACCGCGCGGATGAGGTTGAAGCCGTAGCCGCCTGCGATGTCGGCGTGCACCGGGTGGATCGGCCTCATCAACAGGTCGGCGAGGGTTCCGTCCCGGAAGCGGATCTCCCAGACCATCGGCGCGTAGCCCGCGGTGAGGTTTCGTACGAGCGTCCACACGACGTAGTAGGCGCTCACCTGACCGGCAGTGAGCCCGCCGATCGTGCCGCCGTTGCCGTCGGCCACCGTCGTCCAGACCACGAGGTACACGACCGGCTCGGTGAGCAAGGCCAGCATTCCGAGCAGTGTCGGCCACCGGTACTGCACCGACGACTTGAAGTCGAGTGCGGCGAAGGCCCGATACGCCGACGCATGGCGTCGGAGCCAGCCGCTTTCGCTGGAGGTGATGCTCACTCGGCACCTGCATCGAACAGGCGGGCGACCACTTCCTCGATCGGCGGGTCCGCGACCGTGAGGTCGACGACGTCGAACGTGCTCATCAGCCGCGCCGTCGTCCGAGCCGTCGCGGAGCGCTCGATCCGGAGCCGCACCCGGTTGCCGGCCACGTCGATGACCTCACCGAAGGTCGACAGGTCCGCCGGCTCTGTCAGCGTGACATCGAGGATTCGGGTCGAGTCGACGCTCGTCGCGAGCTCGTCGAACCGACCCTCGTAGACCAACCGTCCGCCGGCGATCACGATGACGCGTTCGGCCAACGCCTGGACGTCGGCCATGTAGTGACTCGTCAGGATGACCGACGCTCCCGTGCGACGGCCGTACTCGGCGATGAAGCGACGGAGCTGGAGTTGCGTCGACACGTCGAGGCCCAATGTCGGCTCGTCGAGGAACAGCAGCTCGGGCTCGTGGAGCAGGCTCCCGACCAGCTCGACCTTCATCCGCTCCCCCAGCGACAGGTTGCGGACCGGCTTCGAGACGAGATCGCCGATGCCGAATCGGTCGACCAGCTCGTCGCGGGTCGTTCGGAACCGCTCCGGCGGGATGCTGTAGATCGCTCGGCGCAGCTCGTAGGAGTCGAGGGCGGGCAGGTCCCACGCCAGCGAACGACGATTTCCCATGACCAGGGCGACCCGACGCAGGTACCGGTGGTCGCGCTCGGCCGGCGTGTACCCCAGCGCCTTGACCGTTCCCGAGGACGGGTGCAGCAGTCCG
>NZZV01000084.1 GCA_002698945.1 Acidimicrobiaceae bacterium
GTCAAGTGCGGTTGCAGGAGTCGATGTTGTTCGTGCCGAGTGCGGTCCGGGCCAGCTTCTGGGCGACGAAGTTCATCTCGTTGGTCGACTTCGAACACGAGAAGACGCCGATCGCTTCACCGCCATAGGTGTCGCGAGTGGCGCGGAGGCCGTCTGCAGCCCGGTCGAGGGCCTCGTCCCACGACGCGGGTCGCAAGACGCCGCCGTCGCGAACCATCGGCCGAGTGAGGCGAGCCCGAGGCTGGAACCGGTGCGGGCGGTGCGGGTTGCGTGCCATGGATTCGACTGTACCCGAGGGTCGATCGGCCCTTTCGGCGCATCGTGCGCCGGACGAGGGGCCCGGCGTGCGAGCATGACAGTGTTCTCGCCAGAACGCCAGAAGGGACTTTCATGACGCTGCCGCCCGATCTCGACATCGCCCGATCCGTCGAACCGGCCCCGATCGGCAAGATCGCCGCCCAGATGGGTCTCGACGACGACCTGTTACGCCCGTACGGCGACGACGTCGCCAAGATCGACCTGGCTGCGATCGATCGCCTCGCCGACCGGCCGCGCGCCAAGTACGTCGTGGTGACGGCGATCACGCCGACGCCATTGGGCGAGGGGAAGACCACGACGGCGGTCGGGCTCGGACAGGCGATGGCACACATCGGCAAACAGGCGACGCTCTCGCTCCGTCAACCCTCGATGGGGCCGACGTTCGGCATCAAGGGCGGCGCGGCCGGCGGTGGGTACAGCCAGGTCATCCCGATGGAACTACTCAACCTGCACCTCACCGGCGACTTCCACGCGGTGACGGCGGCCCACAACCTGCTCGCCGCCATGGTCGACAACCACCTGCACCACGGCAATGAACTCGACCTCGCGATCGACGACATCACGTGGCGCCGGGTACTCGACGTCAACGACCGGGCGCTGCGCAACATCGTCGTCGGACTCGGTGGCAAGATCGACGGCGTCACGCGCCAGTCGGGTTTCGACATCACGGCTGCGTCCGAGGTGATGGCACTGCTCGCGCTCGCCACCTCGGCCGACGATCTGCGGGCCCGGCTCGGCCGGATCGTCGTCGGCTACACCCGATCCGGCGATCCGGTGACGGCCGAGCAGCTGCGGGCCGCTGGATCGATGGCGGTGATGCTGCGCGACGCATTGGCACCGAACCTGCTCCAGACACTCGAACACACCCCGGTAATCGTGCACACGGGTCCGTTCGGCAACATCGCCACCGGGAACTCGTCCGTGATCGGTGACCTGATCGGTATCCGGACGGGGGAGTACCTGATCACCGAGGCAGGATTCGGAGCCGACATGGGTGCCGAGCGGTTCTTCAACATCAAATGCCGCACGTCCGGCCTGGTCCCCGATGCCGCCGTGGTCGTCGCGACGATCCGGGCGCTCAAGGCCCACTCCGGCAACTACCGCATCGTTGCCGGGCGGCCGCTGCCCGACGAACTCTTCGACGAGCGGCCGGACGACGTCGAGGCCGGTGCCACCAACCTGCGCAAGCAGATCGAGAACGTGCAGGCGCACGGCATCACCCCGGTCGTCGCCATCAACGCGTTCCCGAACGACCACCGCTCCGAACACGACGTCGTCCGTCGGGTCGCCGAGTCGATGGGCGTCCGCGCCGAGGTCTGCACCAACGTCGTCGACGGGGGAGCGGGTGCCACCGCCCTCGCCGAGGCCGTGGTCGAGGCGTGCGAGGCACCGAGCGGCTTCCGGTTCCTCTACGAAACCGGCGACTCACTGAAGACGAAGATCGAGAAGGTGGCGACCCGCATCTACGGCGCCGAGCGCGTCGAGTACAGCGGTCCGGCGAGCCAACAGATCGCCACCTACGAGCGACACGGGTTCGGTGAGTTGCCAGTGTGCATCGCGAAGACCCACCTGTCGATCTCCGGCGACGCATCCCTGAAGGGAGCGCCCACCGGCCACACCCTGCAGGTGCGCGAGGTCCGCGCGTCGGTCGGCGCCGGGTTCGTCTATCCGATCTGCGGCACGATGAGCACGATGCCCGGCCTGTCGAAGGAACCGGCCGCCACCCGCATCGACCTCGACGACGACGGCCAGATCACCGGCCTCTCCTGAAGACCTCCTGTCGGGCTAGGTTCGTCGGGGTGACGCACGAGTTCGAACGTACGGCCGACGGGGCGATCCTCCTCGACGGCAACCGGCTGCGCGACGAGATCGTCGCCGAGATCCGCGACGAGTTGGAGGGACTCGGGAGTCCCCACGTCTGCCTGGCGACCGTGCTCGTGGGCGGCGACCGGCCGAGCCAGATCTACGTCCGCATGAAGCAGCGCAAGGCCGAAGAAGCCGGGATGCACCCGCGTCACGTCCAGCTGCCCGATGACGCCGCCCAGGCCGACGTCGAACAGGCCGTGCAGGAGCTCGTCGACGACCCCGACGTGCACGGCATCCTCGTGCAACTCCCGCTTCCCGACGGGCTCGACCCGGAGCCGGTGCTGGCCCTGATCCCGCCGGAGAAGGACGTCGACGGGCTGACCGAACGGTCGATGGGGCGCCTCGTGCGCGGTCTGCCGGGACACGTGCCCTGCACCCCGCTCGGTGTGATGCGCCTGCTGGAGCGCTACGGCGTCGAGACGTCGGGCAAGCGTGCGGTGGTGGTCGGTCGATCGACCCTGGTCGGGCTGCCGCAGCTGCTCTTGCTCGGTCGCAAGGGCGTCGATGCGACCGTGACGCTCGCCCACTCCCGAACTCCCGACATGGTCGCGGTGTGCCGTGAGGCGGACATCATCGTCGCCGCGGCGGGCCAGGCCCGCATGATCACCGCCGACCACGTGAAGCCGGGCGCGGCCGTGCTCGACGTCGGCGTGTCGCGCACCGAGGCCGGCATCGTCGGCGACGTCGACTTCGAGTCGGTACAGGCGGTCGCCGGCGCGGTCACCCCGATGCCCGGCGGCACCGGCCCGATGACGATCGGCTGCCTCCTCCAGAACACCGTCACCGCCGCCCGCATGCTCGACGCCCTCCCCCGCACTCGCTGACCCCTTCTGGTCAGTGTCTGCGAGTGCCGACTCTCGGGCGGCGGCGGGGGGCGCGCGAAGTGCGGCGCAGGCGGCGGCCCATGCTCGCCACCGTGGCGGGCACGTACAACGCCCGTTCGGTGAGCGCGACGTCGTTCCACGGCTTGGCCCGTACGCCAGTCGGTGCCTGGGCGACCCGGATCGCCAGATATCCGGCGATCGTGAGGTGGGCGACGAGCGCCGTCCACACGTATCCCTCGTCGCCGACCACGCCCATCACGACCGAGGCCAGCAGCGGTCCGACGAACGCACCGGCTCCGTAGACCAGCACGAGCTGGGCCGCGACTGCGGTGAGTCGTTCGGCCGGTACCCAGTCGTTCGTGTAGGCGCCGGCGATCGAATACAGGGGATAGGTCGTGCCGCCGATGAGCACCATCGCGGCCAGACCGAACGGGCTGTCGGCGCCGTGGATCAGCAACCCGAGCGCGCCGGCGGCGGCGACGCCGGCGCTCAACGCGCCGACGATCCGACGGTCGATCCGGTCGGACGCACTGGCGATCGGCACCTGCAACAACAAACTGCCGAGCGTCGGCATCGTGACGAACAGTCCGATCTCGGCGGTGCTCAGACCGACACGCGCGGCGTAGACCGCCCCGAGCCCGATGAACGCGCCGTGCGCGATGCCGACCAGCAGCGACGTGACGACGCCCGTGGGGACGAGCCGGAACAGCTCGCGGAGCGTCATCTTCTCGTTGCTCAGGTGGAGCGGTGGTGCGGCGGCAGCGGACAGCGAGACCGGGGTGACGGCGAGCGAGATGAGGATCGCGGCGACTGCGAAGATCGTCAAGGTCGTCGGATCGAGGACGCCGACGCCGAGCTGCCCGATGCCGTACGGCACGACGGTCACGAGGGTGTAGAAGCCGAGGACACGTGCGCGCTGCGCGTTGGTGACGATCTGGTTCAGCCACGACTCCGCCACCACGTACTGTCCGGCCAGACAGGCCCCCGCGAGCAGCCGCAGTGCGATCCACGCCGCCGGGTGGACGAGCAGGCCACTCACGAGGATGATGACCGTCAACAGGGCTGCGAGTGCCGTGTACACGCGGATGTGGCCGACGGTCGTCAAGACGTAGAGCGCGGCGCGCGAGCCGGCGAGGAAGCCGAGGTAGTAGCCGGCACTCATGGCGCCGATCGCGACCGTCGGAAAGCCCTCGCCCTCGGCGCGGATGCCGATCGTCGTGGCGTACAAGCCTGCGCCCGCGACCATCACCCCGAGCCCGACGAACAGGGCCCAGGTCGCCCAGACCAGTGAGGTCCGGACCGGGCCACCCGTGTCCGCGCCGTCGCCGAGCACGGGCGCGACGGCCTGCTCGACGACGGGTGCTTCACTCACGACGCGTGAGGCTAGCGGTGGCGAATCGCCTCCTCCGTCGACTCAGACCGGGATGTCGCGGCGACGGTACGAAGCGGCACCGACCACGAACAGGACGGCTGCCACGACGCACAGCGCGACGACCGGGCCCAGCGAGAGTTGCTCGACCGGGACCAGCGCGACATGGTCGAACGGCGAGATGGCGAGCACCCAGCCGGGCAGGTCGAGGAGGGTGCCGAAGAACGACACCACGAACGTCACCAGCAGCAGTCCCCACGCCGCGGCGGCGTACTTCGGGAACAGCCCGACCGTCAGCGCCGGGACACCCGCCATCACGAGCACCGCCGGGAAGTAGGCGACCACGGCGGCGAAGCCGTCGGCGACCAGGGAAACGTCCCCCATCACCGCTGCCGCACTGATGCCGAGCACCAGTCCGGAAGCGACGAGCACCACCAGTGCGCCGCCGACGGCGACGGTGAGGTGACCCAGCCAGTAGCGCCATCGCGAGGTGGCGGTCGCGAGCACGGGTTCGGTTCGTTCGCGGGTCTCCTCCGACCGCAGCCGCAGCACGGACTGGATCACGTAGCCGCTGCCGATCAGTGCGGTCACCTGCGCCGACGTGGCGAGGTAGGACGAGGTGATGTCGGCGACGTCGCCGCCCGACTGGGTGAAGAAGTCCTCGAGTTGCGGGTTGTCGTCGATGAACGACTCGATCGCCGACGTGAGACCGCCGTAGACCAGCGCGAGGGCGGCCGTGCCGCCGGCCCATGCCGCGACGGAGCCGCGCTGCAACCGGAGTGCGAGCGCGAACGGCGACGACAACCGGGGCGCCGCGCGTGCCGGTCCCGCCTTGGGAGCGAGCAGCCCCGCACCGAGGTCGCGATGGTCCTCGAGCTTCGTCGCGACGACCAGCAGGACGGACGCGACGCCGAACGAGATCAGCAACGGCCACCACCGTTCGTCGGCGAACGGGCGTGCCTGTTGGCTCCATCCGATCGGCGAGAGCCACGACAGGGCGTTCTCCCCGGCGTCGCCGACGGCGCGCAGGATGAACGACGCGCCGAGCACGAGGCCGGCCAGGCCGTTGGCGACCCGGGGGTTCTCGCTGATCTGGGCGGTGACCAGCGTGATCGCCATGAACACGGCTCCGACAGCGGCGTAGCCGAGCCCGAAGCAGATCGACCCGGCGACCGGCAGGTCGAGCGCCACGAGCGCGAGTGTGGTGAGCAGCCCGACGGCCGCGCACATCGCACCGACGAGGATGCCGGCGGCGAGCGTGGGAGCGTGTCGGCCGACCGGCAGCGAGCGGACGAGTTCGAGGCGGCCCGCCTCTTCCTCGGTGCGGGTCAACCGCCCGGTCTGGAGCAGCGCCATGAGGCCGACGAGCACGAGCCCGGGCGCGCCGATCTGGAAGGCGACCTGACCGCCGACGGTGTCGAGTCCGTAGGCCGGGCCTTGGAACGCGACGATCGCCGGATTGTCCGAACTCGCCGCGGCCGCGTCGAGGTCAGCCTGGGTCGGGAAGAGCGTCTGGACGCTCTGGGCCGACACCCCGACCATCGCCGTGATGCCTGCCACCCACATCCCGATCCGGACGCGATCGCGCCGCAGGCCGGCCAAGACCAGCCCGAAGGTGCCAGCGTGGTGGGACGGACGACTCACGACGCCGTGTCGGTGCTGTCGGCGGCGCCAGCGGGCACGTGTCCCGGCTCGTCGTAGTGGCGCAGGAACAGCTCCTCCAGGGTGGGCGGGCTGCACGTGAGCGACAGCACGCCGCCGTCGGTGAGCACGTCGAGCGCGGCGGACAGCCGGGCGTTGTCGACCTCGAACCGGAGATGGCCGTGCTCGGTACGGACCTCGCGGACCCCGTCGAAGCCGGACAGGTCGACCTCGCGCTCGGTGCGGACCGACACCGACGTGTGGCTCGTGCGGCGCAGGTCGTCGAGTGTGCCGGATTCGACGGTGCGACCGGAACGGATGATGCTGACCCGCTCGCACAGCGCCTCGACCTCGGCCAGGATGTGACTCGACAGCAGCACGGTGCGTCCTTCGTGACGGGCCTCCTTGATGCAGTCCTGGAAGACGGATTCCATCAACGGGTCGAGTCCCGAGGTCGGCTCGTCGAGGACGAGTAGCTCGGTTCTCGATGCGAGCGCAGCGACCAGACCGACCTTCTGGCGGTTGCCCTTCGAGTACGTGCGCGCCTTCTTGGTCGGGTCGAGCTCGAACCGCTCGACGAGGTCGCGGCGGCGGTCCTCGTCGAGGTCGCCGCGGAGGCGTCCGAGCAGATCGATGATCTCGCCACCGGTCAGCTTGGGCCACAGGTTGACGTCGCCCGGCACGTAGGCGAGCCGACGGTGCAGCTCGACGGCGTCGTCCCACGGGTCGCCGCCGAGCAGCCGGACCGAGCCGCCGTCGTGACGCAGCATGCCGAGCAGCACCCGGATCGTGGTCGACTTCCCCGACCCGTTGGGACCGAGGAAGCCGTGCACCTCGCCTCGTCGAACGTGGAGGTCGAGACCGTCCAAGGCGCGGAACGATCCGAACTCCTTGATCAACCCGTCGACCTCGATCGCCATCTCGCTCATTCGCGCCGCGTCCTCCTGTCTCGCGCCCATCGAACGGTAACGCGCGGGCACGACTCGTCGTGGCGATCGGGGTGCGACCGGAACGTCGACCGACTGATCGGCGCGACGAGCAGCGGATTGGCGTCGGGTCATGGCGAGGAACGACAAGTTCGAGTTCCGGGGGATCAACCACATCGCGCTGGTGTGCAGCGACATGGCGCGCACCGTTCGCTTCTACCGCGACGTGCTGGGCATGCCGCTGGTGAAGACGATCGAGCTGCCCGGCGGCGCGGGTCAGCACTTCTTCTTCGACATCGGCAACGACGACTGCCTGGCGTTCTTCTGGTTCGTGAACGCGCAACCGGCGCAGCCGGGCGTGTCGAACGCTCCCGACCTGCCCGACCGCGGTGACATCGCCAGCGCCCATGCGTCGATGAATCACCTCGCGTTCGACGTGCCGCTCGAACGGTTCGAGGAGTACCGCCAACGCCTGATCGACGCCGGTGTGGAGGTCAGCATGATCCTCGACCACGACGACAGCGAGTACCAGGTGGCCGCCGAGTTCCATCCGGGTGTGTTCGTGCGGTCGTTCTACTTCCGCGATCCCGACGGGGTGCTGCTCGAGTTCGCGGCGTGGACTCGCCCGATGGGTCGCCCCGACGACGTCGAGGTCGACCCGGTCGACGCCGACGGCAACCACGTCGGCGTGTGACGCGGCCCGTCAGGGCTTGCGACACACGTAGTAGTTGTTCGACGGATCGAACTGGAGGCTGTGGACCGCGATGTCGGTGAATCCCGCCGATGTGAACAGCTCCTTCGCCCGGTGCACCCCCCACATCGCGCCGAGGCCCTCGCCGTCGTAGGCGAGCGACACCGTCATGCAGTGCTGACACGACACCCCGTACATGAACGCCCCCATCGGGTGATCGAGGTTCTCGCCGACGTGACTCGACGCCCGGATGTCGGCGCACAGCCAATGTCCACCCGGCGCGAGCGACCGGAAGATCCCGTCGACCATCCGCTTCGGGTGTGCCTGGTCGTGGACGGCGTCGAACGTGGTGATGAAGTCGTACCGCTGGCCGTGCTGGTCGTCGTGGTGGTCGTCGTGATGGTGGTGGTCGTCGCCGAGTTCGGCGGCGTCGGCGGCGAGGAACGAGGCGTTGGTGAGCCCCCACTCGGTGGCCTCGGCGCGGCCCGCCTCGAGGGCGGCGTCGGAGAAGTCGATCCCGACGAAGGTCGACCGCGGGAACGCACGCGCCATCAGATTGACCGCATGGCCGCGGCCACACCCGACGTCTGCCACCGAGACACCGTGTTCGAGGAGTTCGACCACACCCGGCACGAGCGGCAGGATCGTGTCGATCAGCAGGGCCTCGAACCGCTGTCCGCTCGACTCCGCCATGACGGCGTGGAACCGGTCGAACGAGTCGTACGGCACGCCGCCACCGTGACGGAAGCACTCGACGAGCTCGTCCTCGACCGCGGCGCAGAGTGAGATGTACTGCGCGTACGACGCCATGTTCGCGATGCCGGACGCCCGTGTCGTGAACGCGGCGTGCTCGGGTGGCAGACGGTAGCCGTCGGTCTTCGGGTCGTACGCGACGATCCGGCCGACCGTCATCGCGTCGAGCCACTCGCGCACGTACCGCTCGTCCAGTCCGGCCACGTCGGCGATCTCGGTCGACGGTGCAGTGCGACCGTCGAGGCGCGCCATCGCGTCGAACAGCCCGACCCGATGGCCGATGCCGATCATCGTCGCGGTCATCCCGTGGTTGAGGATGGTCCGCATCTCGTCGAGGAAGGCGGTCGCGCGGTCGTGGTCGAAGTGGGTCCCCATGGGCCGACGGTACCCGGGCGCGTCACCGGCAGCTCCGTCGGACGATCGTGGCGTGGACGACGTCGATGCGTGGGCGCGGGTGGAAACTGCTGCGCGGCACGGCGACGGCTCGCTCCATCCGGAACGGGGTCCCGTCGAGCCGGGACGACCACACACGAGCGACCGACCTCGGCACGAGGAGGTCCGCACGCTCCAGCCGGCTCGCCCGGTGTGTGAGCCGGACGATCACCGCGTTGATCCCGCGGAACGGTGGGTTCGCGACGACACGGAACGGTCGGGTCGGTAGCCGGAGGTCGCGGACATCCGCACGGACGACGGTCACCGGCTCGGAAGCGAACCGGTTGCTCAGCGCGGCCGCCCGCTCGGGGTGCAGCTCGAACGCGACGACGCGCGCCCGTGCGTCGACGAGGTGTCGGGTGATCGCCCCGTCGCCTGCCCCGAGGTCGAGCACCAACACGCCGGGTCTCAGGTCGCTCGCGGCGACCAGGTCTCGGGCGGCAGCGTCAGCGAGGCGGTTCCAGCTCCAGTTGCGCGCCCGGCCGGAGGGCCGTCGCTTCGCCGCGGACACGGCGCACCATCACGAAGATCATGGGCACGAGCCTGACACGGCGCAGCGTCTCGGGTCGAAGGGGTTTCGGTCGCGTCTCGCGACATCGATCATGACCGGGCCGGGCCACGCTGCCAGACTCTGGACATGCTCGATCCACTCCGACAGTTCCGACTCGACGGCAGCGTCGTGATCGTCACCGGCGCCTCCTCGGGGCTCGGAGCGCGGTTCGCCCGCGTGCTGCACGCGGTCGGTGCGACGGTCGTCGTCACCGCGCGGCGCGTCGAACGGCTCGACGAACTGGTGGCCGAGCTGCCGGGGGCGATCGCGATCGCCGCCGACGTGAGCGTTGCGGCCGACCGTGAGCGACTCGTCGCCGAGGCCCTCGAACGGGCCGGACGGATCGACGTCCTGGTCAACAACGCGGGGATCTCCGACGTGGTGGGTATCGAACAGGAGACGCTCGAGACGTTCCAGCAGGTGCTCGAGGTCAACACCACCGCCGTGTGGCACCTGACCAAGCTCGTCGTGCCGCACATGATCGAGCGGGGGAGCGGTTCGATCGTGAACGTGGCGTCGATGCTCGGGCACGTCGGGTCGGCGCCGATCAAGCAGGCGAACTACTGCGCGAGCAAGGGAGCGGTCGTCAACCTGACCCGCGAGCTCGCGCTCCAGCTCGGCCGGAAGGGGATCCGGGTGAACGCGCTGTCGCCGGGCTACTTCCCGTCCGAGATGACGGCCGGAATGGAGTCCGACGAGGGGAGCGTGCGGTACATCGAGACGTACGGGGGGATGCCGCGGATGGGTGAGGATCACGAGCTCGACGGCGCGCTGCTCCTGCTCGCCAGCGACGCCGGCTCGTACATCAACGGCCACTCGTTGCTGGTCGACGGTGGGTTCACGGCCCGATGAGCGTCACATCAAGACGCGCGCGGAACGTGCCGATGATCTGACAGCATGGGCACGATGTCGAACACGGCCACGATCGACGCGACCACAGCGGCGCGTGTGGCCGAGGTCGCCGACAGCGTCCGCACCTCGATCGGCCGGGTGATCGCCGGTCGCACCGACACGATCGACACCGTGCTGGCCTGCCTCCTGGCGCGCGGCCACCTGCTGATCGAGGACATCCCCGGCGTCGGCAAGACCCTGCTCGCGCAGGCCTTGGCGGCCTCGATCGGCGGGTCGTTCCACCGCATCCAGGGCACGCCCGACCTGCTCCCGGGCGACGTCACCGGCACGATGGTGCCCCACGGCGACGAGTTCCAACTGCGGTTCCGTCCGGGACCGATCTTTTCGAACATCGTGGTGTTCGACGAACTCAATCGTGCGAACCCGCGCACCCAGTCGGCGTTGCTGGAGGCGACCGAGGAGGCGGCGGTCACGGTCGACGGCACGACCCGGGAACTACCGCACCCATTCGTCCTCGTCGCCACCCAGAACCCGGTCGAGATGGCCGGCACCTATCCACTCGGTGAGGGGGCCCTCGACCGGTTCACGGCGGTCGTCACACCCGGCCGCGCCGCGGCCGACGACGAGGTGGACGTGCTCACCGGTCGACGCGGACGCAGCCAGTTGACGAGCGTCACGCCGGTCGTCGACATCGATGATGTGGTGAACGCCCAGCGATCGGTCGACGGTGTCTTCATCGCCGACCCGATCGCCCGGTGGGTCGTGGACGTGCTGGCGGCGACGCGCTCGCACCCACGGATCCGGCTCGGTGCGTCGACCCGCGGTGGGGTGGCGCTCGTCGGGCTCGCCAAGGCTCGGGCCGCGATGGCGGGCCGCCACTACGTGGTGCCCGACGACGTGGCCGCCCTGGCCGTCGCCGCGCTGGCGCATCGCGTGATCGTCGCCAACGCCGCCGGCTCGGTCGAGGCCGGCCGTGAGGTGATCGCGGAATGTCTGCAACGGGTGCCGGCTCCGACGGCGTGAGCCTTCGCCGGCCGCTCGGTGTCTCCGCCGGGGTCGCTGGGCTCGCACTCGCCTGGCTCGGCGGCGTCGCGATCGTGCAGCTGACGGGCGCGGTCGCCGTGCTGATCGTCCTCGCCGCCACTGCGGTCGGCGTGATCGTCGCGGCGGGGTCCGGATGGCTTTCCCTCGGCCGTGTTCGGGTGGGCCCACCCGCAGCACCGACACTGGTGGATCAGGGTGAACCGTTCCGGGTCGAGGTCCCCGTTCACAGCTCCCGTCCGGTCTGGGTCGAGCTGCGTCGCGGCGCCGAAGTGATCGCATCGGGGTGGACCGACGGCGAGCGTCTGGTGACGGAGGCGACGACCGGCCGCCGGGGTGTGATCGACGAGCTGGAGGTACGGGTTCGGGTCGCCGACGCGACCGGGCTGCTCTGGTGGCATCGGCGCGCTGTCGTCCCGATCGACGAGATCCGCGTGGCCGCAGCGGTCGTCGACGGGCGGGCAGATGTGGTCCGGACTGCGTTGAGCGGCGACGGCGAACGTGCCGGCCGGGCAGGAGCGATCGCCGGTGAGATCGACGGCGTCCGTCCGTGGCGCGACGGTGACAGCGACAAGTGGGTGCACTGGGCCTCCACCTTGCGTTCGGGTGAGCTCGTCGTTCACGACCGGCGACGTGACGCCGACGAATCGTGGCTCGTGCGGGCACGGCCAGGGCTCGATGATCCTGACATCGAGGCCGGCATCGTGCGGCATGCGCTCGAGCACGGTCTCCGGCGTGGTGCCGTGGTCGCCGTGGCGATCGGCGACCACGAGCCGACGTCGATCCGGGACGGTGACGACGCGGCCCACTGGTCGGCCACCGCCGATCTCGGGTCGTCACACGAGCCGACGTCGGGTCGGCGATGGTTCGAGTACGGGAACCCCGAGCCGGACACGACGTCGACATTCCGGGCCCGTTGGTGGGCGGCCGGAGCGACGGCGCTCTCGCTCGTCCTGCTGGCCGGCGTGCTCGGTGCCGGCCCCGTGATGTACGCGTTCATCGCGGTCGGGACCGCACTCGGCGCGTGGGCGTCCGGACGCTCGCTCGTGAGCGACGGCCCGTCGCCGACCTGGCTGCGCGCGCTCGTCGGTGTCGGCTCGATCGGAGCGTTGCTCGTCGTGGTCGCGTCGAGCGGCCGCGTGGATGGGTTGCTCGAGTTCTTGTCGGGTCCGCTCCCGCAGGTGCTGATCGTGCTCGTGGTGCTGCACGGCTTCGAGTGTCGTGACCGACGTTCGGTGCGCGTGGCGCTCGGCGTGTCGGCCGTCGTCGTGATGTACGCCGCCGCCTTTCGTGTCGACGACCGACTCGTGTGGTGGCTCGCGGCCTGGGGCGTCGTCACGACGGTGGCGCTGGCGACCCTGTCTGCACGACCCCGTCGTTCGCGCGCGACCACCACGACAGCGCCGACCACGACGGCGTGGCGAACGGTCGTGGCCATGGGTGCCGGCGTCGCCGGGACGCTGGCGCTCCTCGCCGTGATCCCGGTCCCTTCCGGACCGGCGGTGCTGGCACTTCCGAGCCTGCTCCAGGGTGAGACCGATCTGGCGTTGCCGGGCTCCGTGGTCGGACCTGACGGCGAAGTCCGCGACGACGGCTCGACGGCCTCCGACGGCGACCGGGCACCGGCCGGTCAACCCGGCGGGTACGTGGGCTTCTCCGAGACGATGGACACCTCGGTGCGCGGCAACCTGAGCGACGACGTCGTGATGCGGGTGCGCGCTCCCGAGCCGGCATTCTGGCGCGGACAGACGTTCGACACCTTCGACGGTCGGCGCTGGTACGCGGACGAGGACCAGGGCCGACGCTACGACGGCCCCGTCATCGACGTCCCGTCGACGATCGGCAACATCAGGGTCGCCTCCGATGTCGACGTCGACGAGTTCGTCCAGACCTACTACTTCGAGCGCGACATGCCGAACGTCGTGTTCCACGCCGAACGCCCGGTCCGGATCTTCATCGAAACCGACGTGTTCGTCCGCCCCGACGGGGCACTGCGGGCGTCGACCACCCTGCCCGACGAGGCCGTCTACACGGTCGTGTCGTCGCGGCCCCGCCTCGACGCCGATCGTCTGCGGCAGCAAGGCGACATCGGTGAGCGTCTCACCACGTTCGGCCGCGAGGCGCTCGCCGACTACCTGGCGGTGCCGGCGACCACGACGCCGGAGACGATCGAGCTGGCGGAGCAGCTCGCCGCGGGCGCGACCAACTCGTACGACGTCGTGCTGGCGTACGAGGCGTGGCTCGCCGACAACGTCGAGTACGACCTGAACGCACCGCTCCCCGATCCCGGCGAAGACGCGGTCCACGACTTCCTGTTCGACACCCGCCTCGGGTTCTGCGAACAGATCGCGTCGGCGCTGACGGTGATGCTGCGGACCCAGGGCGTCCCGACTCGACTCGTGACCGGCTACATCCCGGGAGCGCGTGACACCGTCACCGGCGTGTTCGAGGTGCGTGCGAGCGATGCTCACGCCTGGGTCGAGGTCTGGTTCCCCGAGACGGGCTGGCAGGCGTTCGACCCGACCGCCGGCGTCCCGCTGTCGGCCGAGGCCGAGGCCGGCAGCGTCGGCGAGGAACTGATCGACGGGCTGTCGGCCGCCGTGGACGAACACGGCGCCCAGCTGGCAGCCCTGCTCGTGCTGGCCGCGGTCGGGTACGGATCGTGGTGGGCGGTCCGAGAGGTCGCCCGTCGACGGCGCCGGGGCCGTTGGGGACTCCTGCAGGACCGGTTCACCGCCGCTGCCGTCGAGCGAGGCGCTCCGCGCGGCGCGACGAACCGCGACCTGGCCCGCGTGTGGACCGACGACGCCCGGGCGGCCGGCGCCGCGACCCAGCTCGATCGGGCGGCGTTCGATCCCCGCTTCGACGACGACGACGAGACGTACCGCCGCACCCGCGAACTGGTCGACGCCCTCGACTGAGCGCGAACCGAACCGACCCGTCGCTCGAACGGACGCGCCGTTAGCCTCACCGCGTGTCGCGCATGCGGGTCCTCCAGTTCGGTCTGATGACGGCCCTGCTGACGTCGGGGTACGGCGTCATGTTCACCGTGCTCGACGACTTCCGCGACGAGTACGGCATCGCCGCCAGCTGGCTGGGGCTGATCGTCGGGATCGGCTTCCTGTCGTCGTTCGTCGCCCAGGTCTTCCTGGCGCCGCTCGCCGACCGCGGCCACGCCCGACGACTCGTGCTGCTCGGCCTGGCCCTCAACGTGGCCGGCCTGTTGACGATGGCCGTGGGGCAGGTGCTGATCGTCCTCCTGCTCGGCCGTCTCGTGTCGGGCATCGGGATCGGCATGACGATGCCGGCGGTGCGTCGCATCGTGGTCAACGCCGATCCGGAGCACGTCGGTAACAACATGGGCACTCTGCTCGCCGCTGACGTGGCGGGATTCGCCGCCGGTCCGGTCGTGTCGGCCCTGCTCGTCCCGACGTTCGGCATCCCGGCGCCGTTCATCGTGATCGCGGCCTTGTCGGTGCTGTGCTTCCCGGTCGCACTGCGGGTCCGGATCGACGAGTCGGCGATCGACACCGGACCCCGAACGCGACTTGCGTTCGACCTGCTGGCGCATCGGGGCATCGTGGCCGGCGTGCTGATGGGCTCGGCGCTGTACCTGATGATCGGGACGTTCGACGCGCTGTGGGCGATCGTGCTCGACGATCTCGACGCGAGCGAGTTCGTCGCCAACGTCGGGATCACGATCTTCGCACTCCCGCTCGTGTTCCTCGGTCCGTTCGGCGGACGCCTCGCCCAACGGGTCGGGCCGTTCCGACTCGGGCCGCTCGGCCTGGTCGTCGGTGCGGTGTTCATGTTCCTGTACGGCTTCATGCCGACCGCGTACGCCATGCTGGCGGTCGGCATCGTGCATGCCCTGTTCGACGGGGTGACGGTCTCGAGCACCGGTGTCGCCGTCGCGATGACGGCGCCGCGCGAGCGGCAGGCGGGTGCACAGGGGCTGGTCGGCGCGGCGGAGACGTTGACCGGCGGCGTGACGGCGGTACTCGCCGGGGTCCTGTACGACGCCGGTGGTCGCACACTGGCCTACACGACGTGCGCCGTGATCATGGTCGGTCTCGCCGGCGCTGCCTTTCTGCTCGCCGGCGAACACCGCGCTCGCCGTCCCAAGCTGCCGATCCCCGAACCGACCGAACCCGCCGTCACGGGCCACGCGTAGCGGCGATGTCCGCACAGATGGTGTCGGATCCCTCCCGTGCGTCGAGCTGACGCTGGGCAGGGCCTGGCTGCACGGGAGGGATCCGACACCATCTGTGCCGTTGGGCGTGGAAGACTGCTCGGCAGCGGGCGGCTGACTCAGCCTCTTTCATCACATGCAAACACTCCCCACTCCTTCACGACGCCGGTTCGCCGGCGTGATCACCGTCGCGGCCCTGATGCTCGCGGCCTGTGGCGGCGGCGACGACGCCGCCCCGAGCACGACGCGGCTCCCCGTCGGCCCGGACACGACCGACGAACCGGTCGTGACGACGGCGGCACCGACCACCGCGGCACCGACCACGACGGCGACGCCGACGACGGCCCCGGCCACCAGCAGTTCGACGTCGACCACGACGACGCTGCCGCCGATCCCGCGCCAGCCGCTGGTGGGGATCCCGCTCGCCGATGGTGAGGAACCGATCGCCCGACCGGCGCTCGCGGTCAAGATCGACAATGCGTCATCGGCGCGCCGCAACCACAGTGGCCTCGCCGTGGCCGACATCGTGTTCGAGGAGATCGTGGAGGGGAGCATCACCCGCTTCGCCGCGGTCTTCCACAGCAGCGGATCCGATGTCGTCGGCCCGATCCGATCCGGCCGCTCGCAGGACGTCGACATGCTCACCTCGCTCCGCCGGCCGCTGTTCGCGTGGAGCGGCGGCAACCCCGGCGTCGAGGCGTTGATCGCCGGTTCGACCCTCGTCGATCTCAACTGGCAGGCGGGCGGCCAGGGGTACTACCGCGGCTCGGGCAGCATCCCGCACAACCTCTACAACTCGACCGAACGACTGTGGTCGCAGACCCCGGCCGACCACCCCGGTGCGCCCCCCGAGCAGTTCCCGTACCTGCGACCCGGTAAGGAGTTCGCAGGCACCGCGGTCAACGGGTTCGAGCTGGCCATGCGCGGCATCGACGTCGACTGGACGTGGGACGCGGAGTCCGGTCGCTTCCTGCGATCACAACAGGGCGCCGCGCACATGGACGTCCAGCACGGCCGCATCGGTGCCCACAACGTCGTGGTCATGGGCGTCCAGTACAAGCCGAGCACGATCGACGCCCGCAGCCCGGAGGCGCAGACGATCGGGTTCGGTCCGCTCTGGGTGTTCAGCGACGGTGAGGTGATCCACGGGAAGTGGATCCGAGAATCGGCCGACCAACCGTGGCAGCTCTACGACGAAGCCGACAACCCGATCGGCCTGCGTCCCGGCAACACCTGGGTCGAGCTCGCCGAGCGCTTCCCGACCAGCGACGAGACCAACCCCGGCATCGAACTCGAGATCGCCTTCGCCTGACCCCTTCTGGTCAGTTGACGGTCCAGGTGCCGTTGCTGCGCAACAGGGCGGTCAGGTCGCCCGGACCCTTCGACTCGGATGCCTGTGCCAACTGGGCGCCGACCGCTGCGGTGTACTCGGGGCGCTCGATGTCGCGGAAGATGCCGAACGGGGTGGGCGAGTGGTCGTCCTGGTTGAGCCGCGCCAGCGCGAACGCGAGCGACGGGTACGGCGACGAGGTGTCGTGGCGGACGATGTTGTCGATGCCGACGTCGGCGACCTCGACGATCCGGAGGAAGCCGTCGCGTCCCATCGTCACGCCGCGCTGCTGGTCGGCGCCGAACACGATCGGCTCGCCGTGCACCAGGTCGATCATCATCTCGTCGCGCACCGTGCGCTTGGTGATGTCGTTGAACTGGCCGTCGTTGAAGACGTTGCAGTTCTGGTAGATCTCGACGAACGAGGCACCCCGGTGGTCGTGGGCGGCCTTGAACGTCTCCATCATGTGCTTGCGATCGAGATCGTGGGTGCGGGCCACGAAACTCGCCTCGGCGCCGAGCGCGACCGACAGCGGGTTGAACGGCGGGTCGATCGAGCCGAACGGGGTCGACTTGGTGACCTTGCCGACCTCGGACGTCGGTGAGTACTGCCCCTTGGTGAGGCCGTAGATCCGGTTGTTGAACAGCAGGATCTTGAGGTTGACGTTGCGTCGCAAAGCGTGGATCAGGTGGTTGCCACCGATCGACAGGCCGTCACCGTCGCCGGTGATCACCCACACGTCGAGGTCGGGGCGGGCGACGGCGAGGCCGGTGGCGATCGCCGGCGCACGACCGTGGATCGAGTGCATGCCGTACGTGTTCATGTAGTACGGGAACCGGCTGGAGCACCCGATGCCGGAGATGAACACCGTGTTCTCGTTGCGGATGCCGAGGTCGGGCATCAGCTGCTGGACGGCTTGGAGGATGCCGTAGTCGCCACAGCCGGGGCACCAGCGCACCTCCTGGTCGGACGACCAGTCCTTCTTGGTGGTCAGGGGAACGGCGGTCTCGCTCATGAGCGTGCCTCCTCGATCGCGTCTTCGATTTCTTTGGTCCGGAACGGGAGTCCCGACATCTTGCTGACCGACTTCGCATCGACGAGGTACTTGCCGCGCACGATGTTGCACAGCTGGCCCTTGTTGAGCTCGGGCACCAGGATCTTCGGGAACCGGCGCAGCAGGTCGCCGAGATCGTTCGGCAGCGGATTCAGGTGCTCGAGGTGGATCCAGGCCAGCTGGTGGCCGTCGCGGCGTTGGCGCTGCCAGGCGGCGTGCACGGCCGCATACGTGGAGCCCCAGGTGAGCAGGCAGATGTCGGCGTCGGCGTCGCCGCGAACCTCGGTCGGGTCGTAGTCGGCGGCGATGCGCTCGATCTTGGCCTGCCGCAGGTCGCCCATCAGCTGATGGTTCTGCGGGGTGTAGTTGACGTTGCCGGTCTTGTCGGCCTTCTCGAGGCCACCGACGCGGTGCATCAGTCCGGGCGTGCCCGGGATCGCCCACGGTCGGGCGAGGGTGTCGTCGTCACGCAGGTACGGCAGGTAGATCGGGTTGCCCTCGTCGTCGGTGCCGTTGAACTCGGTCTGGAACGACACCGAGATGTCGGGCAGCGAATCGACGTCGGGGATCAACCACGGCTCCGAACCGTTGGCCAGATAGCCGTCGGAGAGCAGGATCACCGGTGTGCGGTACTTGAGCGCGATCCGGGCGGCTTCGATCGCGGCGTGGAAGCACTGGGCAGGGCTGTAGCTCGCCACGATCGGCAGTGGTGCCTCGCCGTGACGGCCGAACATCGCCAGGTTCAGGTCGGCCGCCTCGGTCTTGGTGGGCAGCCCGGTCGACGGGCCGCCGCGCTGGATGTCGATGACGAGCAACGGGAGCTCGATGGCGACGGCGAGCGAGATCGTCTCGCTCTTGAGCGCAACGCCCGGCCCCGAGGTGGTGGTGATGCCGAGGTGGCCGGCGAACGCAGCGCCGAGCGCCATGCCGACCGCGGCGATCTCGTCCTCGGCCTGGACGGTGCGGATGCCGAAGTGCTTGTGCTTCGACAACTCGTGCAAGATGTCGGACGCCGGCGTGATCGGGTACGAACCCAACGTGATCGGCAGCTTCGCCAACTGACCGGCGGCGACGAGCCCCCAGGCGAGCGCGGTGTTGCCGGTGATGCTGGTGTATTCGCCGTTCGGCAGATCGGCCGGCCTGACCTCGTAGCGATGGCCGACCTGCTCGGTCGTCTCGCCGAAGTGGAAGCCGGCCTTGAACGCCGCGGTGTTGGCACCGGCGACCTGCTCGTTCTTTCCGAACTTCTGGTTGATCCATTCGAGGGTCGGCTCGATCGGGCGGGTGTACATGAACGACACCAGGCCGAGGGCGAAGAAGTTCTTGGAACGCTCGGCATCGCGCGGCTTGACCCCGAGCGGTTCGCAGGCCTCCTTGGTGATCGACGTCATCGGCACCTTGATCAGGCGGTAACCGGCGAGTGAACCGTCGTCGAGCGGGTTGGCGTCGTAGCCTGCCTTTTCGAGGTTGCGTTCGTCGAAGGCGTCCTCGTTGATGATCAGCGTGCCCCCGGTCTCGAGGCGGTGCAGGTCGGCCTTCAACGCCGCCGGGTTCATGGCGACGAGCACGTTCGGTTCGTCGCCCGGCGTCGTGATGTCGTGGTCGGAGATGTGGACCTGGAAGCTCGAGACGCCGTTGACGGTGCCCGCCGGTGCCCGGATCTCCGCCGGGAAGTCGGGCAGTGTCGACAGGTCGTTCCCGAACGACGCGCTCACCGAGGTGAAGCGATCGCCGGTGAGCTGCATGCCATCGCCGGAGTCGCCGGCGAATCGGACCACGAGTCGGTCGAGGACGGTGCTGTCCGACCGGTCGATCGTGTCGTTCATGTGTTGTTCCCCCTCGCCTGGCTTCGTTGCCAGGTGGAATCGGTGCGTTGTGTCCAACCCTAGCTATCCGCCCACCAGATCCCGAGTCCGAAGCGCGCAACGGGTCCAAGGTCCCTGCACAGATGGTGTCGGATCCCTCCCGTGCCGCGAGGGTCGTGCCCGCTTCAGGTCGATGCACGGGAGGGATCCGACACCATCTGTGCGACGTGCCGCGAGGGTCGTGCCCGCTTCAGGTCGATGCACGGGAGGGATCCGACACCATCTGTGTTACTTGGCGTCGCTCCAGCGGGTGATGACCGAGGTGTCGGCGACGAAGCGGACGTCACGACTCGGCGACCAACGGTAGGCGGCCTCCTGCAACGCGTCGTCGACGAGGGCCGTTGCGTCGTCCGCCCGGTCGGCCGGCACATGGACCAGCAGTTCGTCGTGGAGGCACAGCACGACCTCGCCGCCGAGCGCGGCGGCCCGGGCTCGCACGATGATCGACCAGACCTTGAAGAACTCGGCCGCCGCGCCCTGGATCACGGCGTTGCGGGCGAAGCGGCCACGTGCCGCGGCGACGCGTCGGGCACGGTCGATGTCGCCGCGTCCCTCGTCGTCGACCGTGTCGTCGATCCACATCCGCACGCGACGCCCTCCGATCGTGAACACGTCGTCGCCGCGCTGCCCGGCCGCCGCGGCGTCGGCCAGGAACCCCATCGCCGACGGATACTCGCGCTCCAACCCCCGCAGTGCGTGGGCCGACTCACCGGTCGTCGCCCCGTACATGGCGCCGAGGACGGCGACCTTGGCGACGTCGCGGGTCACCCGCAACCGGTCGGCGACCGGAGCGTAGAGGTCGGCTTCGGTCGTGGCGGCGACCAGGGCCGGGTCGCCCGACACGGCGGCGAGCACCCGAGGTTCGATCTGGCCGAGGTCCGCGCGCACGAAGACGTAGCCTCCGTCGGCGACGACGGCCGAGCGCATCTCGGTGGGGAGATTGTGGAGCCCCGCCGAGGCCGTCATCCGGCCGGCCGCACCGTCGCTCGACGTCCACTCGCCCCGCAGACGGTCACCACCCGCGGCGGCGCGTCCGACGTGTTCGTCGAGCCAGCGGTAGCCGTACGTCGTGGCGATCCGTTCGGCCTTGCGCCATCGGAGGAGGGCGGGCACCACCGGGTGGGCGTCCTGCATCCGTTCCAGACGCCAGGCCCTGGTGTCCGGAACGTCGATCGACGCCCGCCGCAGCATCGCCTTCACCTCGGCCGGATTGCGCAGGTCGTAGCTCGCCCCCGGGCCGAGATGGCGCAGCACCTCGGCGTCGCGTGCCGCTCGCGCCTCGACCTCGGTTCGTTCGTCGATGGCGCGCGGGCCGACCGCGTCGCCGATGATCCGCTCTGCCTCGGCGACGTCGAACGGGAGACCGTGGGCGGACAGCTCGGCGCACAGGAACTCGGCGATCGACTCGGCGTGCGCGGCCGACCGGGTGCGGGCGGGATCGCCCGCCGCGTCGATCAGTGTGTCCTGACGACGTGCCGCCCGATCGGCGGTCGCGGCCCACCGGGCCAGCCGATCCAGCGTGGTCGCCCAACCGCCACCGATCCAGTCCGGTTTGAGGTGTCCGTCAGGACGGACCGGATCCTCGGCATCGCCGTCGTCGCCTCCTGATCCGAGGAGATCGAGCTGGCCCTCGACGGGGAGCCGATCGAGCGGCAGGTCGTGCAACCCGGCCCACACCTCGGCGATCGACGTACGCCAGCCGCCGTGGAGGAGCCGGTGCACCGTGAGCACGTCCCAGCAGCGGGCGAGGGCGACCCCTCCGGCGACCAGGACATCGGCGGTCGAGCGGTCCCACCAGCACCAGCGAAGGCCGGTCTCCGACTCGATCCGAGCGACAGCCGCCACCGGGTCGGGGTCTGGGAACGCGTGACGGTGCTCACCGATCGCCAGCCCGAATCCGGCGCCGGGCGCGAGGGTGACGGCGACACGGCTCCCGGGGCCGGCGCCGACCTCGTGCAGCCAGTCGATCGCGTCCATGCGCTCGACAGTCTCGCGGGTGCAGACTGTGGCGATGCTGTTCGTCGAGCTGGCGCGCACCTCCGAGATCGTCGCTGCGACGTCGAAGCGGTCCGACAAGATCGCTGCGTTCGCCGATGTGTTCGCTCGCCTCGCCCCCGGTGAGGTCGGTGCAACCGTCGCCTTCGCGACCGGGGCCACCCTGCAGGGGCGGATCGGGGTCGGTTGGGCGACGCTGCGCGAGGTACGCCCGGATCCAGCGGGCGAGCCGATGCTCGCCGTGCTCGACGTCGACCGCGCCATCGACGAACTCTCCTCCATTTCGGGCGTCGGATCGCAGGCTCGTCGGCGCGAGGTCCTGCACGATCTGCTGGCCGCAGCGACCGCTCCCGAGCAACGGCTGATCGTCGGCATCGTCGGCGGCGAGCTGCGGCAGGGCGCACTCGACGGCGTGGTCGCCGCCGCGGTGGCCAAGGCAGCGGGCGTCACGGTCGGCGAGGTGCAGCGCGGCGCGATGTTCGCCGGCTCGCTGCCGACCGCGGCGCAGGTTGCGCTCACCGTCGGTGCCCCCGGCCTGGCGGCGATCGAGCTGACACCGGCGCAGCCGGTGCAGCCGATGCTCGCCTCACCCGCCTCGGACGTCGCCGACGCGTTGGCGGTCACCGGCCTGGCCTCGGTCGAGTGGAAGCTGGACGGTGCCCGTATCCAGGCGCACCGGGCGGCCGGCGAGGTGCGGCTCTACACGCGCAACCTGAACGACGTCACCGATCGTCTGGGTGGCGTCGTCGAAACGGTGCGGTCGTTCCCCGGCGGCGACCTGGTACTCGACGGGGAGGTGCTCGGTCTCGATGCCGACGGCGCCCCGCGCCGGTTCCAGGACACGATGGGCGACTTCGGTGCCGACGGCGCCCCGACCGGCTCGGTGGGGCGGGGGAGCGGGTTGCGAGCGTTCTTCTTCGACGTGCTCCACGCCGACGGCTCGCTCGTCGACGAGCCGCTCTCGGTACGGCGCGACGTCCTCGCATCGACCGTGCCCGAGCTCAGCCGGCTCCCGTCGATCGTGACCGCCGACGCCGTCGAGGCCGCCGCCTTCCTCGATCGGGCGATCGAGGCCGGCCACGAGGGCGTCATGGTGAAGAACCTCGACTCGCTGTACGACGCCGGCCGCCGAGGCGGTTCCTGGCGCAAGGTGAAGCCGGTCTACCCCTTCGATCTCGTCGTGCTCGCCGTCGAGTGGGGCCATGGACGCCGTCAGGGCTGGCTCTCGAACCTGCACCTCGGTGCTCGCGGCGACGACAACGGGTTCGTCATGGTCGGCAAGACGTTCAAGGGGCTGACCGACGAACTTCTCCGCTGGCAGACCGAGCGATTCCTCGATCTCGAGATCGGCCGCGAGGACCACATCGTGCACGTCCGCCCCGAGCAGGTCGTCGAGATCGCGGTCGACGGCGTACAGGTGAGTACTCGATACCCGGGAGGCGTCGCACTGCGGTTCGCCCGCGTGCGCCAGTACCGCCACGACAAGCCGGCCGCGCAGGCCGACACGATCGATCAGGTCAGATCCCTCCTCCGCTGACCCCCGACCCCCATCAAATGCGTGAACAGGTTGCGCACCTGGTGCGCAAACTGTTCACGCGAACACCGGGGCGCGTGACACCCCGACGGTAGGGTCGCAGGTCGACATGGCGACGTTGCGGTTCAGTTTCGGCACGATGGGTTCGGGCAAGAGCACCCTGGCCCTGCAGATCCATCACAACCTCGCGGCCCGGCACATGTACGGCCTCCTGCTCACCAAGCTCGACCGCGAGGGTGAGCAGGTCACGAGCCGGCTCGGCGTGGCCGCACCCGCCATCCAGGTCACCGACGACCTCGACATCCACCAGCTCGCCGTCCAGCACTGGCCGCTGCATTACATGGTGTGCGACGAGGTGCAGTTCTACTCGCCCGAGCAGTGCGACCAGCTCGCCACCGTCGTCGACGACATGGAGGTCGACGTGTACGCGTTCGGGCTGATCACCGACTTCCGTGGGCATCTGTTCGAGGGCACCAAGCGGATGCTGGAGATCGCCGACGAGCGCGAGCCGCTGCACGTCGAGGCGCGCTGCTGGTGCGGGGCGCGGGCGACCCACAACGCCCGCGTCGTCAACGACTTCGTCGTGTACGAGGGCGAGACGGTAGTCGTCGGCGACACCGTCGGCCCGGGCGCGCAGAAGATGTTCGGTGACATCGTGCGCTACGAGTTGCTGTGCCGACGCCACTACAACGTCGGCGAACTCGGAGTCTGAACCCGAACTTCCTTGCGGCGACCGCGTCAGGCGTCGTGTTCGGCTTCGGTGCAGAGGCGCACGATCGCGAAGCCGATCGCCACACCACCCAGGCGACCCAGGATCGAGCCCACGTCGCCGACCGAGTCGAAGTTGCCCTGGAAGAACACCGCGACGATGCCGATCAGCCCGAGCGCGATGATGACGTACGCGAGACCGGCCAGGATGCGGATCAGCCACCGCAGGTGCACGACGACCGGCTCGACCAGCGGCCGAACCAGCCACGCAGCGGCCAGCGAGGCGATCACCCCGGGCACGACGATGATTGCGTTCTGTGGCAGGGTCACGAACGACACCAGCTCGGCCCGCTGCCCCCATTTCCCGTCCTCGAACCGACTGTCGCTCACAGCGGCGGCGCGTCGGACCTGGATGATGAGCTGACCGACGAACGCAAGGGCGAACATCCACCCGGTGAACACGAGCGCCTTCGCCCACCGCAGCCGATCGTGCTCGCTCACGGCGGCCGTTCTACCACGGCGAACGCCTCCGGACCTCAGATCTCGCCGCGTCGTTCCATCCACAGGAAGGTGGCCCACCCGGGCAGGATCGGGAGCCAGAAGGTCGCCAGGCGGAAGGTGAGCACGGCCGAGATCGCGACGCCGCCGTCGAGGCCGAAGCCGGTGAACGCCGCGATCATCGCTGCTTCCAGCGGACCGATCCCGCCCGGTGTCGGCGCGATGTTCGCCAGCGCCGCTGCACCGAGGTACGCGGCGCCGATCTGTGCGAACGAGAGGCCACCACCGAACGCCTCGACGGCGAACACGGCCCCGACCAAGTAGCTGAGGGTGATGCAGGTCGAACCGCCGAGCAGGCCGGCGACGCGTGCGGGGCTCTTGAGCACCTGACCGCTGTAGCCGGCGGCGGTGCGCAGTCCGGAGACGACCGGCATGATGAGGCGCTGCCGCGTGTAGGGGATCGCCCCTGCGATGCCGAGCAGGAGCAGCGCACCGACGGCGACGAGCAGCACCGTGCCGATGCTCGGCAACGACAACCCGCCGATGTCGGCGCCGCCGGCCCAGGCGAAGAAGCCGACCATCAAGGTGAGGTGGGTCGCGACCCCCGCCATCGTGTTGAGCGCCACGGACGCGCTCGCCTCGGGCCCGGTCAGGCCGCTCCGCTGGAGGAACCGGCCGGCGAGCGCCATCTTGCCCGAGCCCGCCGGACCGACCAGTTGTGCGAACGACGACGCGAGCTGGCTGCGGGCCGACGGTGCGATCGGCATCCGTTGCGCGACCGAGCCGAGGAACGAGATCGTCGCGAAGACGTAGTAGATCGCAGCGGCGCCGAGCAGGGCGGGGATCCATTGCCACCGCGCGTCGCCGAAGGCGTCGACCGTGTCGTCGAGATTGCCGAACTGGGGGAGCAGCGAATAGAAGGCGAGCGCCCCCGCCATGATCATGATCAGCGTGCGGGGCTGGATGCGGGCGAGCTTCTCGAGCGGGACGTCGTCGACGCCGGTGCGGTCGTGGATCTCGGCGCGCAGGGCGTCGAGCAGACCGCGTTGACGGCGGATCTCGCGACCGAGCGAGCTGCTCAACGCCAGCGGCTGGAGCAGGGGAAGGGAACGGTTGACCGGTTCCTCGCCGAAGGCGTCGATCGCCGCGGCGACGGTGCGCTGCGGGCCGGCGACCGCGCCGACGGCGACGAGCAGCTCGGCCACGTCGCGCGACAGCGCGCGTTGGTCGGCCGCGAGCTCGGCGTCGTCGAAGTCGAGCGGTCGGACCCGGCCCGCCGGGTCGAGGATGAAGTTGTCGAGCGTCAGGTGGTGGTGTGCGGTGCGGGTGGCGTGGATGAGGCCGACCTGTTCGAAGACCTGCGCGATCAGCTCGTCGGTCACCTCGTCCGGGGTGAGGGCAGCCAGCGAACGCCCGTGGATGAGTTCCTCGGCGAGGAGCACACCACCGTCAGGGGTGACGCCGAGCCCGATCAGGCGGGGCGAGGCCACCCCGCCGTCGGCGGCGGTGTGCAGCGCCAGGGCTTCGTGCTCGACCCGCCGCTTGAGCGTGCTGTACGGCCGCCGCACCTCGGACGAACGCAGCCGGATGCTGCGGTAGACGCGGTTGAGGAGGTCGGAGTCCTGGTCGTCGGGGGTCCGCATCTTGATGAACGTGCGGACCGCATCGGCGTCGGTGGCGACGTAGTGCACCGACCCTCCGGCCGACGATTCGAGCCGACCGATCCGGACGGGCTCCAGCCCGATACTGCGGACACCCTCGAGGACGTTGAGCGGACTCGGCTCGGCGCTCGGTGATCCGAGCACGAGCAACACGATCGATCCGACGATCGTGCCGATCGACACGGCGATGAGCACGTCGAGTGGTGGTTGACCCGCTCCGAGGAAGCGGAGCGCAGCGAGGACGATCACCCAGAACCAGGCGGCCCGACGCCATCGGCGCGGCAGATACGGCGCGCCGACGGTGACCGCGCCCACCGCGGACGCCAGGTACGACGTGGTCGGGAAGTCGGCTGCGATCAACGAGTTCTCGCCGTCGACGAGCGGGTCGCCGCCCGCTTGCGTGGCGCCGCGATCGCCGAGCAGCGAGATCACCGGCGACAGGACGGCCCCGGCGATGAACGAACCGAGCCAGACGTGCAAGAGCACCCGCCACCTTCGCTGCCACAGGATGACGACGAGGGCGAACAGCGGGACGAGGGTGGCGAACAGTTGCGCAGTGGCGATCCCCACCTGCTCGATCGACTCGGGGAGTCGGGCGATGCCGTCGACGACGTCCTCTTCGAGCCCGTCGATCGTGCTCTTGGCGGCGGCACCGGCGATCAGCGCGCCCAGCAGGGTGAGGACGCCGATGATGATGCGCATGACGTCGCCGGGCGA
>NZZV01000085.1 GCA_002698945.1 Acidimicrobiaceae bacterium
GCAGAATCAAGATTCGCCCCTTACTCTCGCACCGGGGGCGCGCGGCGGTTCCAAAACTTGTTGAGATGCAACATTCGGGCCGTCGGCGGGGTCCGATCTCGCGCTAGACACTCGGCGCTCCGGTACAACCACGAGCTCGTGCTTGTACTCGCGGGCCTTCTCGATCTCGCTGTCGGTGAAGACCGAGCCGCCGTAGTCGTCGACTGCCTTCGAGAGGTCGCCGTATGCGGCGGTCACCTCGTTGACCTGGCGGACGCCTTCCTCGCCGAAGAGCTGGGCGGCGATCAGCGACCGTTCGCCAGCGTTCTCGAACTTCTCGGTGAGCAGGTCGACGACGTCGATGAAGCGCTCGCCGAGGGGGCGCCCGTCGTCGAGGTTGACGCCGATGCGGGCAGCGAGTTCTGCGTCGTTGGCGAGCACGTCGCCCATCTGCAGCAGGATGTCTTGCAGGTCCTTGGCGTCGGCGCCGGTCGTCTTCCAGACGCCGGAGAGCCGGGATGCGGTCTCGACGTTGTCGCCGGTCAGCTTGGCGAGGCTGTCGACCTCGACTGCAGCGTTGGCGGCTGCGTCGCCGGCGAGCACGAGTCCGGTGGCGATGGCAGCGCCGATCCCGGCGCCGGAGCGGCCGCGAAGCACGCCCAGGCCGCCCGTTCTTCCGCCGGTGAGCTCGTCGAGCTTGTCGATGAGCGAGTCGACCTCGGACGAGTCGACCTCGGGACGGATGTCAGGGGTGGCGCCGTCGATGTCTCGGATCTCGGACTGGATGGCGTCGAGGCGCCGCTCGGCGTTGCCCTTGGCCTCGACGCGGATCGCGATCTCTTCGTCGTCGTACTTCTCGGCCCGGGCGAGATCACGGTTGAGGCGGTCGAGGTCGCGCTGGGCGTCCTTCGCGGCGACGTTGAGGACGACGCGCTTCTCGGCATCGGTCAGACCCCGGAGACGCCGGTCGAGCTGCGAGATCTCCTCCTCGGCGTCGGAGGCGTCCGCGCCGAGGTCGATGTCGTGGGGCCGGTCCTCGAGGTCGGCCATCTCGGCCGCGACGTTGTCGAGGACCCTCGACGCTTCGTCGGTGGCAGTGAGCCGGGTGTTCAGCTCCTCGCCGCGTGTTGACATCAGGTGGCTTCTCCTTCGAGTGCGGCGGCCCCGCCCCAGAGAGGTTGGGGTGGGGCCGCGGTGTCGCCGAGCGCAGCCGGGTCTGTGGCGGGAGGAAGGGTTCGCCTCGCCGGCTTCACGTCACCCGAACCCAGGGGTGCCGTGTGGGTGTGGACGCTCAGCGGCGATCAGTTCGGAAGGCGATTGAGCTCGGCGAGCCAGCGTTCCCGCTTGATCGTCAGGCGTGCGACCTCGCGGTCGACAACCTCGATGCGGCGTCGGAGCCGGCTCGTTTCCATTCGGCGTCGTGTGGGGTCCGCTGCTGCGGTTGCGCGTTCCTCGGCTACCGACTGCCTGAAGCGACGCATCGCCTCGCGGGCGGCCGCTTCGCGTTCCTGGCGCATGGCGGCCTCTTCAGCGAGCGTGTGCCGCATGTTCTTCGGGCGGGGTATTGCCATTGTGGGTTCTCCGATCTTCGGTTGGTCAGGACAGGTCGTCGCCGGTGAGGTCCGCGGCGATGATGGCGGCCGGCGCGGTGATGTGGACGTAGCCCTCCATCGATCCGAGGATCATCCGCTGGTTCTTGATGAACTGGTCGTCGATGTAGCCGAGTGTGAGCAGGACTTCGTTGACGTAGGCGCGCACGGCGAGGCCGAGGCGGCCGATGAAGGCAGTGCCCGAGCTGATCGACGGGGTGCTGATGATGCGGGCGGGCCACTGGCCGAGATCGAAGTCGGCCAGGTCGAGCGTCGCGTGGTCGGTGGGTGAGAGTGCCACTGTGACCATGCCCGGACCGAGTTCCCGAAACGCCGACTGTGCTGCGGCGATACCGGTGCGGATTGTCGTGGCGACGTCGGTGTCGAAGTCGTGGGCGACGACGCCGCTCGAGGCGACGAGGGCCTCACCGACGGCGTCCTCGAGGTTGACGAGCAGGCCGCCGGTGAGGAGCGTGTCGATGTCAGCGCGCAGCTGCTCGTTGTGCTTCAGCGCTTGCGTGGTGACTGGAGTGCCGTGAGTGATCGTTGGCAGATTCACGAGTTCGCCCACGTCATAGGTGATGTCGGCCTCGCCGGCGGCAGCGCCTTCGGCGACTTCGTCCGCGGCGGACTCGAAGTCGAAGGTGACCGGCACGATGGTGCCGCTTTCGACGTCGGGGACAACCGTGATCGCGTCGAGGAGCGGCGTCGCTGCGAGCTCGGGACGGGTCAACCCGATCGTCGGCGGACCGATCCTCGGGCTCGTGACGAGATTCCGAAACGGAACGATCAGTGATGCCGAGGCGCTCGTGTCTCCGTCCCTCCATCGGATCAGAGCGGCGCGGAAGTCGTTGCTGCCGATCGCAACCTCGCCGAGAGTCGGGCGGCGACCTTCGCCGTCACGAACGCGCTGCTCCGCAAGGTGGGGCGCGTCATGTCCTGCGATCTCCTTGTGCGCCTGGAAGCGTGATGCTCGGATCCGGGCTTGTGAGAACGAATGCGTCATGTTGTTCCTTCCGATGGAGTCGTGCACGGGGCACGGCGGTGGTGTTCTGCCGGCGGCGACTGCGGCAAGCGTGCCGGCGTCGGCGCAACGACAGCGCTGGCTCACGCGTCGCCTCGGCTTGCGAGTGCGTTCACGCTGGCCGCCGTGACCTGGCGGCCGACCCGAGCGAGATCCCCGGCCCGAACCCGGCGGGTGATCGTCCGAGTCGAGCAGCCAAGGAACTGCGCGGCTTGCGAGTACGACATGAGTTCACGATCCACGACGGAGGCGCCGACGTCGAGCGATGTGGCGGGCAATGTCCCCGAATGTCCCCGAATGGCGGCGAACTCGACGGTGCGAAGAACGTCGGGAGCGTCCGTACCGAGCCGGTGCACGGCGCTGGCGAACAGGCGCCGAGCGACCTCGCACTCCTCCGGGGTCCCGACAACGATCATGATTCGAGGGGACCCGGGAGGATCTCAGAGAGGGAGATCTCGGTGCGGGCGGGGTGTTGGGGGGCGCCCCCCGAACCTGGAAATCGCGACCCCCTACCCGGGGCTCGGCGCCGACGCTCAGCGGTCCGCGCCCGGCCGGACATCCCGCCGCGCACTCCGTGATCGAGATCCGGATCTGCCAGGGCATCTTCGAGGCAATCCGAACGAACCGGGCAACCTGAACAGATCCGCTTCGCCGCGGCGGCCGACTGGCCGAGCATGGGGAAGAACACCTCGAGCGGGGCGCCGGCGCACGCTGCCTGGTCGTGCCAGTCGGGTCGGGTTTCGGCGATCGCTGCCACGAACGAGGCGTGGCCGGTGGCGGCGTCGGCTGCGGCGACGATGGCGGCAGGGTCGCCACGCCAGTAGAGGTCAGTGACGCCGAGCGGTCGTGCTGCGGGGCCGGTCACGAGCGCGTCCGATCTCGCTCGGCCGGCGGCCGGCACTCGGTGCAGTACTGCCGTGGGTGGGCGCCCTGTCGTACGGGTGGAGGCGTGAACGTGTCGCCGCATCCTGCGCACGTCTGCTCGGCTGCGAGCGTCGCTCCGTAGCCGTCAGCGTCGGCGTACCGGGATCGGGACCAGTGCCGCTTGCGGCAGTCGGTCGAGCAGAACCGTCGCCGTGGAGCGGCGTCGGCGAGCGATGCGAGGCACCAGCGGCAGCGACGGTCGGTGGCGGTCGGTGCGGTCATGCCGTCTGCTCCTGGGCCGGGTACGGGTAGTGGGCGAGGCTGTGGCTGTCGCCGAGCGCGGCGGCGTGCAACACGCTGCCTGGGATCGGATCGAGGCCGGCGGCGCGGATCTGGCGGTCGCGTTCGATCAGTGCGTCGAGGCGATCGCTGTGCTTGGTGAGCAGCTCGCGGCTCTTCGATCGTGCGAGCCCGGCCGGTGATCGGACCTGTGCGCCGCGGGTGACTTCGTCACGTGCGTATTGATCTCCCGCCGCCGTGGCGAGTTGCTCCCTGGTGAGTTGCACAGGAACTGTCGGGGGGTTCATTGACGGTTCCCCTGACGGTTCCGCGCGCAGCTGGGGTGTCACTGGTGGTGACACCCGGGTGTCACTGGTGCGGTTCCCTGATGTCACTGGTCCAGTGACATCAGGGTGACACTGGTCGGTGTCGTCGGCGTCGTGTTCGGCGGCGCCAGTGACATCAGGGTGACACTGGCCGTTGAGGCGGTAGACCCACGTGCCGAGCGTCCCGTCGCGCCGTCGCTTCCGGTGTGCCTTGATCACGAACGAGTCGGCTTCGAGGTCGTCGATGAGGCTCCGTATCGTGCGCACGGTGTAGCCGGTCTTCTCCGACAGGCGCGCCGTCGACGGGTAGCAGGTGAAGTCCTCGCCGGCGTGGTCGGCGAGGGCGAGCAGAACGAGCTTCTGGCCGGCTGTGGCGGTCTGCTGCTGCCACGCCCACGTCATGGCCTTGACACTCACGAGACGGTCGCCTCCGGGGCTGGTGTGCTCGCTGCCGCCTGGTGGAGCATCTCGACGGCGGCGCGGGCCTGTGCAGCCGTGAGCGCCTCGAGGTCGTCGATGGCGCGGCCGAACATCGTCGAGAGGTACTCGCAGGCTTCGAGGTCGGCGAGCTCGGCCGCGGCGGCCGCCGAGCGGACCTCTGCGAGCAGAGCCGGTGGGACGACCATATTCGGCCCGGTCGCTCGCCTCTTCTCCTCGTGGACCGGTTCGGCCGGGTTTGACTCGTCCCTGGTAGTGGCTCCGCGAGCACTGTTTCCCGTCCCGTCCCCGGTCTCGTCGACCGCTGATGATGACTCGTCCGCATCGACGGCTCGTTCCTGGTCGGTGATCGATGCGGCGACCTGTTCCCACTCGGCGAGCTGGTCGCGGCTGAGCGGCCAGGCAAGACCCATCTCGGCCCACTTGGTGAGCAGCTCGTCACGGACCGCGCCGTCGACGTCGGCGAGAGCGGCGCGGATGCGGTCGCGTTCGACGTCGTGTTCAGCCTGGTTGGCCCAGCCGAGGCCGTGCCAGTCGACCGTTTCGGCCGTCAGGGTGGCGGGGCGGTCGATCGACTGCAGCTCCTCGACGGTGTACGAGAGACCGGAGATGACGTCGGCGAACAGCGCCCGGCACAGCTCGGCAGTGGCGCGGGCGAGCAGCATCGCCCGGGTGTACTGCTCCCACGGCAGCGGTCGGCCTTGCTTCGATCGGGCCCAGGGGCGGCCGTCGCGGATCTCGATCAGGCCGGCCTGTCGGGCGTCCTCGAGCGACCAGGTGACCGTGGCGGTCGCGCCGGTGTCGCAGCGTTCCCCGGACAAGGTCACGTGGTCCGCCGTCGACTCGACGACGTCGATCCGGTGGCCGGCCCGGGCGACGAGCGCTCGCATCAGCTCCGGAGACGCGCCCGGTCGGCCGTCGATCACGTGGATCGACTGCAACGACTGCATCGGGCCGATGCCGAGCTCGCGGCCGTACAGGATCGCAGCGAGGACGCTCTCGGGCTTTCCGCGCAGCGCCTGGGGGACGAACTCGGTGCGGGCGATCTTCTGCGCCAGGTCCCACGCTGCAGGCCCGGAGATCGCGACCGCGCCGGCATCGTTCGACACGGGCTGCGGCGGGGCGGTGTGGTCGGGGGTGACGTGTTCGATCTGGGTGTCGGTCATAGGGTGCACTCCTCGTGCAGCGGTTTCCGACCGGGCGACCACAGGATCGGATCCCCCGGCTCGATCGGGAGCTCGCAGCTGGCGCAGGTGCCGGGGAACTTCGCGTCGATGCGCCGTGGCTTGGATGCCTGGTCGGCTTCACGTTCCCGTCGTCGGTCGGTGCCGTTGCAGATCGTGCACGTCGACATCGTCAGGCCGTGATCGCACTCCGGATCCGACAGAGCAAATCGGCGGAGCCCGGCCCGTTGCCGCATCCGGGCGCGCATGTCGAGATCGGGGCCTTGCCACGTCACGACGAGCCCTCCCGTCCGGTGGATGAGCGTGTCCGGCGGACGGGCTTGGCTGCCTGCGCCTCGATCTTCGCTCGACGTTCGAACGCGCCGACGACCGCGGCGAGCGTGTCGACCTCGGCGCCGAGCGTCCGGATCTGATCGTTCAGCCGGTCGCGTTGCTCGCGCATCGCTGCCAGGGCGCTGCGACTCTGCTGGAGCGCACGTCGCGCCGTGGCGGCGGCATCTGCGTGGGTCGCCTCGACAACGACGTCGGGATCGTCATGCATCGACACGGTCGGTCTCCGTCTGGCGGGTACGCACGCGCTGCATGACGGCGACCGCTGCGGGCGGCAGCGGCGGTGTCGGACACCCGGCATGACGGTATCGGCCGGGCTCGGTGGCTTGGTCGACGGCGTCGCCGCACGAGTCGCAGAAGACCGGGGCGAACTCGGCTTGCCGTTGAGCTTCGGACTCCAGGCACTGTCGGTCGAACGATGGAACACGCTCGAGTTCATCGCGAGGGGTGAACATCACGATGCCTCGGCGGTGGCCATCTCCTCGGGGCTGCACCGGTTCGCGGCGATGTAGGCCTCGAGGTCCTCTTCGCGGTACCGGATGGTTCGGCCGGCAAGGCGGACGAAGGGGGGACCCTTCTTCAAGCTGCGCCAGTTGGCCAGTGTCTTCGCAGGAATCCCGATGCGATCGCCAGCGGCGTCAGTGTCGAGCATTTTGCCCATGATCACCCTTTCGTGTTGACGTGGGACGGTGTGCACCCGTATCGTCCCACTCATCACAACGGATTGCGAGGTACTACGTGTCACAATTTCGTATCACCGGATCGTGGCCCGCCGTGGGTCGGATTGAGCCACCAGAAATCTCGAAGGCGCAACCGGTCCTCGACCCCGAGACGGGGCGGCTGTCGTACGAGGGAGTGAACGTGTTTGGCGAACTGCTCCTCGAAGGCGGCGCTCCGTACGGCCCGGTAGACGACGAGCTCGCGATCCGACAACTTCCGCGACTCGACGTCACCGACCTCGACCAGGTCCAGCAGTTCGTTGCCGACCACGGTGCCGTCAGCCTGAAGGACCCGTTCGACTGGGCCTTCGGTCTTGATCCGGACGGCTCGCCCTCCCGACGACCGCGCCGGTTCTCGGTCGAGTGGCGACATCTGTTCGACTATGACCCGCTGCTCGAGTGGCCGAACTCGTGGCCGAGCGTGGCCGTTCGGCTCGCTGCGGTGCGGAGGTTGAGCCAGCACTACATCCGCCGGGCGAGTGATCAGAACTCGATCGACATCTGGAGCGGGGCCCGGCCGCCGATTCGGGCACAGTTGCAGGCCGACGATCGGTTCGTCGAGGAACTGAACAACGGGCTCAGTCAGTTCCACCTGCGCATCTTCACGAAGCGATCCTCGGCAAGCGGACAGGAGTCCGAATGGGGGCTCGCGCGGCACGATCTGATCGACGTGCTGCACCTACAGCTCTGGAACCTGGTCGTCGAGTCGCTCCCGCTGCGGCAGTGTGACTTCTGCGGCGTCGACTTCGTGCGGCAGGCCGGCCGAGCACAGCATGGCCAGTACCGAACGAGCGGCGAGGTTCTCTACTGCTCACGTCGCTGCGCTCGGAACAGCGCGCAGCGCAGCTACCGAGAGCGCAAGCGCGCCGAGAAGAAAGTTTGATCGATCGTGGCATTCATCGTGCGGCTCGACGAGAACGGAGACGTCATCCCGGCGGCGAGCAGCCGTCGCCCGTCGAGGTATCGAGTGCGTTGGCGGACGCCTGCCGGCAAGGCCCGATCGCGTACGTTCACCAGGGCCGGCGATGCTCGTCAGTGGCTGACGCATGTCGAGGGTTCGAAGCTCGTCGGCGGCTACGTGGACCGACGCGACGGCGCGATCCTGCTCGGCGAGTGGTTCGATCATTGGATCTCGACCCGCCGAACTTCGTCCGGCCAGCTACTGCGTCCCAAGACTGTTGCGCTGTATCGGCACACGTTCGACAAGCACATCCGTCCCGAGTTGGGGGCCATGGCGATTCGAGACATTGCCCCGTCGGACGTTCGCTCTTGGCACGCCGGACTCCCGGGGGCAACCGTGCCAGCGAAGGCATATCGGCTCCTCCGCGCCGTTCTGAACACGGCCGTGGACGACGAACTCATCGTTCGCAACCCCTGTCGTGTTCAGAACGCCGGCGTCGAGCGATCGCCGGAGCGACCAGTGCCCAGCGGGGACGAGGTCTGGCAGCTCGCCGACCTCGTCGATGACCGGTGGCGCGCCCTCGTCCTCACTTCGGCGTTCTGCGGGCTTCGATGGGGTGAGCTGATGGGACTGCAGCGCGGCGATGTCGATCTCGGGGCCGCGACTGTGCGCGTCGAGCGCCAGGTCATCGAGGTCGACGGGGAGCAGGTCGAAGGACCGCCCAAGACCGACGCAGGGCGACGCACGGTGGCGATGCCTCTGCCGCTCGTTCCCGAGTTGCGTCGACACCTGGAGACCTACACGGCACCGGACCCGGCGGCGCGAGTGTTCGTCGGGGTGAAGGGCACGACACCGCGCGCTACGAACTTCGGAACACACTGGCGGGCCGTTCGCGCCAAGATCGGGCGGAACGATCTGCACTTCCATGATCTCCGCCACTTCTCGAACACGCTGGCGGCGTCGACCGGCGCGTCGACGAAGGAACTGATGGCGCGAATGGGGCACTCGTCGCCAGCAGCAGCGCTGCGCTATCAGCACGCAACAGCCGAGAGAGACCGAGCGATCGCTGACCGGATGTCCGAGCTGCTCGGCGAGCGGCGCACGGAGCAACCGCGTCACGTACGCGTCATTGGCGACGAGTGAGCCAGAACGCCCAGGCCGAGCAAGTCTCCTGACCTGGGGTTTCGCGTGGAGCGGACGACGGGAATCGAACCCGCATCATCAGCTTGGAAGGCTGAGGTTCTAGCCGTTGAACTACATCCGCGTATGTGGCAGGGCAGCCTAGCGAGCGTCGCCGGTCATCGTTCATGTCGACCTGAGTCGGCCGTGGAGTGACCGAGCGCGACATGAACGGGATGATCGGGGATGTCCTCAACTGTGTGACAGCCCCTTGGCATGATGGGGTCACATGAGCGCCGCCACCTCTTCCAACCCCGATGTGTTGATCGACAAGGTCCGCAAGCTCCTGGCCATGGCCGAGGGCACGAGCAACTCGAACGAGGCCGACGCCTTCAGTCGCAAGGCGGCCGAGTTGATCGCCGAGCATCGCATCAGCCCCGAGCAGCTGACGGCACCCGCGGCGGGGGAGTTGCGGGTCGACGAGTACGAGCTCGGGCGCGGGGCATACGTCCGTGGTCGGTTGGCGCTCCTGCAGGCGATCGCGACCGCGCATGGATGCCAGGTCGTGTTCCAGGCCCGGCAGAGCGGCACGGTGGCGTTCGTGGCCGGGTTCCGCTCCGACCTCGAGACGGTCGGATTGCTCTTTCACTCGCTGCACAGCCAGGCGAGTTCGCGCATGGCACGCGAACGCCGGGCGACGGCGGCGGCCACACAGCAGTGGCGGCGGTCGTTCCTGTTCGGCTACGCCGCCCAGATCGGCACCATGCTCGACACGACGATGCGCGACGCGACCGAACGGCTGCACCCTTCGTCGGCAGCGGTGCCGGCGTTGCGGGCTCGTGAGCGTCGGGTCGACGACTTCGCACGTCAGCAGTTCGGGCGGGTCGTGGCAGCTCGTCGGCCCAAGTCCGCGACGCCGCAGGGGTTCGTCGCCGGTCGCGAGGCGGCGAGCCGGGCCGATCTCGGCCGGCCACGAGTGGTCGGTCTCCCGGCGCTGGGTCGAGGGGCATGAGCCGAGGCGACGTCGGGCGGCAGGCCGTCTACGCCGCCGAGATCGCCGCGTTCGAAGGCACCTCGTACGAGACGATCGTCGACTTCGACGAGCTGCTCGACCTGGGACGTGTCGTGGAGTCGGCGGCGTGGTGGCCGCACGGCGAGGTGTCGGTCGTTCGTGCCCGCCGCGACGCGTCCTCGTCGTCGACCAGGCGCCGCGGCGCCGCGGCGCCGGTGGTTCGGCTGGCCGGGCCGCAGATGACGCCGGCCACGGTCCTGCACGAGTTCGCGCACGTGCTCGCCGGTGTCGACGCCGGTCACGACGGGCGATTCCGGCGCGCCCACGTCGACCTCGTCGGCTACGTGTTCGGTGACGACGAGGCCGGGTGGCTGCTCGACGCCTACGCCGCGGTCGGTCTCGTTCCCGGGAGTCGTGACTGGCCGGCCCCTCCGGTTCGCGGCGGTGCGGGCGGTCCGATCGCCCTCTGACGGCCAACCCGGCCGGCGTCGGGTACCCATCCCGGCGGGGCGCTCGCGGGTGGGACGGCGCTCGATGTCGACCACCGGCGTCGCTTCTCACGCGCGGAGGCACTGCGGCTAGACATGACCGGATGACCGCAGCGACCCCCATCCGCGCCGTGTTCTGGGACTTCGGAGGCGTGATCCTCACCAGCCCGTTCGAAGCGTTCAACCGCTACGAACACGAACACGGCCTGCCCCACGACTTCATCCGATCGGTCAACTCGGTCGACCCCGACACCAACGCCTGGGCTCGCATCGAGCGCCAGGAGATCGGCCCCGACGAGTTCGACGCCGCCTTCGCCGCCGAGTCGAAGGCGCTCGGTCACGAGGTGCCGGGCCGCGACGTGCTCGCCCTCCTGAGCGGTGACGTCCGTCCGGAGATGGTGACCGCGCTCGACCGGGTCATCGAGGCCGGCTACATCACGGCGTGCCTCACCAACAACGTCCGCGGCGAGCCTCGTCCCGACGTCGTCGGGATCATGGCGAGGTTCCACCATGTCGTCGAGTCGAGCAAGGTCGGGGTGCGCAAACCCGAAGAGTCGTTCTACGTCCAGGCCTGCGAAATGGCCGGTGTCGAGCCGAGCGAGGTCGTGTTCCTCGACGACCTCGGCATCAACCTGAAGCCGGCCAAGGCGATGGGCATGACGACGATCAAGGTCGTGGAAGCGGATCAGGCGATCGACGAACTCGCCGCCGTGCTGTCGCTGGCGTTGCGGTGACCGCGGTCCGGGTCGGGTGATCTCCGGAAACGTCGACTCCGTCTCCGTTCCCTGCGACACCCGACCCGCAGACGCGGCGGTGCCGACCGGATCGCTCCGGTCGGCACCGTTGGTCCCTCGACTGCGAAGGGGGAGGATCAGCCGGGGAGGAGGACGCCGTCGATGATGTGGACGGTGGCGTTGGCGGTCGGCACGTCCATGCAGACCACCGCAGCGCTGTCGTTCACGAGCACGGCGTCCCCGTCCATCTCGATCGTGAGATCGCCACCGTTGACGGTGGTGACGGTGCCCGCGTCGAGCAGATCCTGCGAGCTCAGCATCTCACCGGCCACGACGTGGTAGGTGAGGATGCTGGTGAGCAGGTCCTGGTCGGCAAGGACGGCGTCGAGCTGGTCGGCGGGGATCGCCGCGAAGGCGTCGTTGGTCGGGGCGAAGATCGTGAACGGACCCTCGCTGTTGAGGGTGTCGACGAGGCCGGCCTCGCTCACCGCGGTGACCAGGGTCGACAGGACGGGGTTGTTGCTGGCGGCGGTGGCGGCGGGGTCGTCGGCCATGCCGGCGAAGCTGCCCTCACCGTCGGCCGGGACGGCCGAGCAGGCCGGGCCCGAGGCGCCCATCATGGCGTCGTCCATCTCGCCCGCTTCGCCTTCCATGTCACCTTCCATGTCGTCCATCGGCGGCATGAGGACCGCATCGATGATGTGGACGGTGGCGTTGGCGGTCACGACGTCCGAGCAGACGACGGCGGCGTCGTTGACGCTGGTGCCGTCGGCGCCGAAGCTGATCGTGCCACCGTTGACCGTCTCGAGCTCACCGGCGTCGGCGAGGTCGGCGGCCTTCAGCGACTGACCGGCCACGACGTGGTAGGTCAGGATGCTCGTGAGGAGCTCGGTGTCGGCGAGGACCGCGTCGAGCTGGTCGGCGGGGATCGCCGCGAAGGCGTCGTTGGTCGGGGCGAAGATCGTGAACGGGCCTTCGCTGTTGAGGGTGTCGACGAGGCCGGCCTCGCCGACGGCGGCGACGAGGGTCGACAGCACCGGGTTGTTGCTGGCGGCGGTGGCGGCGGGATCGTCGGCCATGCCGGAGAAGCTGCCCTCACCGTCGGCCGGAACGGCGGAACATGCCGGACCGAACGCGCCCTCCATCTCACCGTCCATGTCGTCCATGTCGTCGGCCATCGTGGTCTCCGGGGCCATCGTGGTCTCGGGGGCCATCGTGGTCTCCGGGGCCGTGGTCTCCTCGCTCATGTCCTCGGTCGTGTCTTCGGTGGTGTCTTCGGTGGGCGGGTCGGTGGCCGGGGTGGCGTCGTCGCCGTCGTCGCCGCACGCAGCGGCGACGAGCGAGAGCCCGGCGATCGTTGCGATGGCGAGCCGGCTGCGGCTGCGGCGGGGAGTGGATGAGGTGTTCACGTGGTTCCTTTCGGGTTGGGTGACTTGCGGGAGTGGTGTGGTGTCCCGGTGGCTCACTCGACCATCACCACGATCTGGTGTCGGCCGGTTGCGCCACTCGGGAAGGGTTCGGTGCGGTCCGCGGTCTGGATTGCTCCGGTCCCGTCGGTCGCCCGAACACGGATGTCGTGACGACCGGGAGTCGCCTCCCAGGCGTACGACCACTGACGCCAGGTGACGTCGTTCAACGGTTCGGCGAGACGGGCCTCGACCCACTCGCCGTCGTCGATCTGGACCTCGACCCGCTCGATGCCGCGGGTCTGCGCCCAGGCCGCACCGGCGATCGGCACCGTGCCCGCCTGCACGGTCTGGAGACCGCGCGGCGTGTCGATGCGGCTCTGGGTCTTGATCGGGGCGTCCTCGACCCAGCCGCGCTCGACCCAGTACTGGTCGAACGCGTCGAAACGGGTCAGTTCGATCTCGGTCAGCCACTTCGTGGCCGACACGTAGCCGTACAGGCCAGGCACGATCAGACGCGCCGGATAGCCGTGCTCGAGCGGCAGCGGCTCACCGTTCATCGCGACGGCGACGAGCGCGTCCCGGCCGTCGAGGACGGCCGTCGGGAAGCCGCAGGTGTAGCCGTCGACCGAGCGTCCGACGATCTGGTCGGCGTCCGCGGACGGGCGGGCATCCGCCAGGAGATCGTCGAGGCGCACGCCGACCCAGCGGGCGTTGCCGAGCAGATCGCCGCCGATCTCGTTGGACACGCACGACAGTGTGATGTCGGCCTCGACGATCTCGCGCTCGAGCAGCTCGTCGTAGGTGACTTCCATCGGCGCGTCGACCATCCCGGTGATGCGCAACGTCCAGTCGTTCACCGACACCTGCGGCACCGTCAGCGCCGTGTCGATCCGGTAGAAGTCGCCGTTGGGCGTGTAGAACGGCTCGACCCCGTCGACGCCGATGCGTACCGCGTCCGGAGCTTCCGGGAGCGGGTCCCGTGCGATCGGCACACCGAGTTCGCTGCGCTGGCCGCTCACACTGTTGCGGCCGTTCAGCCAGCGACCGATGCCGCCCGTGAAGACGGCGAGCAACCCGAGGCCGCCGGCGGCCAGCAGGAACGACCGTCGGTCATCGACCCGCTCCTGGGCCTCGACACCGTCGTCGTGATGGTGCACCCGCAGCAGCCAGAGCGCGACGCCGGCGGCGACGGCGCCCACGATGCTCGGCACGATGCCGTACCAGGGGACGGCGCGGCGCGTCGTCTGCGAGGCGTACGCGCCGACGACGCCGAACAGTGCGATGCCGGCGATCGCGTACTGCCAGTGGCGCGTCTGGGAGATGACGCCCATCACCGCGGCGTAGATCCCGAGCATGACGGCGATGCCGACGAGCAGGGCGATCTTGTCGTTCGTCCCGAACCAGTCGATCGCCAGCTCCTTGACGGAGTTCGGCACCCCGTCGACGACGCGGTCGCCGACGTCGAGCACGGGCGACTGCAGCGTCGACGACATCCCGGCGACGAGTTCGGCCACCCCGAGTCCGACGAGCGCCGCGATCAGCCCGGCGGCGATACCGAGCAGCCAGGGCACGCCGGCTCGGGGGTCGGTGTCCAGACGGTCGTCCAGGTGGATCTCGGTCTGGTCGCTCGGTGCGGTCGGAGCGTCGGGGGACATGCCCGTGGTTCGGAGCGGGACGGTCGCCGGATGGCGCGACGACCCGGGGGTCCCCGACTGGCGCCGCTCGCCGACCTAGACAACAGGGATGACATCGACCGACGCCTCCGATGCCTCCGATGCCTCCGACGCCTCCGACGGCGGCGAGCACCGTCTCCGGCTCCCGAGCTATCCGATCCTGCTGGGCGGTGCGTTGGGCATCCTCGCCGCGATCTGGATCGCGCCGACGATCGCCACGGCGCTGTCGGCGATCGATCTCGACGAGGTCGAGAACCTGTACCTGATCATCGGTGGGTTCGTCGTACTCGACGCGATCGTGCCGGTGTTCCCGAGCGAGTCGCTGCTCACCACCGCGTCCAACCTCGCCGCCCAGACCGACTCGAACATCGAGCTCTGGCGCCTGATCGTTGCGGGCTCGGTCGGTGCGGCGATCGGCGACTCGCTGCTCTACTGGCTCTCACGAACGGTGTTGCGTCCCTTCATGGCGGACAAGGTGGAGCGGGCGCAGCGCAACGCGAAGGTGGCGCGGTCGATGGAGGTCTTGAGCCGGACCGCGCCGCTCCTCATCGTGTTCGGTCGATTCGTACCCGGCCTCCGGTTCATGCTCGGCGCCACGATGGGGCTCACGCGCTACCCGTACCGCAGCTTCCTGCTCTGGGACGTCATCGGCGGCACCCTGTGGGCGGCCTACACCTGCGTGTTCAGCTATCTGGTGGCGTCGATCATCCAGGACAAGCCGTTGCTGTCGATCGTCGTCTCGGTCGTCGTGACGACGGCGATGCTCGGACTGTTGTACCGGCCACTCAAGAACAGCTGGCAAGCGAGCGGGCCGCAGCCCGACCCGGTCGGCGACTGAGCGACGCTGCTCTCGCCGACGTTCGATCGATCAACGTGGCACGTCGCCGATGAGGCCGGTCGCACGCGCGAGATCGACCGTTTCGCGGCGTGACGTGGTGCCCAGCTTGCGGTAGATCGCCGCGGTTTGCGACTTGACCGTGTTCCGGGAGACGAACAACTCGTCGGCGATGTCCGCAAGGCTCAGATTCGTCGGCAGGTACCGCAACACATTGAGCTCGGCGATCGTGAGGGCGGCGGCTCGACGCCCTGCGGACGTCTCCGCCGCCTCGACGCGTCGTCGCACGGCCTCGATGTGGGGTGCGAGCCCATGGTCGGGACGGTCGTGGGCGAGCTTCGCCTCGGCCTGGTCGAGCGACCGGCGGCTCGTCGCGACGTCGTCGATGAGGAGTGCCGCCTCGGCCAAGGGGACGAGGGTGAAGCCGTGGAACCAGGGTGCGACTCGATCGAGTTGCTCGAGAAAGCCCCTGGCCTGCGCGATCGTCGCCGCGGCGGCCGCACGCCGGCCCGAACGTGCCTCGTCCAAGGCGACCATCGCGAGCAGGGTCGCCGACGTGGCCGTCGTGTCCGGCACCACTGCCGTCATCGCTCGGTAGACCTGGTGGGCTCTCTCTGCCGCGGTCCGGTCGCCCTCCAGGTGGCGGAGCACGGCATGGAGTGCGGCGTTGTGCGCCTCGAGCCGGGGGACGCCGGCCGTTCGCGCCTCGAAGACCCCCTGGTCGAGCACATCGAGGGCGCCAGGGAGTCGGAGCAGGTACCGCACGGCGCCGAGCGGCCAGCACGCGAAGGCCCGCCAGGCACCACTCGGCAGTCCGACGTATGCGTCTTCCAGCATGGCGTGGACCTCCACGCTGGGTTTGGGCTGCATCGAACCGTTGAGCGTGTTCGACCAGTGCTTGAGTTCGTCGGAGACCTCGTGGCGCCCGACCGCGTTCGCCAGCGCCTGCGACCATCCGAGCGCGCCGGCACCGTCGCCGAGGTTCGGCGCCGCGGCGGCCGCGATGGCACAGAGTTGCGGTGACGCGCGGACGTACTCGCCACCGAGCTCGAGGAGCCATCGGTGGACGGTTCGTTGACGTCCCGACGCCGTCGCCGGTCCGCCGTGCGTCACCACGATCGACTCGCATCGGGCCAGTGCGCCGACCCGGTGCGCGAACCCGAACGCGAGGTCCGGGTCGCCGGCGGCCTCCCACCAATCGGCTGCCCGCAGATGGATCTCGCGCCAGCGCTGCGGATCGTCACTTCGAAGTTCGCGGCCGGCCCATTCGGCGACGATGGGGTGGAGGCGATACCACCCGCCGTCTCGCTCGTCGAGGGCGTCGAGCACCAGCTGGCTTCGGCGCAGGCGCCGGAGTGTCGACACGCAGCCGCGACGTCCCAGCACGTCGTCGCACATCTCCGGGCGGAACCGTCCGAGGCAGGCGAGTTCGCCGAGCAGGCGCCGGTCGTCATCCGGCACCTCGCTCATCCACATGGTGGTGAGGTACGACTCGGGGGCGGCGACGCCGTCGTAGGGGTTCGTGGTCGCCGACATGGCCAGGGCGAGCCCGGCCGGCCAGCCCTCGTAGCGAGCGAAGTGTTCGGCGGGGGCGTCGACACCTCGCCGCGCGAGCAGGGAAGCGACCTCGCTGGGCTGCAGCGCCAGATCGGAGGCGCCGAGTTCGATCGTCCCGGTCATGAGACGCAACTCGGCGGTGAGCGCCTCGTCGTGGACCGCGCGACCGGCGAGCACCACCGTGCTGTCGGGCCGGAGTTGCCTGACGAACCGCCGGATGACGTCCGACGCCGCCGGGTCTCGGAGGCACTCGACGTCGTCGAGGACGAGTGTGAAGGGCTCGGCGATCCCGCCGACGACGTGTTCGAACGCGCGGCGCGAGATCGACACAGTGCCGGCATCGTCGGGGACACCGGCGAGACCGGCGAGCGCACGTGCGATCGCCGTCATCAACACGATCGGGTCGTCGTCGACCGGTTCGAGATCGAGCCAGCGCAACGGTCGCCGTTCGAGCCCGGCCCATCTCGCGACCAGCGTGCTCTTCCCGTACCCGGCAGGTGCCACGACGAGGACGACCTTGCCGAGCGCGCCGTGATAGTTCCCGTCGAGTCGGCTCCGCTCGACCAGGTCGACTTGGGCGTGCGGGGGCGTGAACCGTCCCCTGTCCCGTACCGCTGCTGCTTGCTGCACCGTCTCGCGTCCTCGCCCTCGACCGACGCCGCGAGCCGAATCACCGCCCGCGTGTCGCCCGGCGAACTGTAGTCCTCCCACGCGGTCCGAACGCCGGACGCGCGTTCTCGGCGTTTCGCCCGAAGTGGGCGACGGCGCCGCTCGTCGCAGGGTCTAAGGTGCCACCGAACGCGGTCGCCCGACCGTGTCCGACACTCAACTTTTCGAGGAGATCTCCACGATGCTCGCACACGACTACCCACTGCTCGGTCTGTTCTGGACCATGCTCATGGTCTTCTTGTGGGTCGCCTGGCTCTTCCTCCTGTTCCGCATCTTCGGCGACATCTTCCGGTCCGACATGCGCGGCATGAGCAAGGCGCTGTGGTCGATCTTCGTCATCGTGCTGCCGTTCCTCGGTACGTTCGTCTACCTGATCGCCAACGGGGACAAGATGACCCAGCGCGACATCAAGGCGGTCCAGGAGAACGAGGCTGCGTTCCGCACGTACGTCCAGCAGGCCGCCGGTTCGGGCGGGGGGACCGCCAGCGAACTCGCCAAGCTCGCGGAGCTGCGCGACAACGGCGTGTTGACGCCCGAGGAGTTCGAGACCCAGAAGGCCAAGCTGCTCGCCTGAGCGAACTCGCCGCAGTGGCTCGGGGCGCCGACCGGATCTGATCCGGTCGACGCCCCGACGTGCTTTCGGGAGAGCCACGACGGATCGCCCCATGTGGGTGATGACCGCGTCGCTCGCCGAGTCGTACGGTCGTTTCTCATTCCACACGGCGCCACGAACGCCGTGTCCTGACGACGGAGGACACCGATGGCCGGATCGCCCGACCGCCACGCGCGAACGATGCTGCCGATTCCGGATGTCGCACGGCCGGCTCTGACGACGTACGACGCCAAGGATCCGGACACGTCGTACCCGCCGATCGAGCCGCTCCTGCCGCCGGAAGGTGCGCCGAACGTGCTGGTTGTGCTGCTGGACGACGTCGGCTTCGGCGCGTCGAGCGCCTTCGGCGGTCCGTGCCACACGCCGGTCGCCGAGCGACTCGCCGCCGGTGGGCTGCGGTTCAACCGGTTCCACACCACGGCACTGTGCGCGCCGACCCGGCAGGCCCTGCTGACCGGCCGCAACCATCACTCCGTCGGGATGGGGTCGATCACCGAAACCGCGACGTCGGCGCCGGGCAACAACTCGTTGCGGCCCAACACCAAGGCACCGCTCGCCACCACGCTGAAGCTGAACGGGTACTCGACGTCACAGTTCGGGAAGTGCCACGAGGTGCCGGTCTGGCAGTCGTCGCCGATGGGTCCGTTCGACGCGTGGCCGTCGGCCGGCGGCGGCTTCGAGTACTTCTACGGATTCATCGGTGGCGAGAACAACCAGTGGGATCCGGCGCTGTACGAGGGCACCACGCCGATCGAACCACCGGCGACACCGGAGGAGGGGTACCACCTCACCGAAGACCTCGCCGACAAGGCGGTCAACTGGATCCGCCAACAGAAGGCGTTGATGCCGGACCGCCCCTTCTTCACGTACTTCGCTCCCGGCGCCACCCACGCGCCTCACCACGTGCCGAAGGAATGGGCCGACAAGTATGCGGGCCGGTTCGACGACGGCTGGGACGTCCAGCGTGAGCGGACGTTCGCGAAGCAGAAGGAGATGGGGATCATCCCCGACGACGCCGGCCTGACCGAGCGTCACGACGAGATCAGTTCGTGGGACGAGATGCCCGACGAGCTGAAGCCGGTGTTGGCCCGACAGATGGAGGTCTACGCCGGCTTCCTGGAGCACACCGACTTCCAGGTCGGCCGGGTCATCGACGCGATCGAGGACCTCGGCGTGCTGGACAACACGCTCATCTACTACATCGTCGGTGACAACGGCGCGTCCGCCGAGGGCACGATGAACGGTGCGTTCAACGAGATGGCCAACTTCAACGGCATGGCGGCGCTCGAGACGACCGAGTTCATGCTGTCGAAGATGGACGAGTTCGGTTCACCCGACTCGTACAACCACTACTCGGTCGGATGGGCCTGGGCGATGAACACCCCGTTCCAGTGGACGAAGCAGGTGGCCTCGCACTGGGGCGGCACCCGCAACGGCACGATCGTCCACTGGCCGAACGGCATCGACGACCCCGGCGGCATCCGCGACCAGTTCACCCACGTGATCGACATCGCCCCCACCGTGCTCGAGGCCGCGGGTCTCCCTCAGCCGATGTTCGTGAACGGTGTCCAGCAGTCGCCGATCGAAGGCACCAGCATGCTGTACGCGTTCAACGCGCCCGAGGCGCCGGAACGGCACGACCTGCAGTACTTCGAGATGTTCGGCAACCGCGGCATCTACCACAAGGGGTGGAGCGCGGTCACGAAGCACAAGACGCCGTGGATCCTCGTGGGTGGCACCCTGCCCGACTTCGACGACGACGTCTGGGAACTCTACGACGGCGCCAGCGACTTCAGCCAGGCCGACAACCTGGTCGACGAGCACCCGGATCTGTTGCGCAAGCTGCAACGACTGTGGCTCATCGAGGCCGTCAAGTACAACGTCCTGCCGATGGACGACCGAAGCGGTGAACGGGTCGTTCCCGAACTGGCCGGACGTCCGACGCTCGTGCGTGGCAACACCCAGCTGTTCTTCCCCGGCATGGGGCGGCTCTCGGAGAACAGCGTCGTCAGCATCAAGAACAAGTCGTTCTCCGTCACCGCCGAGGTCGAGGTTCCCGACGCCGGACTGAGCGGGGTCATCATCGCCCAGGGTGGCAAGTTCGGTGGATGGGCGGTGTTCGCCGACGACGGCAAGCTGGCATTCGACTACAACGTGCTCGGGATCCAGCTGTTCGCCACACGTTCCGAGTCGAGCTTGCCCACCGGCAAGCATCAGGTGCGGATGGAGTTCGCCTACGACGGCGGCGGCCTCGCCAAGGGCGGTGACGTCACGCTGTACTGCGACGGCGAACCGATCGGAACGGGACGCGTCGAAGCGACGCACCCGATGATCTTCTCCGCCGACGAGACCACCGACATCGGTCACGAAACCGGTACGACCGTCAGCCCCGCCTACACCGCCGCGACGAGCAAGCTCAACGGCAAGCTCCACTGGGTCCAACTCGACGTCGGCGTCGACGACCACGACCACTTCATCGATCCCGAAGAGCGCTATCGGATCGCGCTGGCCCGCCAGTGAGCGAACGACGGCTCCGATCAACGAGAGGAACCTCATGCCACGACGACTCGGACGACGGGGCGCTGCACCCGTCGCTCGCCGACCCCTCGCCGCTGCCGCTGCGACCGGTGCCGTGGTCGGCGCCGCGACCAGTGGAGGGCGCCGTGGTGGGGCCGGCCCCGGCGGACGCCGCTATCAGATGCGCCAGCGCATGTTCGCGCTCGGTGACGACTTCTACATCACGGACGAGCACGGCAACCGCGCCTTCAAGATCGACGGCAAGGTGCTGCGTGTCCGCTCGACCCTGAAGTTCGAGACGCCCGACGGGCAGGAGCTCTACAAGATCCAGGAGAAGATCGCCCGCATCCGCGACTCGATGACGATCGAGCGCCCCGACGGCTCGGCCGCCGCCAAGGTCCACAACGCCCTCATCACGCCACTGCGCGATCGGTGGACGATCGACGTGCCCGGCGGTGCCGACATGTCGACCAAGGGCAACATCGTCAACCACGAGTACCGGATCTCGCAGGGTGGGGCCGTCGTGGCGACCGTGTCCCGTAAGTGGTTCCGGGTGCGCGACACCTACGGCGTCGAGATCGCTGCCGGCCAGGACGACGCGTTGCTGCTGGCGATCACCGTCGTCATCGACATGATGGCCCACCAGGGCCGCTGAGGAGCACCACATGACCTTCGACGACATCGGCCCCTTGCACCTGCTGGTGGTCGGCTTCGGTCCCGACGCCGAGTTCACCGGCGAGGTGATCGACGAGCTCGACCAACTGGCCGCTCGCGGCACCATTACTGGCGTGGGCCGCCGCATCGGCGTTGGGAAGGAATCTGACGTCCACTGTTGTCAGGGCCCCAACGGTGAGACGTTCGCCATAAAGTTGCACAGGTTAGGCCGTATCTCATTCAGGGCCATCAAGTCCA
>NZZV01000086.1 GCA_002698945.1 Acidimicrobiaceae bacterium
GCACCGTCGCCGGATCACCGTCCTCGACGAGCGCGTTGAGAACCGGAGAGTCGAGCGATGGTTGCCGCCGCGCGCTGGCGATCGCTGCCCGTTCGAGCGGCGCCGATGCCGGGAGCAAGCGGCTGGCGAGCGAGCGACGCGCCCGCGGGCGCGCCATGGAGCCAGCGGCTTGGTCAGCTCGGAAACTGTGTGGCACCCCCGGAGTAGGCTGGGGCGCATCCAACCCCGCACCGACGCCCCAGCCTACTCCGGGGGTCGGGGGTAAATCCCGGGAGCGACGCAGCAGCCAACCGGCACGCTCCGGCTCTTCTCGTCGTAGAAGCCGGCGCGTCCGCGGACGCGTGGCCCAACCTGAGCGGCCCGCCTCAGCGGGCGGTCAGCGACGCGTCCGCGGGCGCGTCGGGCAGCGTCGCTGGCTACGCCGCCCCGGGCACGGCGAACTCGCCAGTGACGGCGGCCGTGATCAGCGCTTGACGGTGCTCGGCCAGGAGTTCGAGTTGCCGACCAAGGCTCTGGCCACCCGCGGTGATCGCTGCTCGTCGCGTTTCAGCGTGAGCCACGATTTCGTCCTGCTCCTTCACAGGCGGCAACGGCACTACGAAGCGGCGGACGTGCGGCATGCCGATCGTGCGGAGCGTGGCACCGTCATCGAACGAAGTCAGGAAAGGCTGCATTGCGAACCGCAGAAGGAGCCACAAGAACCTCGGCCGAATGACGCTTGAACAAACCCACGCTGCAAAGTGCTGCGAAGTCGCCATGTTCGTCGCCATGATGCCGACACGACCGATCGTGGCGTCCCTGGAGAGCACGACGGTGTGGGCGGGGAGCATTCGCGCCGACGATGCTGCGAGCCCCGCGTCGCTGATGAGGTTCTTCGTCTCGCCGATGAACTCCGACTCGGCGAGAGTTCCGACATCGTTCAGAGTGATCCAAGCCTTGTCGGCATCGACCCACAGTTCCTCTCGTGTCCGCGACGGGGTGTGACCGCTCTCCAGCCGCGCCACCTTGTTCAATCTGACCACCTGCCAGCTCGCAGGGATCTTGCCGATCCAATCGATGCCAGAGCCGGCCAGTGGCGCCCCCCGCAGCCGACCGCAAGCGAGTTCCGTCATCTCGGCACGCAGGCGCTCTTCGAGGAGCTGGATGAGTTGTTGTTTCTTGGCGATCAGGGCGTCGATGCGGACGGTCTCGGCGTCCAGGTAGTCGGCGATCGCCCGCTGCTCGGCAACCGGTGGGACGCGCACGGGCAGCTCCCCGAGCTCGAGGGCATTGATCGCTGGGTAAGAGACACCAACCGAACGCGCGACCACATCCTCGATGAAGACGTCGCTCTGGACCCACCAGGCGAAATACCGCGGTTCGATCGCACGAGGTGTGAGTACGGCGAAGCCGGTTGAGGCGACGAGGCCATCCGCAGCCCCTTCGATTGGCCAGACCGCACGGAGATAGGTGCGCACCGTCGACACGATGGTGTCGCCGTTTCGCAAGAGTCGGCGAGCCCGCGACGGAGCGTCGCCGAATCGCATCTGCGCGGGCTCGGATGTCAGTTCTCCTCGTCCAACCGATGAAATGTCGATGTAGCCGAACTCGAAGTCGGGGCAGGTGGTCTCTGGCAGCGATCGCTCGTTGATCCCGGCGAGGTACTTGAGTGGAACCGTGGGGGTGCTCACTCCGTTACCTCGCGGAGGAGCTCCTGGATCTCCTTCTCGAGCTGCTTGATCTCGGCGTCGATTTCCTCCAGCGGCCTGGGCGGCGTGTAGACGTAGAAGTGCCTCGTGAGGGGGACCTCGTAGCCGATCTTCGTCCTGGTGTGGTCGACCCAGGCGTCGGGGACGTAGGGGTGGACCTCCTGCTCGACGTACTGCTCGACGGCCTTCGTGTAGGTGTCGGTGGCGAGGCGGTCGGTGGGGTCGGGTTCGTACCTGACCTGCTCACTCGGTAGTGGGACGTTCTCGTTGTCGCGGAGGTCGGCATCGGGTTCAGGCTTGCCGTGCTTGTCGGTGATCGGGTCGGCGTCGGGGTCACGGTGGGACAGGGCGTCGACGATGGCGTTCTCGATCGGCTTGCCCTCGAGGCCCAGCTCGGCCATCCAGCGCTTCGCCTCCTTGCGTGCTTCGGCCTCGCTGCCGAAGCTCGTCCCCGTTCCCGCTGCCACGCGTCCGCGGGCGTGTTCGACCAGGTCCTTCAACTGCTGTTCGTCGAGCTTGGCGAGCTTCTTGTCGGCGAGCAGCGCGTCCGCGGACGCGTCGGTCACCTCCCACTTCAGGCGGAGCGGCCGTTCGACGGTGATTCTGAGGAAGCCGAAGGTCTCGTTGTCGAAGATCTTGACCCGCTTGTCGTCCTCATCGTTGAGCTGCTGATCGAAGTTGCCGTAGAGGCGGACGATGTCGGCGATCTGCTGTTCACTGACCTCCTTGCGCTTCTCACCGAGGCTCTTGCGCATCTTGGTGAAGCTCTGCCGAGCATCGATGAGCTGCACCTTGCCCTTGCGGTTGCTGCTCTTGCGGTTGGTGACGATCCAGAAGTAGGTGGAGATACCGGTGTTGTAGAACAGCTGATCGGGCAGGGCGACCACGGCCTCGAGCCAGTCGTGCTCGATGATCCAGCGGCGGATCTCGCTCTCACCGCTGCCGGCCGCACCGGTGAACAGCGGGGAACCGTTGAACACGATCGCCAGGCGCGAGCCGCCCTGCTCGGGCGTCTTCATCTTCGAGATCATGTGCTGGAGGAACAAGAAGCTGCCGTCGTTGATCCGCGGCAGGCCCGCCCCGTAGCGGCCGGCGAACCCCTTGGACTCGTGCTCGTGGCGGACCGAGTCGGCGACCTTCTTCCACTCCACCCCGAACGGCGGGTTCGCAAGCAGATAGTCGAACCGCTCGTTCGGGTGCTGATCGCCCTGGTCGCCGGGATCCTCCGGGTCGTACGCCTTGAGCGAGTTGCCGACCTTGATGTTCGACGCGTTCTGGCCCTTCAGCATCATGTCCGATCGGCAGATCGCGTACGACTCCGAGTTGAGCTCCTGGCCGTACACAGTGAGGGTGGCCTGCGGGTTGTGACTGCGGACGAAATCCTCCGCGACACTCAACATGCCACCCGTGCCGCACGCCGGGTCGTACAACGTCGCCTTCGCACCCGCCTTCGAGAGCACGGCGTCGTCTTCGATGAACAACAGGTTGACCATCAGCCGGATCACCTCGCGCGGCGTGAAGTGTTCACCAGCGGTCTCGTTGCTCAGCTCGGAGAACCTTCGGATCAGCTCCTCGTACAGGTAGCCCATCTCCAGGTTGGAGACCCGATCGGGGTGCAGGTCGATCTCGGCGAACTTGCCGAGCACCAGATACAGCAGCCCGGCCTTGTGGAGCCGGGTGATCTGACTGGCGAACTCGAACCGGTCGAGGATCTCCCGAGCCTCGGGTGAGAACCCGGCGACGTAGTCCTGGATGTTGTGGCGGATGTTGTCGGGGTCGTCGAGCAACTTCGGGATGTCGAATCGGCTCGTGTTCCACAGACCGTCGACCGCAGTCAGCGCGTCGAGGATCGGGGCGAAGTTGTCGACCTTGCCCTTCACCTTCTCGTACGTCTCGAGCATGTCCTGCTTCACGGGCGCCAGCACGCAGTCGAACCGGCGCAGCACCGTCAACGGCAGCACGACCTTGCCGTACTCGGACTGCTTGTAGTCGCCACGCAACAGGTCGGCCACCGACCAGATGAAGGCAGCGTGGTTCTTGATCGTGTCGGAGTTGCCGCTCGTCACGTCGGCCATCGTGGCACGCCGACCACGGAGACCCCGGTCCCGGCCCCGATTCGCGTCAGGTGCGTTGCAGGCGGCGCCAGCGTTCGACGATGTCGTCGGCGTCGAACCGATCGACGCGCTGATCGGCGACGATGTTGACGTTCGCCCGGTCGATGGCCGCGTTGGCGGCATCGACGGCGGCACGCACCGACGCCTCGTCGGCGCATCGCCAGAATCCGGCTCGGGCGAGCGCCGCGGCGTCGAGTGCGGCGGTTCGGCGATCGTGGCTCAGCTCGCGCTCGAAGAACTGCTTGCCCCACCAGCCCTCCGGCCGCTCCCAGTGCAGGTCGGCGATCGGCTTGCCCTCGAGGTGCGGAGTGGCGAGCTCCCCGTCGGCCGCCGCCTTGGCGAGCCGCTCCTCGACGATGCGCTCGATCCAACTCACGACCCCGACGCTACCCGCCGACCGCTCCACCAACAGATCAGGCGCCAGGTCAGCCGAACGGATCGAGCCCGGCGAGCACGTCGATCACCGACCCCGGCGAGACGCTCTGGAACCACGGCCGCGCCGGCCCCTCGACCGGGCAGCTCGGCGCGCCGGCGACCTCGACCTCGCCGGCCACGTCGAAGGTGACGGCCGTCGGCGTGGCCGTGCACTCGCCGCCGACCGGCACGGTCCCGATCGCGACCACGTCACCGCCCGCCAGCGCCGTCACCGCGACGTCGGACGTCGGGGCGCCAGCGGCAGCATCGCCCGGTGACACGCCACCGACCACCTCACCCAACTCACACGGCACGGACCCGGCGTTGCGGACCAGCAGGACCGCGCCGACCACGGTCGACTCGAGTTCGGTACACGATCCCGCCGGCGGGTCGGCGACGTAGAAGGCGAGGATCGTCGGGGCACATGTGGCGACGACGATCGACGGCACGTCGACGACGGTGTGGCTCACGACGACCTCGACGGTGTCGAACACCGATGGCGAGCACCGGTCGGCGACCGAGCCGACGATCAGGTCGCCCCACTCCCCCGGCTCGAGCCACACGTTCGGCTCGGCGTCGGCGGCCAGGGCGGGCGATCCAGCGATGTCGACCTCGCACCAGCTGTCACCGTCGTTGCGGACTCGCACGACAGCGGTCGACGTTCTCTCGGCGGGCGCCGCCTGGGCGGTCCACCAGGCGAGTTCGTCCGGGTCGCAGGACGGCGGGGTGTCCGGTCGGGCGATCGTCGACGCCGAGATCTGGCTCGGCGCAAGTCGCTGCGTCGTCGGCGCCGCACCGTCACCATCACGACCGTCGCCGGCACTGTCACCGCCAGTGCACGCGGCAAGAGCGAGCACTCCCACCACGACCCAGCTCCTCATCGATCCGAGACCGTACCGTCTCGGCCCGCAGCGTCGCGCTCGACCGAAACACGACGACCTCCACTCCGCCGATCGCGACGCGGATCGACGAACGCGCTACGGTCGTTACGAGGGCTGGTCCAATGTCGAACCGCCCGGTTGCCCACTCACCGCCGACCATCCGGCGCTGTTCACACGGCGTTCACACGGCGAACACGACGGTGCAACGGCCTGCTGACATCGTTCGGCGCTGCCCCTACAACCCTGCTATCTCGAAAAGGAACTCCCCTGTGGCGTACCAAGCTGAATACATCTGGCTCGACGGCTATCAGCCGACCCCGTCTCTGCGCAGCAAGACCAAGATCCTCCACGACGAGGACACGGAGCCGCCGATCTGGGGCTTCGACGGCTCGTCGACGCAGCAGGCGACGGGCGACAAGTCCGACTGCGTGCTCAAGCCGGTGTTCAAGTGCCCCGACCCGATCCGCGGTGGCCGCAACATCCTCGTGATGTGCGAGGTCATGCTCGTGAGCGGGCGCCCGCACCCGACGAACACGCGCAACGCCTGCGCCAAGACCGAGAAGAAGTTCGCCGACGCCCACATGCTGTTCGGCCTCGAGCAGGAGTACACCATGCTCCGCGCCGACCGGACCCCGCTCGGCTTCCCCGAAGGTGGCGGCCTGCCGGCCCCGCAGGGCCCGTACTACTGCGGTGTCGGCACCGGCAAGATCTCCGGCCGCGACATCGTCGAGGAGCACACCCAGGCGTGCATCGACGCCGGTCTGTCGATCTCGGGCACCAACCCCGAGGTCATGCCGGGCCAGTGGGAGTTCCAGGTCGGCCCGCTCGGCCCGACCGCCGTCGGCGACCAGCTCAACGTCGCTCGTTGGCTGCTGCACCGCATCGCCGAGGACTACGACGTGATCATCTCGTTCGACGCGAAGCCACAGAAGGGCGACTGGAACGGCGCCGGCTGCCACACCAACTTCTCGAACCAGGCGATGCGCGAGAGCTACGACGCGATCATCGAGGCCTGCGACAAGATCGGCGCCAACTTCATGGAGCTGGTCGAGAACTACGGCGACGGCGTCGCCGAGCGCCTCACCGGCCAGCACGAGACCGCCCCGTGGGACCACTTCAGCTACGGCGTCTCCGACCGTGGCGCTTCCATCCGCATCCCGTGGCAGGTCGAAAAGGACGGCCGCGGTTACGCCGAGGATCGTCGTCCGAACGCCAACATGGATCCGTACACGGTCGCCCGGCTCATCACCGAGACGATCAACAGCCCCAAGGCCAAATCGCCGAAGAAGAAGGCTGCCGCCAAGAAGTGAACGACGGCCGCCGTCGTTGATCAGCGAACGGGAGCTCCGGCACCGAGCCGGAGCTCCCGTTCGGCATTCCGAGTTCGGTCGCACCACCCGCCGAGTGCACCGCTGAGACCTGCCGCACACGCCCCTACGGTGCGACAGACTGGAGGAGTGAGTCGAATGCTCGACCAACACCGCGACTACGTGCTTCGCACGGTCGAAGAGCGAGGCGTCCGTCTCGTTCGGCTCTGGTTCACCGACGTGCTCGGCAACCTGAAGAGCTTCGCGATCAGCCCGGCCGAACTCGAGAACGCGCTCGAGGACGGCATGACCTTCGACGGCTCGTCGATCGACGGGTTCTCGCGGATCCAGGAGGCCGACGTCCTCGCGATACCCGACCCCGACACGTTCGAGCTGATCCCCTGGAGCGAGCCCGGCGCCGCCGAGGCCCGAGTCTTCTGCGACATCCACCATCTCGACGGCAGCCCATTCGACGGCGATCCCCGTCAGGTGCTGCGTCGCCACGTGCGGGCGGCCCACGACGAGGGCTACACGTTCTACCTCGCACCCGACGTCGAGTTCTTCTACTTCGAACAGCCCGGCCCCGGCGAGCGCCCCCAGCCGCTCGACGAAGGCGGCTTCTTCGATCTCACGACCAACGATGCGGCGGGCGACCTGCGCAAGCAGACGATCCGCAAGTTGGAGCAGATGAGCATCCCGGTCGAGTACTCGTTCCACGAAGACGCGCCGAGCCAGCAGGAGATCGACCTGCGCCACACCGACGCCCTGACGATGGCCGACAGCGTGATGACGTTCCGGCTCGTCGTCAAGGAGGTCGCGGCGAGCCAGGGGGTCCACGCGACGTTCATGCCCAAGCCCCTCGAAGGCGTGCAGGGGTCCGGCATGCACCTGCACATGTCACTCTTCCGCGGCGACGAGAACGCGTTCTACGACGGTGACGATCCGCACCAGCTCTCACCGGTCGCGAAGTCGTTCATGGCCGGGCTCCTCCGCCACGCCGCCGAGATCACGGCGGTCACGAACCAGACGGTCAACAGCTACAAGCGGCTGGTGCCGGGCTTCGAGGCCCCCGTCCACATCTCGTGGGCCCGCAACAACCGAAGCGGACTCATCCGCGTCCCGATCGCCAAGAAGGCGAACCCGATCGCGACCCGCATCGAGTACCGCTCGCCGGATGCGGTGTGCAACCCGTACCTGGCGTTCAGCGTGCTGCTGGCGGCGGGCATGAAGGGGATCCACGAGGGCTACGAACTGCCCGAGGAAGCCGAGGACAACCTGTTCGAGATGGACGAGGCGGCGCTCCGCAAGCTCGGCATCACCCAGCTCCCGCAGTCGTTGTCCGACGCCCTGCGCACGATGGAGGAGTCCGAACTCGTCCGCGAGGCGCTCGGCGAACACATCTTCGAGTGGTTCCTCCGCAACAAGCGGCGCGAGTGGTGGGCGTACAAGGAGCACGTCAGCCAGTTCGAGATCGACCGGTACCTGAGGTCGATGTGATGAGCGGCGACGGCGTCATCGCGGTCTTCACCCACGACGTCGCACCCGAGCTGGCCCGCACGCTCGACCTCGGTGGCTACGCCTGGAAGGGCGTGTCGTCCGTCGACGAGGCGAGCGAGGCGGAGCCGGCCGACGGATGGAGCGGCGCGATCGTCGAGATCGACGACGACAGCGAACCCGCGTGGGCCTTCTGTCGCTCCCTGCGCCAACACGACGACGGCTCGACGCGCATCATGTTGCTGGTCCCCGGCGGCCGACTGGGCGAACTCGAGCTGCGCGACGACCTCTACGACGACTTCTGCCTCTCACCGTTCCACCCATCGGAGCTCGAGGCCCGGCTGCGGCACCTGATGTGGGCGTCGGGATCGGCACCGGTCCTGCGCGCCGACCTGGTCGAGTACGGCGAGCTGGTCCTGAACCTCGAGACCTACCAGGCGACGATCGCCAAGCGGCCGCTCGACCTGACCTACATGGAGTACGAGCTGCTGAAGTTCCTCGCCCAGAATCCGGGCAAGGTGTTCACCCGCGAGATCCTGCTCAGCCGGGTGTGGGGCTACGAATACTACGGCGGGGCCCGGACCGTCGACGTCCACATCCGGCGACTGCGCGCCAAGCTCGGCGAGGAGTACGCCGGCCTGATCGCCACCGTCCGCTCCGTCGGCTACCGCTTCGGCCAGTCCCGCTGGGGCAGCTGACCAGAAGGGGTCAGGCACCTTCTGGTCCCGCCAGGTCTGACCAGAAGGGGCTCACGCTTGGCTGCGGGTGAAGGTGTCGCGCAGGGCTCGGCCGATCATGCGGGCGAACTCGAGCCGGCCGCGTTCGGTCAGGTGGACACCGTCGTCGGAGATCAGCCCCTCGGTCTCGGCGAGGGTGTGCCAGTCGAGCACCCACGAGTTCGGCCGGTCGGCGAGCGACGC
>NZZV01000087.1 GCA_002698945.1 Acidimicrobiaceae bacterium
GCCACAACGACCGACGCCTCCGCACCACCACCGGCGACAGCATCCGCAACCGACACCGCTGGACCGTCACCCACACCAGCGACGACGGCGTCACCGTGACCCGCCTCGGAGGACACGGCACCATCACCCTCCCCACCGACTACGTCCGCCTCCACGTCGAACTCGCCTACGCCACGACCGAACACGGCGCCCAAGGCGACACCGCCGACCGCAGCATCACCCTCGCCACCAACGCCACCAGCGGCCGCAACCTCTACGTCGGCATGACCCGCGGCCGCACCAACAACACCGCACTCGTCGTCACCCAAACCCACGACCTTAACGAAGCCATCAACATCCTCGACACCGCCATCACCCTCGACCGAACCGACCTGCCCGCCGTCGCCCAACGCCGAACACTCGCGGAACAGGCGGCACCGCGTCCGAGGCCAGAGCCGTCGAACCGAGACCTGCTCGACCAACTCCGAACCGCCGGCCACCGCCACCACGAGATCCGACCTGAACCGCCGGACCTCGGAATCGGTCTGTAACACCAATCGCTCGGCGTGTGCCGTTCACGCCGGCGACACCGCCGAAGCGACGCAAGCGATCCCCAGTCGTCGTGACACCCCGTCTCTAGGGTGGAGGCAGGTACCAAACCCCGGAACAGCGATATGAACGACCTCGACCGCATCGAACATGAGTTGCAGCACCGCAAGCTGAACCACGACGAGTTCGAGCGGTTCGCTCAGGATCAGCTGAGCGCTATCTATCCCGGCTTCACGCCGATCCCCGGTGGAACCGACTGGGGACGCGACGGAGACATCGCGACGCCATCGGAAGACGCGACGCCAGCGCGGGTGCTCATCACGGCGAGCAGGACACTCGACGGAGTGAGAGCCAACATGCTCCGGGGGATCAGGAGCATGAACAATCACGGTGTCGCGGTCGACCGGATCGTGCTGGCAAATCCCGCACACCTTGACCTCAGGTCACGCGAGAAGCTTGCGAGGTCGGCGTTGAAGGCCGGCGCGCGGCTCGACGCCAGTGACGTGTTTGAGCGGGGCTTCTTCGCCAGCCGACTCCGTCGCGACGGCTACTGGCGAGAGCGGCTACTTGGGTTGTCGTCCGAGCCCATCTCGCTCGCCCGTGTTGCGCCGGAGGTCGCCGAGAGTCCTTGGGGTCACATTCCGTTGGTTGCTCGAGACGATGACCTTTTCGCCCTTGACGGTCCAGACGACCTGATCGTGGTCGGTCGGCCCGGGGTCGGCAAGTCTCGGTTGCTCGGAGAGATTGAGGATGTGGCCTTCGTCGATCCCGCGCTTGCATCCGAGCAGCTTGTCAAGGATCTGCGCTGGTTGGGGCCAGCGACCGTCGTGGTTGACGATGCATCCCTGCACATCGACATCGTCCGCCGGTTGGTCGCGCTGCGACGAGCGGAACCAGATGTCTTCCGCTACCGGATCGTCTGCGCCTCGTGGCCCGAAGAGCTGGAGAGGCTCATCGTCGAACTGCCCGGGGCGAGGGCGCACGAGATTGGTCTCATCGAGCGAGGTCCGATGGACCAGCTCTTGCGCTTGATGGGCCTTTCGGGAGGGCTTGCTCGAGCCGAGATCATGGACCAATCAGAAGGGCGACCGGGCTGGGCTGTCGCTCTCGCAGATCCCCTGCTTCGATCCGGGGAGGTGACCTCACTCGTCAACGGCCGGGCTCTGCTCGGCAACGTCCGTCGATACCTGGTGCGCGCCGGGCTTGAGACAGAGACAATGGATCTGTTTGCGGTGATGTCGGCCGTCGGCTCCGTCGTCGACGACGAGCTCTCCGACTTGGCGCTGGAAGTCGGCCTCAGCCGTGTCGATGCGATACGAGCAATCGAACGCTGGGCGCGAGGTGGCTTGGTGGACGTTCGGGAGTTCTACGAGCAGCAGGACCGATCAACTCGCAGGTTCACTGTCAGGCCGCCGATGCTTGCACGAGTACTTGTTGCGGAGCGCGTGTTTGACAGCCGGTTCCCAGTGATCGACTTCGATCGCCTTGCTGAGCGATGGCCCGATCGAGGCTTCAGGTTGGCCGAAGTGGCGATCGACTCGGCGCTTCTTGGGTCGAGTTCCGCACGGTCGGCCGCAGAGCACCTGACAGTCAAGATGCTGACGGGCGACGCTGGTTCCACCGAGGACCGAGTGGAACTCGCCATCGCCTACTCCCGGCTCGGCCCGTCCGAGGCGACGTTCGTGATCGACCTCGCGCGGTCTTCGTTTGACAGTGTCCTGGACTCAGGTTCCTACCAAGCCTGGATGTTCGACCCGATCGTCAAACTCGCCGCCACGGTCGCGAAGTGGCACCCGACCATCGATAGCGCGTACGGAATCCTCTTCGATGCCTGTGGACTCGACGACCGGCCGCCCCACTCGCATCCGGAGTCCGCGATCCGACAGATCGCAGCTCTCGTTCAGGACTACCACCCCGAAGTCCCGCGTGATGCCGACACCCGCTACGTGCTGCTCTCAGCGCTGGAAGCGTGGCTATCAGCTGCGCCCGATGCAAAGAACGCCGGACGGGTGGTGGCCGCCGTCGCCGGAGTCGTTCTCGACCTCGCAGTTGATGGAGCGCACGCAGACCCAGCGAACCCGAGGTCGATCCAGCTCTACCGCGGGATCGTTTCGCCATCGGAGATGCGTCGCATCCACGACGACGCCGGTCCGCGATTGATGGCATTGCTCGACGCAGGGCAGGCAGAAGTGGAGATCACATTGATCGATGCCGCACGAGAGTGGCTTCGAGTTGGTGGCGGCTTCGAGCGCTCCTTTGGGCGCGAATCCCCGGAGGAAGAGAAGGCTGCGGCGAGAGAGATCGGTTGGTCGTTGGCCAGGCAACTGATGGACCGGAACGACCTCTCTCTCGCTGGCATCTTGAAGCTCAGATCACTCATTGACATCTTCGATCTGCCGGCCTCGATCGATATTCCGGCTGGCATTGAGCCAATCGTGCGCGACAGCCCCTATACATCCTCCGACTTCGAGGCCGAAGAGCGAACGCTGGTCGAGGACATCCGCTCGGTCGGCGCATCCTGGGCCGATGAGCCGTGCGATCGAGTGATCCAACGTCTCGTGCTGTTGCGTGGCGAGTTGAACCGGGCGAACATCACGTGGCCCAACCGCATCGCAATCGCGTGTGAGGGCATCGCAACCTCTGCCGCATCGCCCGTGGACTGGCTAGTCGAGGCAATGAAGTCGGACCTGATGCCGGACGCCTTCGTATTCGCGGAGAAGGCGTACGAGCAGGGACAGCTCGACGATGAGCGCCTCGATTGCCTACTCAACGATGCTCGCACGCGCCACGCATCTGTCTCGCTCCTGCTCCAGTCTGATAGCGAACCAGGGGACCGCATCCTCGAGGTGCTCCAGCCGAGCGACTACCAGGCACTCTGGCTGCCATGTCTACGCGGCGAAATCGAAGAGCCGCTGATGCGCGACCTGCTGACGAAGACGTCGAACGACGTGCGGGCAATGGCTGCGGTCGCCTTCTTTGCAGGTCGCCGGCGTCAAGATGACTGGACGCCTGGCGTCATGCAGGCGGACTGGCTCGAGGCCCTTTGGCATCTCCAGCCCGGGAAGCTCAATGCGGCACGCGACTACGAGCTTGAGCAGTTGCTCGGATACCTCGCAGTGCACTTTCCGGACGTTCTGGTCGGAATCGTCAAACGCGCAATTCGTAGCGAGATCGAGTCCGGAGGTCGGGTAGATCAGGCGCTGCCACACCGGGGCTGGGATCAACTTCAGTTCCTCCCGCCCGTCTCGAAGTCCGACGTCCGAAACGAGTTCAAGGATTCACCGATCGCCTCTTGGGTGCTCAATCGACATCTCGTAGGCACGGACGTTGCCTGGCTGGAGCATGCGATCGACCTGGGTGAGATGTCCGTCGACGAAGCAATCAGCTACTGCGGCGGCCTGAGCGATCGTCCCCCCGTTGAGGCTCTCGCCCTGGCGCTCATACCGCGCGGTGCAGCTCCGGAGCAGATCGCAGCAGTGATGCAGTGGGGCACTTTCACGGGCGAGCGCTCAACGAACTACCAGTCCTTCATCGATGAGTTGCAGAGTCTGCTCGACGATGTGGGCGTAGATGAGAGTGTTCGCGCAGTGGCCGAGGCCGGAATCGCCGGGTTCAGCAAGGCGAGAGACGAAGCCGCAGCCTCGGAACGCGAGTCTCGCATCCGCGGTGAACTGTGAGCAGAACACGCGCTCCGGCCAGCCCGAACGCCCGACCGCCGGCCCTACAAGGCGGTGACGGCCACCACGGCGCTGACGATGGCAGCACAGCCCACGGCGGCCGCCCATGCGAGGCGAACGCCGGTCATCCAAGTCGGGAGTCGAAAGGGGTCGACGTCATCGAACGAGGTCATGGAGCGAGTCGATGAGCTTGCCGTCGACGAAGACCTCACCTGCACGCTTGCGTGGCTCGCCACGTGCGTCGCTTCGGTGTCGCTCCGGAATCGATGTTCGGCCGATGTGTCCGTCGCGGACTGTGCGTTCGCCTCGGCACCGCTGCGCGCTCGCTTCATCACACGAATGGTACGCCAGGGGTGCGACGGAGTTCCGTTGCCGACTCCAGAATCTGTTGTCGACGCCCGCCGTTCGGTTGTTGACCGGCGCTACGGGCCATCCGCGATCGAGAATCAGGGACAAGGTCACGCATTGTCGGCGTCCGCCGCGCATGGTCGAGTTTCCGCCTGATGGTTTCACCGACATCCTTCGGCGAACAGCTCGTATCGATCAGAGGACGACGGCCGCGATCGTGTCGTGGCTGGCGCTGCTCGAGGCAGCAGGGGGCAACACCGACGGCAAGCTGATCTCGTCCTTCTCGATGGCACTGCGGATGTTCACGAGGTCCCATCAGTACGCGCCGCTCGCAAGCGCGACGACTCCGGCGGCCTCGATGGGATCGACGAACTTGATGTGGCGGAGGGTTCGACCGGCCAAGTATCGACGCAGTCACTCGTGCTTGCGGTAAGACTGAATGCATGGAGGTGGCAGGGCTCGCGGTTGCGATCGTGGCCGCGATCGCGGCGCTCGCCGCCATCGTCTACTCGCGTAGATCGGCTCTTTCGGCCACTCGGAGCGCGATGGCGTCCGAGGCGAGCGCGGAGGCGAGTCGCCAGATCGCTGCGGTCGAGACGTCCCGACGCGATGATGAAGTCCGCCGGGCGGAAGAGGAAGAGCAACAGCGGCGGTCGGCAAGACTGTCGATCCGCGTGGTCCGCGAGGTCACTCTCGAGGCCGCCGAGACGAACCTCTACGCTCACTTCCTTGAAGTCGGCAATGCTGGCCCTTCGGACGCCTGGGATGTCAACCTCGAGATCGTCTCGTTCTGGTCGGACACTGGCGGGATGCTGCCCGAGTTCGAGTACGGGGGCCGACACCGAAAGATAGGGAAGATCGCGCCCGGTCGCCTTGAGCGACTCGCGTTGGCAGTTGCGGAGAACACGAACTACGACATCGGCGAATGCAGGCTCCGGTGGCGAGATGATGCGGGAGAGCACGACGAACGCACACGGTCTCTGTCAGATTGGCTACCTCGCCCAAGTGGCTTCGAAGGCTAGGCGCGTTCTTCGTGGCGGGGCTCGCATTCGGTGCTCGTCTGAAGCAACGACTGGCCCGGCCGATGGTTGCGCTCGTCGGCCTCTAGGTCGAGGGCGCATCTCCGTCAGGAGTCTCGGTTGGCTTGAGTGGTGGAAGCTCTTCGGTGCAAACCAAGTGGACAGTCATCCGGTCGATGTGACGTACGGTCACGGATTGCCGCGGTTCCCCAGCACGATCTTGGAGCTTGACTTCGACGGATTGCCCGAGCTTGCCCTGATCGAGATAGCTGGAATCCGTTACGTCATCGAGCAGCAGCGATGCCTTCCACCGGACACCTGCTGCCTGAGGTTGCTCCATGTCCTCAATGTCGATCTGGCCTGAACCAATGATCCTGTGGCTGTCGTACTGAAGCCGGGCTCGTTCGGGCCGCTCTTCCGCTTGTGATTCGGACATGAACGAACCCTAGTCATCCCTAGAACTCAGCGGAACCAGCAACACCCAGTGAACAGGCGTTTCGCGAAACCCCTGTTCACCGGGACTCAGCAACACCGAGCAGCACCCAGAAACCTGGGGAGGGTGAACCACGACATCTTCGAGGGCACCGAGCAGATCCAGCAGCTGGTCATCAGCCGGGCCATCTCCGGCCTGCGGATCGAGTGACCGGTATCGATGAGTGATATCGCCCGCACTCTCCGTGGGTGCGGGCGATGTCGTCTATTCGGTGCGCGTCTGTCACCGTCCCGTCACACAGCCGCGACACGATGCGGGGCAACCCGAGGAGGACACCACCGATGTTGCCCGAATCACCCCGCCCGACGCCCCAGCTCGACCCGTCCGACGAGCCCCGACTCGTCGTCGAGATGGGCGGCTCCAATCTCGTCATCCGGTCGACGATCGACCTCGACCACGCCGACACCGATTCGCTCGTCAGCGCACTGAACGCCGCGACCGACGCTGATGTCGACGTGGTGATCGACCCGGCTTCGGTCCGATGCGACGAGGCGTTCGCGAGTCTGACCCATCGTCGTACCGCCGAGGAGCGCTCGGCGGCTCGTCCGGTCGCCGCCGAGTTCGCCGCAGTCGGTGTGATCCGCCTGGCCGGCGAGGGCACCTGCTGGACGATCGACGTCGCTGGTGGGCGCCTGTGCCGCACCGACGTCGCGCACGATGTGCGCTTCCTCGGACCCGAGGCCTGGACGCCGATGGTGGCCGTGTGCGTCACCCATGATCGGCTCGTGGCGTTGACCGGTGATGGTCGCCACCTGAGCGAACGTCGGGCGCACCACGACGTCGGACCCGACGCTCCGCCTCGGTCCCTACGCGTCGCCTGAAGGTTTGACGCCGTCGCTCCCGGGGAACGGGTGGATCGTCCGATCGACCCCGACCACACAGACGACCAGGAGTGACCATGACCATCTTCGAAGCCCTTCGTGACGACCACGAGACGCAGCGACAGCTCGCGGACCTGCTCCTGAAGACGGAAGGGGACAGCGACGGTCGCCGTGAGCTGTTCGATCGGCTCAAGCGCGAACTCGAGGCCCACGCCGGTGCTGAGGAGCGCTACTTCTACGTGCCGCTCATGGAGCACGACTCGACCCAGGACAAGGCTCGTCACTCGGTGTCGGAGCACAAGGAACTCGACGACTTCGTCGAGCAGCTCGAGGAGTACGACATGAGCGGTCCCCAGTGGATCCAGACCGCCCGCGATCTGGCCGACCGCTTGACGCACCATCTCGACGAAGAGGAGCACGAGGTGTTCCAAGTCGCCGGCAAGGCCCTGAGCGACGATGAGAAGCAGCAGCTTGCCGAGGGATACCGCGACGACATGGCTCGTCGTCGAGATGCAGTCGGGTGATGTCGGTGGCTCCGTCCGCACCCGGGGAGCCGTTGCCGCCGCGACCGCCGCGGCCCGACCCGCCGGAGCCGTATCGGCCCGATCCCGTCCCCGGACCTGATCGCCCGCCGGCGCCCGGACCGGGTCCAGCGCCGTCGCCCGTACCACCTGATCCGGTTCCGCCGACGGAGCCGTATCGTCCTGCCCCGATCCATCGCTCTCCCGGTGGCCCCGGTGCCCCCGATGTCAGCGCACCCGGTCTCGGTGTGTCGGATCCCCACGTGGTGGTGCCGTGAACCCGCCCGAGTGGGAGTTGGCAGTGCGGCTCGGGGTCGCGGCCGTCCTCGGTGGGCTGCTCGGGTTGCAGCGGGAACACCACGGTCGATCTGCCGGACTGCGCACGCACATGCTGCTGTCGTTGGGTGCGGCGTTGTTCGCTCTCGTGTCGGTGACGGGGTTCGACGACTTCATCGTCGACGACCGATCGTCCACCAACGTGGTGGTCGATCCCGGTCGCATCGCGTCCTACGTTGCGGCCGGTGTCGGGTTCATCGGTGGTGGCACGATCCTCAAGCGGGAGCGTGACGGTCGAGTGCAGGGATTGACGACGGCCGCTTCGCTGTGGGTGGCGGCCGCGATCGGCGTGGCCTGTGGCCTCGGACTCTGGATCGCGCCCGCCATCGCCACGGCCATCGCACTGATCTCGCTCGCCATCCTGCAACCGATCTCGAAGCGGATCGGCGACGACTGAATCGACCGTTCGGTCGGGTTCCGTCGGGGTCGGACAGATGCACTTCTGCAGCTGACGGTGTGGCGTGTGGCAACATTCGCCACCGTGTCAGGAAACCTCCGTCGTGGGTGAGAAGAAGAAGTCCGCCAAGACGTCGACGACGTCCGACAGCGGTGGCGGCGACGCAGTGTCGTGGGTGGTTCGACCGTCACCGGTGCACGGGCGGGGCGTCTTCGCAGCACGCAAGATCCGGGTCGAGGAGGTCGTTCACGTCGCGCCCGTGCTGCTCTTCTCCGACGAGGAATACGACCACCTCGCCGAGACTCTGCTCGTCGACTACGTGTTCGAGTGGCACGAGGGCGGCGTGGCGCTGGCGCTCGGTGTCGGCGGGCTGTTCAACCACGATCCGAGTGCCAACTTGCGGTACGAGCTCTGCGGCGACGACGACCCGTCGAAGCCGGCGCACGTGTACATCGCGGAACGCGAGATCAAGAAGGGTGAGGAGCTGACGATCAACTACGGCGACGAATACGCCGAGTGGCACGGTTGGATCTGAGTGGCACGCTTGGATCTGAGGCCCCGTCGGCGACCTCTGGACGCGTTCGTGGCGGGGCGGCTCAAGCCGCCCC
>NZZV01000088.1 GCA_002698945.1 Acidimicrobiaceae bacterium
GATCTGGCCCGACTCGAAGTTGCCGAAGCCAACGCCGACGTCGCTGGCGTTGTCGTTGTCGTTGTCGTTGCTGTCGTTGTCGTTGCTGTCGCTGTCGTTGCTGTCGTTGTCGTTGTCGTTGCTGTCGCTGCCGCTGGTCTCGTCGCTGGCAATGTCGGCCGGCTGGAGGTCGGTGGCGCCGTTGTCGTCGTCGCCTCCACATCCGGCGGTAACGAGCAGGGCAGCGGCAATGACGGCGGACACGGTCGAACGGAGGGGTGGTCGCATGACGAGCGAGGGTAGAACACGACCTTCGAGCGGTCCTGACCGAGATCTCGTGAGGGCGTGCCTCCCGACCGACGTTGCGCGGCCCAGCGGTCGATCACGCCTCGTCGACGACGTCGATTCGTGCCCAGGGGCGGCCGTCGCGGGTCACGTCGACCGCCGTGCCGGCGTCGACGTGACCGATGATGTCCGACCACCGCTCGGGAACCTCGCCGACATCGAACGACGGACGATCGGACGTGGCCAGCTCAATGAGGATCTGGGGCTCGTGTGCACGCCGCTCTGCGCGGGCCGCCTCGAGGTCGTCGACGTCGACCAACCGCCGTTCGTCGAGCCAGTCGAGCGCCCGTCGTTCCTTCGCGACGCGCTCGAACTGCCGCCAGACGGTGGCCAGGCGGTCGTCGCCGTAGATGACGTCGCGGAACCGCCGGAAAGCACCCTTGCCCTCGAGCGCCCTCAGCAGGTTCCTCCGATCGACGGGATCGCCGACGGCCTCCGCGAAGCGGACCATGTCGTCGTACGCATCGTGCGAGGGCATCGGCGTGATCCGGATGACGGTGTCGCGGTCGAGCACGTTCTCGGGACCGACTGCGTCCGCATCCGCATCGATGACGGTCTCGCCGGTCGCCGGATCGAAGAACCACTCGAGGTAGCCACCGTGATCGTCGAGCGCGTGGGCGAGTTGTTCGAGGTCGATCCGGTCGATCGGGACGGGTTCGCGTCGCATGGGGACATGGTCGCGCAGCTCCGCTCGGATATGCACCCGAAACCGGGTGACACCCCCTCCGTAGGGTCGTGCGTACCGACTTCCCCTCCAGCGAACGAGACCAACTCACCGCCACGGAGGCCAACATGAATGCTCAGCCCAACGCACGGGACACCGTCGATCTCGACGGCAGCTTCGACGACTCGCACGACCCGTACGACAGCTTCGACGACTCGCACGACCCGTACGACAGCGCCACCGAGGGTGTGCCGTTCGCCCACCACGTCATCTCGCCGGCGCTGCTCGCCGGCATGAGCGGTGCGCCGCTCGAACTGTGCCGCACCTTCCACCGGGTGCTGTTCGAGCGGCTCGACGCCGTCGGCGGATTCGACGGTCTGATCGTGATGCCCGCGGCGATCATCGGCCCGGGCGACTCGACGAAGTGGCACGGAGCCTTCTCGTGGCTTCGTTCGTCGCCGGCACCCGATGCCGACGCCCTCTACGACGAACATCTCGCAGCCGGATACGAGCCGGATGAGGCGAGCGACCACGTCGAGCACACCGTGATGCACCACTCACTGGCGCTCGCGACCGAGTTGGGCACCAACCCGTCGCTCACCCACGCCTCGCTGCCGGCACTGTCGCGCTCGTTGCTCGTCATGATGATCCGCGAGATCACGTTCGACGACGTGAGACACCTCGAGGTGCTGACGGAAGTGGCGATCGCGCTGCTCGCGATCACGTCGCTCGAGTGCCGGCTCGAGGGAGGCGCCCGCGTGGTCGACACCGGCGCACTGCTCGAACTCGCCCGTGAAGCGGCCGCATCGGCCTGACCCGGAAACTCTGTGACAGCCCTTGGTCATGATGGTGTGTATGGATGTGGCCGCTGTTGTCGAGCATGTGGAGCTGATCGCAGCTGCCCGTGCCGGCGCGGCTGGCGATGGTGGTGCGGTTGATGGTGGTGGTGGTGTGGATCGGGTGGAGTTGCAGGAGGCGTTGCGGTCGGTCGGCAAGTTGCAGGCGTGGTTGTCGTCGTCTCGTACCGAGCTGACGTCGTTGTTGGCGGGGTGTGATGCGTTTCCGGAGAAGACCGCCGCGGAGTGCACCCGCGGGTCGACGCGTGACGCGATCCGGGATCGTGACCGTTCCGAGACGATCGATCAGGTGCCGTCGTTCGGGTCGCTGCTCGACGATGGTGCGATCACCGAAGGTCACCTCGACGCGTTGACGAATACCGCGAAGAACTTGGACAGTGATGAGCAGCGTGCCGAGTTGTTCGACCGCGCCGGCACGCTCGGTGATGTCGCCCGTGTGGCGTCGGTGGAGGAGTGGCGGCGCCGTCTGGGTGTCGAAGCCAAGAACATCCGTCGCAATGACGGTGTCGATCGGTTGGAACGCCAGCGGCGTGACACCCGCCTGTCGTCGTGGATCGACGGTGACGGGATGATCTGTCTGCGGGCCCGGTTCGATCCGGTCACCGGCCGCACACTGTTGGGTCGGATCGACAACGCGGTCGCCGCCCTGTTCGCCGAGTCCACCCCGGACACGTGTCCGACCGATCCGGTCGGCAAACAACACCACCTGAACGCACTCGCGCTCGCCCGCTTGGTGGAGGGTGACGCACCCGCGTCGGGACGTCCCGAGTACGTCGTCGTGGTCGACACGGCGACCGGTGATGGTGCGGGTGGTCCGGTGGTGGATTGGGGGATCCCGATCGAGGTCCCCCACCGGGTCCTGGCCGAACTCGTCGACGACGCCACCGTCCACACCGTCGTGGTGCGCAACGGGGTCGTGCTGCACGCACCCGGCCAGTTGAACCTGGGCCGCTCGACACGGCTCGCCTCGCCGGCGCAGCGTCGGGCGCTGCGAGCCATGTATGCGACGTGTGCGATCCCGGGCTGCGATGTGCGGTTTGATCGTTGCAAGATCCACCACATCATCTGGTGGCGTCACGGCGGACGAACCGACCTGTCAAACCTCCTCCCGGTCTGCACACACCACCATTCGAAAATCCACGACGCCGGATGGCACATCGAACTCGGCCCCAACCGTCAACTCACCATCCGATTTCCCGACGGCACCATCCACAACACCGGCCCACCCACCCGCCACGCCGCCTGACCGGTTGGGCGGCGGGATCGGGGCTCTCGTAGCCTCCGGTCATGCGTGAAACCGAGGAGCATCGAGCGTTCCGGGCGATGGTGCGCGACTACGTCGAGCGCGAGATCAATCCCCGCATCCCCGAGTGGGAGGACGCCGAGATGATGCCGCTGCACGAGGTCTTCGCGTCGATGGCCGAGCTCGGCATGCTCGGCCTCGAGTACGAGCCCGAGTACGGCGGCCAGGGTGCCGATCACCTCTTCACGGTGATCCTGGCCGAGGAGTTCGGTCGCTGTGATCACGGGTCGCTCCCGATGGCACTCGGTGTCCAGGTCGACATGGCGACGCCGTCGCTCGCCACGTTCGGCACCCCCGAACAGAAGGAACAGTTTCTCGCTCCCGCCCTGCGTGGCGAGGCCGTTGCGTCGATCGCGGTCAGCGAGCCCGACCACGGCTCCGACGTCGCCGGCATCCGCACCCGTGCCGTGCGCGACGGTGACGAATGGGTCATCAACGGGTCGAAGATGTGGATCACCAACTCGTTGCAGGCCGACTGGCTCTGCCTGCTCGCCCGCACCTCCGACGAGGGCGGGTACGCCGGGATGAGCCAGATCATCGTGCCGACGTCGACGCCCGGCTTCAGCGTCTCGAAAAAGCTCGACAAGCTCGGGATGCGAGCCTCCGACACGGGCCTGCTCAGCTTCGACGACTGCCGAGTGCCCGTCGCCAACACGATCGGCACGATCGGACGCGGCTTCCAGCAGCAGATGGCCCAGTTCGTCGTCGAACGGATGTGGGGCGCGTACTCGGTCGTCGGCGCCGGCGAGGTCGCGCTCGCACGCACGGCAGAGTACCTCCGTCAGCGACACGTGTTCGGTGAGCCACTGCTGGCCAAGCAGTACGTCCAGTTCAAGCTCGCCGAACTGTCCGCCGAGCTCGACATGCTGCGGACGTACAACCACTCGATCGCCGAGCGGTACCAAGCCGGCGAGGACACGACGAGACAAGCCACGATCGCCAAGCTCACGGCGGGTCGGCTGATCCGCCGGATCGCCGACGAGTGCCTCCAGTTCCACGGCGGCATCGGCTACGTCGAGGAGAACTGGACCGCCCGCTTCCTCCGCGACAACCGGCTGACCAGCATCGGCGGCGGCGCCGACGAGGTCATGCTGCAGGTCCTCGCTCGTCTCGACGGCTTCACTCCGTAGCTCGGACGGAGTCGCACAAGATGAGAGCGTTCTCATCTCGCTCTCACCAATTCGACCGGTGGTGACGGCACACTCACCGGCATGGACGCTGCGAGCACCCCCTCGCGTCAGCTGATGCGGGCTGCCGGCTTCGGCGCGGTGTTCGCCGTCTCGCTGCTGGTCGGTATCGGTCTCGTCAGGGTCCTCGCCGACGCGGTCTCCGACGACGCTCCCGACGTCGCTCCGATCCGGCTGGTCGAACTGACCACGACATCCACGACGTCGACATCTTCGACGACGACATCCACGGCCACGACCGTCCCCGGCACGACCACGACGGCGCCCGGCACGACGACGGTGACATCGACGGCACCGGTCCCCGTTACGACGTCAAGCCCTCCGCCTGCCCCGACGCCGCCGGCACCACCCCCGCCTCCCCGGCCGGCGCCGACGGCACCACCGCCCCCACCGGTGCCGCCGCCCGCCCCGGCCGATGACGACGACGACGACGACGACGATGACGACGACGACGATGACGACGGCGATGATGACGATGACGACGGCGGCGGCGATGACGACGACTGAGCCGGTCCGTCGGCGACGCTGGTGGTCGTCCATCCGGGTGCGGATCGTGGTCGGCTACGTCGTGCTGGTCGCAGCCGCGTTGGCGATCTCGATCCTCGTGACCCATCAGGTCCTGGTCGGCCGCCTCGAGCGCGACATCGACCGTGCGCTGGCACAAGAGGTCGAAGAGCTGCGGAGCCTGGCGACCGGCACCGATCCGTCGACCGGCGAGCCCTTCGGCGCCGACGCCGCCGCGATCTTCGACACCTTCCTGCGTCGCAACGTGCCGGCGACGAACGAGTCGTTCTTCACGTTCGTGGACGGCGAACGATTCCTGTCGAGCTTCGAGGCTCCCGCAGAGGCCTGGAGCGATCCGACCCTGATCGAGTTGTGGGGCGCGACGACCCGGCCCGTGCAGCAGACGGTCCGGGCCGACGCCGGCGAGATCCGCTACCTGGCCGTTCCGTTGAGCGTCGGCGACACGACGAACGGTGTCTTCGTCGTCGCCCACTTCCCGGAGGCAGATCGCGACGAGATCCTCGTCGTGGTGCGGGTCTTGACGATCGCCGGCTTCGTGGTACTCGTCGCGTCGGCCCTGTTCGCCTGGACGTTGGCCGGGCGGGTGCTCCGACCGGTCCGCGAGTTGACCGCTACCGCACAACGGATCTCCGACACCGAACTGACCGAACGGATCGACGTCGACGGCCACGACGAGCTGGCCGAGTTGGGCGCCACGTTCAACGCGATGGTCGACCGACTCGAGGAGGGGTTCGAACAGCAACGGCGTTTCCTCGACGACGTCGCACACGAGCTCCGGACCCCGATCACCATCGTGCAGGGCCACGTCGACCTGCTCGGCGACGATCCTGCGGAGCGGGCGGCGAGCATCGCGACGATCGACGACGAGCTCGATCGGATGAATCGGTACGTGAACGACCTGCTGCTGCTCGCCAAGGCGGACAGCGGCGAGTACCTCCGGTTCGCGCCGGTCGACCTCGGCGAACTGGCCGTCACCGTCGACGAGCGTGTCCGGCTGCTCGGCGACCGCACCTGGCGGCTCGACGAGGCACCCGACCCTGGCAGCGTCGCCGTGCTCGGCGACCGGGCGCGCCTGCTCCAGGCGATCCTCAACCTCGCGACGAACGCCTGTCAGCACACCCAGCCCGGCGACGAAATCGGAATCGGCGTTCGCGCCGACGGTGACACGGTCCGGCTGTGGGTGCGCGACACCGGCCCCGGGCTCGAACCCGAGGTCATCGACCAACTGTTCACACGGCGGTTCCGTGGCGCCGCCAGCCGTGCCGAACGTTCGGACGGGATGGGCATCGGGCTGTCGATCGTGGATGCCATCGCACGCGGCCACGGCGGACGTGCCGCGGCCGACAACGAGCCGAGCGGAGGAGCCAGATTCACCATCGAACTGCCGATCGACCTACCACCGGAGGAGCTGCCGTGACCCGCATCCTGATCGTCGAGGACGAAGAACGCATCGTGTCGTTCCTGGAGAAGGGGCTCCGATCGAACGGCTACTCCACGGTGGCCGTCGGGGACGGTGACAGCGCCGTCGCGCTGGCCCGCGACGACTCGTTCGACCTGATGATCCTCGACCTCGGCCTGCCGGGTCTCGACGGCCGCGACGTGTTGCGAGCGGTTCGCTCCCGAGGCGAACGCCTGCCGATCCTCGTTCTCACCGCGCGCGACGGCGTCGAGGACACCGTCGGGAGTCTCGAGCAGGGCGCCGACGACTACGTGACGAAGCCGTTCCGCTTCGAGGAGTTGCTGGCACGCATCCGGCTGCGGACCCGTAGCGACGGGGCAGCCGCCGAGACGACGGTGCTCAGCGTCGGACGGGTCCAGCTCGACCTCCGCTCACGGCGAGCGACCAACGCCGAACGCACGGTGGAGTTGACCGCTCGCGAGTTCGCGTTGCTCGAGACGTTCATGCGCCACCCTGGTCACGTGTTGTCGCGCGAGCAACTGCTGTCACACGTCTGGGGATACGACTTCGACCCCGGCTCGAACGTCGTCGACGTGTACGTGCGCTACCTCCGACGCAAGCTCGGCGAGGGGACGATCGAAACGGTGCGCGGCATGGGCTACCGAATGAGCGACTGACCGTCGCTGCTCGTCGATGAGAACCTTCTCATCGACGCGTCACGTGGATCCCATCAGCGGCTCACACGATCGTCATGTGCTGATCGACGACCCACTGCTCCCTGCCGCCGCACACCTCACCGGACCCGACGCCGCCGACGTCCTGCGCCCGGCGGTCGAGGCCTCGGGAGGAGAACTCGTCTCGTGCCGCACCAGCCAGGTGCAATATCGGCCCCAGTCGGATCTCGTCGTGCGGTACCGCTGCGTGATCCGGCGTGACGGCAGCGACACCTCCGACACCCTGCTCGCAGCGACCACGATCGGCGGTCCTCACGCAGGAACCGTTCCGATCGAAGCCCACACGTCCGACGGGACCCTGCTCACCGTCGGCGTCTGGCGGTGGCCGTTCGACCCGGTGCTCGGCGACCTCGCGGCCATGGTGACGCCGCAGACCGCTGCGACGGAACTCCAGGACGTGATCGGCGACCGTCTCTCGCTGGAGGTCGTCGCGTATCGACCGACCGAACGTGCCGTCGTTCGCGCCAGCGGCCGGCGTGGCGAGGTCTACGTCAAGCTCGTCCCGCCGGCGTCGGTGGAACACCTCGCCCGGCGGCACGACGTGCTGTCCGCGGCCGGACTCCCGGTGCCCAGGGTGGTCGCGACCGGCCGCGGCTGGGTCGCGATGGAGGCACTGTCCGGCACGACGCTGCGCGATCGACTGAAGGGTGGCGGCCCGCTTCCCCCCGCCGCGGCGCTGGGCGACCTGATCGCGCGACTCGCGGAGATCGACCCGGTCGCACTCCACGATGTCGTCGGGGGTGGTCCGACGCGGTCGCGCCTGGACGATGCCCCGCACCACGCCGCCATGCTCGCAACGGTCCTTCCCGCTGAACGGCAGCGGATGACCGCGATCGTCGAGCGCCTGACATCGGCGACGTCGCCGGTGAACCGAGCGGTCGCGACGGTGCACGGCGATCTGCACGAAGGTCAGGTCGTCGTCGACGACGACGGGGTGATCGGCCTGCTCGACATCGATGACGTCGGGCCCGGCGATCCGCTCGACGACGTCGCCGTGCTGATCGCGCACCTCGAATTCCGTGCGCTCACCAGCGGCGACGGACGCATCGAGGAGTACGCCGACCACGTCAGCGACACCGTCGGCGCCGACCGGGACGCGGCGGCGGTCGAGCGCCAGGTCGCCGCGGTGCTGATCGGCTTGGCGACGGGCCCGTTCCGCATCCAGCAACCCGACTGGTCCGCCACGACGGCACGTGTCCTCGACCTCGTCGAACAGCATCTCGACGCCGCCGAGCGGTGCTCCGTCGGCGTCGCGACCGGATGAGAGAACTCTCAGCATCGCCTCATCGGGATCCCACGACCGCCCCGCAATATGCATGACATCCCGGATCGAACGACTCGGGACACCCCCACTCGAAGGAGATCGACATGGCAACCACCCCGAACAAGCTCAACTGGAAGATCGCAGCGACGGTCGGCACGATCACCGGCGTGGCAATCGGCGGCTTCGCAATCGCGGCGCCGAACAGCGAGACACCCACACCGAACGGTGTCGTGTTGCAGGACGGCCCGAACAGCGTGCCCCGCCTGTCCGCCCCCGTCGTGCCGACGACCGCCGTCGACCTGGCGTCGGCCGCATCGGTCGATGCTCAGGTGTCAGCCCCCACACCTGCGTCGGTGCGGTCCGCACCCAGCTGGATGAACAATCGGGTGGCACCACCGGCGCCCGCGGCTCCGACCGAACTCGAGAGCCCGGCCAGCCCGGTGAGCATCAACAGCCCCGTCAGCATCAACAGCCCGGTGAGCGTCGACAGCCCCGCCAGTCCGGTCTCACCCGTCAGCGCCGCCAGCCCGGTGTCTCCCGTGAGCGCCGCCAGTCCGGTGTCTCCCGTGAGCGCCGCCAGCCCCGTCTCACCCGTCAGCGCCGCCAGCCCCGTCTCACCCGTCAGCGCCGCCAGCCCGGTGAGCCCCGCCAGCCCGGCATCGCCGGTCAGCATCGACAGCCCGGCGAGCCCCGCCAGCCCTGCGAGCCCGAACTCCCCCGACAGCGTCGACAGCTGACCCGCCGCGATCACCGCCACACGCCCCCCGACAAACAAACGAACCCGGACCCTTCGAGGGGGTCCGGGTTCGTTCATTCATCTTCTTCTCGCCGTCTGAGAGTCGGGATCAGATCGTGCGAGTGCAGCCGCGACGAGCCCCACAACGACCGAGCCCGGACCCTTCGAGGGCCCGGGCTCGCTCAATTCCTCATCGACTCTCCGCCTGAGTCGGGATCAGATCGTGCGAGTGCAAGGCGC
>NZZV01000089.1 GCA_002698945.1 Acidimicrobiaceae bacterium
GCCGGTCACGAAGAAGCCGGCCGAGACCCGCATGGGTTCGGGCAAGGGCAACCCCGAGTTCTGGGTCGCCGTCGTCCGCCCGGGCCGCGTCCTGTTCGAGCTGTCGTATCCGGACGAGGCCGTTGCCAAGGAAGCCATGAACAAGGCGATCCAGAAGCTGCCGATCAAGGCCCGCGTCATCACCCGTGAGGAGACGATCTGATGGCGAAGAAGGACAAGCTCCGCGAGATGGACCTGAACGAGCTCGTCGAGGAGCTCCGCGAGACCAAGCACGAGGCGCTCAACCTGCGCTTCCGCAACGCGACGGGTCAGCTCGAGAACACCGCCGAGATCACCAAGGTCCGGCGTCAGATCGCCCGCATCAACACCCTCATCCGCCAGCGCGAGATCGCAGCGGCCGAGGCAGAGAGCTGAGAAGAAGATGAGCGAAGACACCACAACGACGGCGGACACGACGTTGTCCGACGATGCGTCGGCCGACGCGAGCCGCAACGCCCGCAAGGTGCGTGAGGGCACCGTCACCTCGACGAACATGGACAAGACGATCGTCGTCACGGTGACCGACCGCGTCCGTCACGCCAAGTACAACAAGTTCGTCCTCCGGTCGAAGAAGCTGTACACCCACGACGAGACCAACGACGCCGGCGTGGGCGACCGCGTGCGCGTCATGGAGACCCGCCCGATGAGCAAGAACAAGCGCTGGCGCTTGGTCGAGATCGTGGAAAGGGCTCGCTGACATGATCCAGCAGGAATCGCGCCTGCGCGTCGCCGACAACAGCGGCGCCCGCGAAGTGCTCTGCATCAAGGTGCTCGGTGGCACGCGCCGCCGCTACGCCTCGATCGGCGACATCTTCGTGGCCACCGTCAAGGACGCCATTCCCGGCGCCGGTGTGAAGAAGGGTGACGTCGTCAAGTGCGTCGTCGTCCGCACCAAGAAAGAGAAGCGCCGTCCCGACGGCAGCTACATCCGCTTCGACGAGAACGCGGCCGTGCTGATCAAGGACGACCTGACACCACGCGGTACCCGCATCTTCGGCCCCGTCGGCCGAGAGTTGCGCGACCGCAAGTTCATGCGAATCGTCTCGCTCGCACCGGAGGTGATCTGAGATGAAACTGCGCAAGGGTGACCACGTCCGTGTCATCACGGGCAAGGACAAGGGCGCCGAGGGCGTCGTCGAGCGGGTCTTCCCGCAGGACAACAAGGTGCTCGTCAGCGGTGTCAACACCGCCGCGAAGCACCAGGTGGCCCGGCGAGCCAACGAGCAGTCCGGCATCATCGACAAGGACATGCCGATCGACGCGTCGAACGTCATGTTCTTGCACAAGGGTGAGACGGTCCGCCTCGGCTACGGCACCAACAAGCAGGGCGAGAAGGTTCGTATTGCTCGCCCGAGTGGAGACGAGGTCTGATCATGGCGACCGCAACCGCAACGCAGCCGCGCCTCAAGGCGCGCTACAACAACACGATCAAGGCGCAGCTCGCCCAGGATCTCGGCATCAACAACGAGATGCAGATCCCGAAGCTCGAGAAGATCGTCATCAACATGGGTGTCGGCCGCGCGACGCAGCAGCCCTCACTGCTCGAGAAGGCCGTCGAGGAACTGACCCTGATCGCCGGCCAGAAGTCGGTCGTCACCAAGGCCCAGACCTCGATCGCCGGTTTCAAGCTCCGTGAAGGCCAGGCCATCGGCACGAAGGTGACACTCCGCGGCGATCGCATGTGGGAGTTCTTCGACCGTCTCCTGGCTGTCGCGATCCCTCGTATCCGTGACTTCCGTGGCTTGCCGGCGCATTCGTGGGACGGCCGTGGCAACTACACCTTCGGGCTCAACGACCAGTCGGTGTTCCCCGAGATCAACGTCGACAACATCGACCACCAGCGGGGCATGGACATCACGATCGTGACGACGGCGACCGACAACGACAGTGGCAAGGCCCTGCTCGATGCGTTCGGCTTCCCGTTCAAGAAGGGCGCCGACGCCGAAGTGGCCCCTCGCAAGAAGAAGAGCCGCCAGCACTATGGCGGCAAGAAGAAGAAGTGACCGAGTAGACGAGAGAAGACACAGACATGGCCAAGAAAGCACTCGTCAACAAGGCGAACCAAACGCCCAAGTTCAAGGTGCGCGGGTATACCCGTTGCCGCCGGTGCGGACGTTCGCGCTCGGTATTCCGCAAGTTCGGTCTCTGCCGTGTGTGCCTGCGCGAGCTCGCACACGCCGGTGAAGTCCCCGGTCTGACCAAGTCGAGCTGGTGAGGAGGAAACACAGATGCTGACCGATCCCATCGCCGACATGCTGACTCGTATTCGCAACGCGAACACGGCGCTCCACGACGAGGTGCGCATGCCCTCGTCGAAGCAGAAGGTGGCACTCGCCAAGGTCCTTCAGGACGAGGGCTACATCTCGAGTTTCGAGGTGAGCCCCAACACGAAGGGCCCGGGCGACGTCCTGACCATCCAGATGAAGTACAGCGACGACCGAGATCGCACGATCTCGGGTCTCCGTCGCATCTCGACGCCGGGTCTGCGGGTGTACCGCAAGGCCTCCGCCGTGCCTCGCGTGCTCGGCGGCCTCGGTGTCGCCGTCCTGTCCACCAGCCACGGACTCATGTCCGACCGCGAGGCGCGTCAGCGCAACGTGGGCGGCGAAGTCCTCTGCTACGTCTGGTAAGGAGCCGACATGTCGCGTATCGGTAACGCCCCGGTGACGCTCCCCTCGGGAGTCGACGTCACCGTCTCGGGCGGCAACATCACCGTCAAGGGCCCGAAGGGCACCCTGTCCCGTGAGATCCCCGGTGGCATCGAGATCACCCAGGACGACGGGACGCTCACCTTCGTGCGTCCGAACGACGAGCGCAAGAACAAGGCCCTGCACGGCCTCACTCGCAGCCTCGTCAACAACATGGTCATCGGCGTCACCGACGGCTTCAAGAAAGAACTCGAGATCGTCGGCGTCGGATATCGAGCCGAGGCGCAGGGGCCCAACGCCCTCCGCTTGAACCTCGGGTTCAGCCACCCCGTCTCGGTCGCCGCCCCCGACGGCATCACCTTCGAGGTGCCGCAGCCGACGCAGGTCATCGTGACCGGCATCGACAAAGAAGTGGTCGGTCAGGTGGCCGCCGACATCCGCAGCATCCGCAAGCCCGAGCCGTACAAGGGCAAGGGCGTCCGGTACGCCGGCGAGCGCATCATCCGCAAGGCCGGCAAGGCAGGTAAGAAGTAATGAGTGACATCGCCAAGGCACGTCGCCAGGGCCGGATCCGTCGTCACCGTCGGGTTCGCAAGAAGGTGCACGGTACGGCTGCCCGGCCGCGCCTCGCCGTGTTCCGTTCCAACAAGCACATCTCGGTCCAGGTGATCGACGACGACGAGGGTGTCACCCTCGCCGCCGCGTCGACCACCGAGGCCGGCCAGCGTGAGCAGGGCAGTGGTGCCACCGTCGCCGCCGCCGAACGTGTCGGCGAGCTCATCGCCGAGCGTGCCAAGGCCGCTGGTGTCACCACCGTCGTGTTCGACCGGGGTGGGTTCGCCTACCACGGTCGGATCGCCGCAATCGCCGACGCCGCCCGGAAGGCAGGTTTGGAGTTCTGATGGCCTACAACAACGATCGCAACAGCAACCGCAACGACCGCAACGACTCGAACGACAACGATGGCGGTCTGCGCGAGTCGCGCGTCATCACGATCAACCGTGTCGCCAAGGTCGTCAAGGGCGGACGTCGCTTCGCCTTCACGGCGCTCGTCGTCGTCGGTGACGGCAACGGCCGCGTCGGCCTCGGCTACGGCAAGGCCAAAGAGGTGCCCCTCGCCATCCAGAAGGGCACCGAGGAAGCCAAGCGCAACCTGTTCGAGGTGCCCCTCGCCGGGTCGACGATCATCCACCCCGTCCTCGGCTCGACCGGCGGCGGTCGGGTGCTCATGAAGCCCGCCGCTCCCGGTACCGGCGTCATCGCCGGTGGCGCGGCCCGCATCATCCTCGAAGAGGCCGGCGTGCACGACATCCTGTGCAAGTCGCTCGGTTCGGCGAACCACATCAACGTCGCCCGCGCCACGATCGACGGCCTCAAGCAGCTCGAGCGTCCCGACGAGGTCGCGAAGCGTCGCGGCATCCCGGCCGAGGACTTCGTGCCCAAGGGTCTGCTCAACGCCTACAACGAGCGTCAGAAGCAGATGGCGGCAGGAGCCAACCATGAGTGAGAACACGATCACCGTGACCCAGACCCGGTCGGCGATCGGCAGCAAGCCGAAGGCCAAGGGCACCCTGCGTGCGCTCGGACTCGGTCGCATCGGCCAGACCAACACCCTCCCGGACCGGCCCGAGATCCGCGGCATGATCGCCCGTGTCCCGCACCTGATCGCCATCGGCGTCGAGGGTCCGCAGGGCAGCGACAAGGCCAACGAGTCGGGTGAGGCCGTCGACGAAGCGGTCGCCGACGTCGTCGAACAGGCCGCCGACGAACAAGGAAGTAACTGACATGCGCGTTCACGATCTCGCGCCGGCTCCCGGCGCCAGCAAGAGCGGCAAGCGTGTCGGCCGTGGTACCGGCGGCAAGGGCGGCAAGACCGCCGGCCGCGGCACCAAGGGCCAGCGCGCCCGCAACACCGTCGCCCGCGGCTTCGAGGGTGGTCAGAACCCCCTCAAGCAGCGTGTCCCGAAGCTGAAGGGGTTCACGAACCCGTTCCGCGTCGAGTACAGCGCGGTCAACCTCGACACCCTGGCTGCGCTCGCCGACGAACACGGTGAGACGACCATCACCCCCGAGGTGCTGCACGCCCACGGCATCGTCCGCAAGGACGCGTTCGTGAAGGTGCTCGCCCGCGGCGAGCTGTCGGGCAAGGTCGACGTCCACGCCCACGGCGCGTCGAAGGCGGCCCAGGCTGCGATCGAGGCGGCCGGCGGCTCGCTCACACTGATCGAGCTGCCGTTCAAGGGCGAAGGCAAGGCCGGTCGTCCCGCCGCCAAGGGCAACCAGTTCACCAACCGGTGATCGCCGGGCGGCGACGCCCACCCCATCGATGATGGAGGGCGGCGGGATGCCGTCGCCTTCCATCGCACCCCGCTCCGGCCGACGCAGCTTCGTGGTGAAGCGGCCTCGGCCGGTAGCCTCTCCGGGGTCTGACGAGACACAAGGATCTGCCAGTGCTGTCGAACATCCTGAACATCTTCAAGGTCCCGGACCTCCGCAACAAGGTGCTGTTCACCTTCATGATCGTCGCCCTCTATCGAGTGGGCGCAGCGATCCGGGTGCCGGGCGTCGACCCGCTGGCGATCGATCAGCTGCGTGAGGGTGCCCAAGGCGGTGCGCTGGGGCTGTTCAACCTGTTCTCGGGCGGTGCGTTCGAGTCGTTCTCGGTGTTCGCGCTCGGCATCATGCCGTACATCACCGCCAGCATCATCATGCAGGTGCTCGGCGTCGTGATCCCCAAGCTCGAAGAGCTCCAGCAGCAGGGTGCGGTCGGACAGCGCAAGATCACCCAGTACACCCGCTACGTCACCATCGCGCTCGCCACGCTCCAGGCGACCGTGCTCGTGTTCCTCTTCGGCACCGGTGGTGGTGGTGCGTTCTTCTCGGCCGTGCAGGCCCCCTCCGTACCGCTCCTGCCCGACGGCATCTGGCCGCGCGGCTACCTCATCATCCCCACCCTGGTGGCCGGCACCGCCGTGCTCATGTGGATGGGCGAGATGATCAGCCAGCGCGGTATCGGCAACGGCATGTCGATCGTCATCTTCGCCTCGGTCGTCGCCAGCGTGCCGAGCGGCTTCTACTCGATCCTGCAGGTCAACAAGGTCTTCTGGTTCGTGGTGATGATCCTCGTGAGCCTCGCGATCATCGTGGCGGTCGTGTTCGTCGAACTCGGGCAACGCAGGATCCCGGTGCAGTTCGCGAAACGGGTGGTCGGGCGCCGCATGATGGGCGGCCAGAACACCTACATCCCGCTCAAGGTCAACCAGTCGGGCGTCATCCCGATCATCTTCGCCAGCTCGATCCTGCTCCTGCCGGCGATCCTCGCCAGCTTCTTCGGCAGCGGCGACCCGAACGCCGATGACTGGTCGTGGTCGTGGATTCGCGGTCAGATCCAGGAGGGCGTCGACCAGTACATCCTGAACAGCCAGAACATCGTCTACGTCACGCTGTTCGCGCTGTTGATCATCGCGTTTGCGTACTTCTACAACTCGATCGCGTTCGACCCGGTGCGTCAGGCCGACCAGATCCGTCGTCAGGGTGGCTTCATCCCGGGTGTGCGGCCCGGCCCCCAGACCGAGGCGTATCTCGCCAAGGCCGTCAACCGGATCACGCTGCCGGGAGCGGTGTTCATCGCGCTCATCGCGATCCTGCCGTATCTGATCCTGTGGGCGGCCGACGTGAGCACGTTCGCCTTCGCCGGCACCAGCATCTTGATCTCGGTGGGTGTGTCGCTCGAACTCATGCGCCAGATCGACAGCCAGCTCATGCTGCGCAACTACGAGGGCTTCCTCAAATGACGGTCGGGACTGGGCTCCGCGGCGCATCGCCCGCTCCCTCCGTGCGGCTCGTCGCTGGCGCTTCCCTCGCCGCGGTGCGGAACAAGGGCTCGCGAAAGGGCTGACTCGGGAATGATCCCGGGAGCTCGCATCGTCATTCTCGGTCGTCAAGGTGCCGGCAAGGGCACGCAGTGCGTCCGACTCTCGCGCCACTATGTCGTGCCGCACATCTCGACCGGTGACATGCTGCGCGCGGCGACCCGGGAAGGCACCGAGCTCGGCATGATGGCCAAGGAGGTCATGGACGCCGGCGGTCTCGTCGGTGACGACATCATGATCGGCATCGTCGACGAGCGTCTCGCGAAGCCCGACGCCGACACCCGTGGCTACATTCTCGACGGTTTCCCACGCACCGTCGCGCAGGCCGAGGCGCTCGACTCGATCACGGCCCACAAGCCGATCCACGTCGCGATCGACCTCGACGTGCCGCGCGAGATCGTGCTCGAGCGGCTGTCGTCACGCCGCGTGTGCCGCGACTGTGGCACGAACTACACCGCGACCGGCACCGAGCCGTCACCGTGGATCTGCGACGTGTGCGGCGGCGACGTCCAGCAGCGGGCCGACGACACCCCCGACGCGGTCAACCGCCGGCTCGACCTCTACGAGAGCCAGACCTCGCCGCTGATCGACTACTACAGCAGCCGTGGCGCCCTGACGGTGATCAACGGCGTCGGCCAACCCGAACACGTCTTCCAACGACTCACCGACGCCGTCGAATCGAGACGCTGAGATTCCGGCCGGTTTGAGGAAGAAAAAGTGGGCATGCGCGACACGGTCGGCAAAGCCCTCCTCCTTTTCGTCTCCTCGCCGTGTAGCGGTGAGCGGGCGCACCGGCGCCGCTACTCGGTGAGGCGGGCGATCCAGAGGCCTGGGGCGTCGAGTTCGGCGGGGGTGGGGAGGGAACCGTCGGTTTCGAGCAGGGTCGTCAGGCCGTCTTCGCCGACCCGGTCGACGACGCCCTGGACGAAGGCCTTGCCGCGCCGGACCTGGTCTTCGCCGACCCGGATCCCGAGCAGCTTCTCCACGAACACGTCGTCCGGCGTCGGCTCGGCCCGCTGGCGACGCACCGCCTCGGCGATACGGAGCGACTCGCCACCGATCAAGCGCACGGACACCGCATCGACGACCCAGTCGGTGTAGCCGACCACCGCCGCGACCGCGGCGTCGAGGCGAGGCTGCAACGCGCGCTGCTCGTCGGACTGCACGGCTCCGAGCAGGACCTCGGGATCGGAGAACGCCTGCTGGATCGCCTGCATCGGGTCGGCGTCGTCGCTCATCGGGTCGATGCCGCCGAGCGAGTCGGCGAACGCAGACGGATCGGGGCGGAACCCGCTGACGTGTTGCCGCACGAGGTCGGCGAGGGCGCTTCGCACGTGGTCGATCGACAAGACACGATGACCGGACAGCTCGTGTGCGAGCACCCAGAGCCGCATCTGATCGGCTGGGATCTCCCACGTGTCGGCGAACTCGGCAATGTTGCGAGCCACCAGCACGATCTCCTGCTTCGCCCGTGGGATCGGCAGATCGTGGAGACCGAACACCCGCTGTGACAGGGCACCGACCATCGAGCCGACCGACATGCCCATCATCGCCGGGCCCATCATCTGGCTGAGGCCGGCCATCATCTGCATCATCGGGTCGGACGGTGTGTCGACGTCGGTGCCGGGTTGTTGGCCGAGTGAGGTGGCGAGGTCGGTGAACAGCGGCCGATATGCGTCGAGCGTCTCGGCTGCCCACTGCCCGCGGGTCACGATGCGCGGCTCGGGTGGGTCGGCCTCGTTTTGGGTCAGGTCGTTGACGTGCATCGCCGCGATTCGGGCGAGCTCGGTGTAGGCGATCCGGTCACCGGGGTCGACGTTGTGTTCCGGCTGGCCTTCGGTGGCGCCGAGCATCGCGAACTGGCGAGCCGCGTCCCAGTTGAGTGGACCCTGGCCCTGCAGTGCCTTCGCGATGTCGCCGAACATCGGGAACGCCCCGAACGGATTGAACGGCTCGTCGCCCGAGCCCTCGTCGTCTGCCATACGTCGAGGCTACGGGAACGCGATTGGTGTCGGATCCCTTTCGCGGCGATTGATGCCGCGAAAGGGATCCGACGCCAAACGGGACACCGACACCGGTCGCATCGGTAGTGTCGTCCAGATGACGACCACGGTGCCCGCACGACGCGTGTACGTGCGCGGCGTTCGGGGTGCGCTCGGATGGCGGGTTGCCGATCGGGTCGCTGATCTGCCCGGGGTCGACGTGGTCGTGGCGTCCGGTGACGAACCGATCGAGCAGGGGCGATTCGACGTGGTGGTCGAGGTCGGCATCGCGGACCACGACGTCCTCGGACAGCGAGGCGAGAGCGTCACCGTCGGCGCGGAAGGGCTGCTCGACGACGCTCGTCGCGTTCGCGCCGGCCAACTCGTCGTCGTGTCGTCGGCGATGGTCTACGGGGCCCTGGCGAACAACCCGATCCCGCTCACCGAGGAAGCCGTGCTCCGACCCGATCCGACGTTCGTGTACGCCCGCCAACTCGCCGCCGCCGAGGCCGCAGTCGAGCAGTGGCGGACGGAGCGCCCCGGGCGTCACGTCGCGATGCTCCGACCGGCGATCCCGATCGCCGAAGAGGGCACATCGTCACTGGCACGTGCACTCACCGCCGGATCGGGTCAGGTGTTCGGAGAGACGTCCCCACCGACGCAGTTCGTGCACCATGACGACGTCGCCAGCGCAGTCGCGATCGCCATCGAACGGTCGCTCGACGGGGTCTACAACGTCGCCCCTGACGGCAGCATCCCGGGTGATCGCGTCCGGGCGCTGTCGGGACAGCGGCTTCGATTGGTGTTCCCCGGCCGTGTCGCCGACGTCGTCGGAGCGTTGCGGTGGCGCTTCCAACGCGGACCGATTCCGCCCGGGCTCCGTTCGTACACACGAGCCCCCTGGATCGTGGCGAACGACAAGTTGAGGGCGGAAGGCTGGCAGCCCACCGTGACGAACGAGCAAGCCTTCGTCGAGGGCACCGAGGCCAAGTGGTGGACGATGATCACGCCCAAGCGACGTCAGGAACTCGCGCTCACGGCGATGGTGGCCGCGATCATCGCCGTCGCCGCGACGACCACGCTGCTCGCCCGCCGCTGGTGGCGGCGCCGGCACCGCTGATCAGTCGTCCTGCTCGCCGGCGGTGTCCACGACGTCGGTGTCCACGACGTCAGTGTCGAGCGGCACGTCGTGCTCAGCGACCGAGTCATCGTCGTCATCTCGCTCACCAGGCACGTGGAGCGCATCGTCGAGCTCGTGGTCGCCATCCACGACAGCAGTGACGTTCGGGTCGCCAGGCTCGCCGTCGTCGCCGTGCTCATGCTCGTGCTCGGCGTCGACCGGGGCATCCATCTCCTCGATCGCTTCATCGACGGAGACCACCTCGGTTCCGTTGGCACCGCGCGTGCAGAGCCCGACCAACTCACCGTCGACGTCGAGGACGGCCGTTCCCTCGTCGACCGAGAGTTCGTCGATGTCGGCGAACGCCACCGTGATCGGTGGTGTCGCCAGCACGGTCACGGTCTCCCGGTCGTGCGGGCGCTGCTCGGCGATGCGATGCCCGGGCTCGGCCTCCGCCAGCTGGATCACCGCCGTGTCGGCGTCGACGTCGATGATCTGGCCCGTGACGACGCGACCCGACGGCAGTGCGACCTGCACCGTGTCGTCGCCGTCGCTACGAACCGAGGTCCGGATGACGACGGCGTAGTCACCACGACCGATCGGTGTGGCGAGCGCAGCACGCATCGGCGTGACCTCGGTGACCGGGCCCCGTACCGCAGCGAACGTCGGGGCGGACTCTCCCGCGGCGGTGACCTGGATGGTCGTCGTCGCCGTCAGGGCGATCGGCGTCCCGTCGCGCGACGGTGTCATCGCGAGCACGAAGACGGCGATCGCGACCAGCCCCAGCGTGCCGGTGGCCAGGGCGAAGGTACGAGTCGACCGGGGCACCTCGATGGCGCGCAGCTCTGCCGTTTCATCCGCGGCAACCTCGGATGGGTGCCGCCAGCTGCGCTCATGCGGGGGAACCGGACCGTGCTCCACGAGAAGACGATCGTAGTGAAGGTGGAACACCGGGGGACGTCGCGCAGTGCAGTGGCACGGCTACGATGCCTCTGTGCTCCCACCGGACAGCGGCGACGAATGGCTCGGTCTTACCGACGCCGCCCTGCCGATCGGCGCCATCTACGACTGGTGTGTCAGGCCGGATTGCGGTGCGGTGGTGCTGTTCAGCGGCACCGTCCGTGATCACGCGGCCGACACGGATGGTGTGGAGCGACACGACGTTCAATACCTCGAATACGAGGCGTACGACGAGATGGTCGTCCCGAAGCTGACGGAGATCGCAGCGGCCACGCGCGACCGTTGGCCGGAGGTCGGCCGCATCGCGATGATCCATCGCGTGGGGCGCCTGGAGCTCGGAGCGAGCTCGGTGGTCTGCGCTGTGTCCGCACCGCACCGACCGCAGGCGTTCGTCGCCGCTCGGTTCACGATCGACGCCCTCAAGGTGTCGGTTCCGGTCTGGAAGCGCGAAGTGTGGCCGGACGGCTCCGACTGGGGCACCAACGCCGCCGATCTCGTCGACGTCGCCGATGTACCCGTTTCGGCGTCGTCGGAGGTCGATACATGACGACGATCCTCGTCATCGTGCTCACCGTTGCGGTCCTCGCCGCCATCGCCGTCAGCATCACGCGCTATCGACGATCTCGCGATGGGGTCGACTCGTTCCGGCGCCAGATCGACGCGCTGTCCCCCGAAGCTCGTCGTCCCGTCGTCGACCAGGTGCAGAGCGCTGCCGAAGCCAACGACGCCTCGAGCGCCGACGACGAGGAAGACGACGACGACGATGGCACGTGACCTCGCGATCGACCTGGGCACCGCCAACACCCTGGTCTACATGAAGGGGCGCGGCATCGTGCTCAACGAGCCGTCGGTCATCGCGCTGAATCGACAGACCGGAGAAGTGCTCGCCACTGGTCGCGAGGCCTGGCAGATGATCGGCCGCACGCCCGGCTACATCGTCGCCGTGCGTCCGTTGCGAGGTGGCGCCATCACCGACTTCGAGATCACCGAGCGCATGATCCGGTTGCTGTTGCAACGAGTTGGCGTCAGCCGATTCACCCGCCCGAAGGTCGTCATCTGTGTGCCGTCGGCCATCACCGAGGTCGAGCGGCGAGCGGTCACCGACGCCGCTCGCCGAGCCGGCGCCGCCGACGCGAACCTGATCGAACAGCCGATGGCCGCTGCCATCGGTGCCGACCTCCCGATCGACGAACCGGTCGGCAACATGGTGATCGACATCGGCGGTGGCACGAGCGAGACGGCGGTGATCAGCCTCGGCGGCATCGTCGCGCTCGAGGCGGTTCGCGTCGGTTCGTTCGACATCGACGCCGCGATCCAGAACTACATCCGTCGCGAGCACGGCATCGCCGTCGGTGAGCGCACGGCCGAAGAGATCAAGATGGCGATCGGGTCGGCCGATCCGACGCCCCAGGAGTCGCAGGCGGAGGTTCGAGGGCGCGACCTCATGACCGGGCTCCCGAAGACGGTCATCCTCACCCCGGAAGAGATCCGGTACGCGATCGAAGACGTCGTGTCGTCGATCGTCGCGTCGGTGGTGCGGTGCTTGTCGAAGGCGCCGCCCGAGCTGTCACAGGACTTCCTCGTCCGAGGGATGTACCTGGTCGGTGGCGGTGGCCTGCTGCGCGGCCTGGCGGCCCGTATCGAGCGCGAGACCGAGGTGCCGGTCCGGATGTCGAACGTGCCCCTCGAGGCCGTCGTGCTGGGCGCCGGTCACGTGATCGAGCACTACGACGCGCTCAAAGGCATGTTCATGGGCGCGAGAAGGTAGGCGCGACAGATGGTGTCGGATACCTCCCGTGCGCGACCTGGCTGAGGGCAGGACCTGTCGGCACGGGAGGTATCCGACACCATCTGTAGGGTGAGTGGCATGCGGTTGGGGGCTGGGGCTCGGGAGATGATGCTGGACGGGCTCGACGCGATCCGGGAGGAGTGCGGGATCCCGACGTCGTTCCCCTCGGAGGTGGTGGCCGCCGCCGAGGCTGCGGCGGCGCGCACCCCTGGTGCGGAGCACCGTGACCGGACGGGGGAGCGGTTCGTCACCCTCGACCCGGCATCGTCGGTCGACCTCGATCAGGCGTTCGCGATCGAACGCGCCGGCGACGACGTCATCTTGCACTACGCGATCGCCGACGTCGGCTGGTTCGTCCGTCCCGGCGATCCGCTCGACCGCGAGGCGTTCGAGCGCGCCGTCACCGTCTACCTCCCCGACGAACGGGCGACGCTGTACCCGACGGTGCTGTCGGAGGGTGCGGCGAGCCTGCTCCCGGACGTCGACCGTCCCGCCGTCGTGTTCACGGTCCGGATCGGCACCGACGGCATCTCGCGCCTCGACGGCGTCGAACGGGCACTCGTTCGGAGCCACGCCAAGTTGGCGTACGACGCGGTGACCTCCGCCGACCTCCCCGAGGGTTTCGGCGAGCTGCATCGCCGGATCCAGCTCGCCGAACGGGCACGGGGTGCACCGCGGGTCGAGTTCCCCGAACAGGAGATCGACCGGGCCGACGGCCGGCTCCGGCTGCAGTTCCGACCGCGGCTCGAGTCGGAGGAGCAGAACGCCGCCCTGTCGCTCGCCACGAACATGGCGGTGGGGGAGGCGCTGTTGGCCGCCGGTACGGGTCTGTTTCGCGTCATGCCCGACGTCGACGAACGGCGGTACCGCCAGCTGCGCAACGCCGCCCGTGCGCTCGGGCTCGACTGGCCCGCCGACGTGCCGCTCGACCGGTTCGAACGTTCCCTGCCGCGTGCCGACCCCCGGACGTCGGCGTTCCTGATCGCCGTTCGCCGGGCCGCCGGTGGTGCTTCCTATGCGCCGTACCAGGACGGCGAACGCCCGTGGCACTCCGCCGTTGCTGCCACGTATGCCCAGTGCACCGCGCCGCTGCGGAGGTTGCAGGATCGGTACGTCATCGAGGCGGCGCTCGCCGTCGCTCAGGGGCAGCGGGTTCCGGACGAGGTCGAGCGGGCGTTTCACGAGCTGCCGGCGGCCATGTCGCACGGCGAGCAGCGCGCCAACCGTGCAGAACGGATGGCACTCGACCTCGCCGAGGCGGTGGTGCTCTCCGGACGTGAGGGCGAGGTGTTCGACGCGGTGGTCATCGACGAGTCCGATCGGGGCGTCGAGGTGCAGATCATCGATCCTGCCGTCCTGGTGCGGCTCTCCGCACGCCGGGTCGATCCGGGCGACGAGATGCGGGTCCGACTCGAGTCGGTCGACGTCGAGCGACGCTCGGTCACGTTCCAGCGCATCGCCTGACGTTCTCGGCGTCGCTGGTTGCGGTTTCCGCCACTGGATCCCCCGAGAACTTGCTGGCTGGTCGTGCGCTCGTCGGCACGCTGTGGCGAATGTCTCACTGTACCGGTATAGACGCGCTGCGGCGACGCCAGTACTATACCGGTATAGCCAGCCAGCACCGGAAAGGACCCGCCATGGAATCGATGCATCTTGCCACCCGTCTCGTGATCGAGCAGAACATGTCCACCACGACCGCCTTCAGCGCCCGACCTGACTCGCCGGTGCGTCCGGTCGTCGAGCGGCGCCGACCCACGGGAGCCGCCTGGTTCCGCGTTCGTCGCCTCCTCCCGCGGCGAACGCCCCTGCATCACGCTCCGGCGTGACGCATCGCAGCTGGAGGTCGGGAACGTGGAATCCCGACCTCCAGCCGCGATGATGGAGGCGATGGGTCGGGTGACGCTGCAGACGATCGCCGATGAGGTCGGTGTGAGCCGGATGACGGTGTCGAATGCGTTCTCGCGCCCCGACCAGCTCTCCGCCGACCTGCGCGCGACCATCCTGGCCAAAGCGGCCGAACTCGGATACGCGGGGCCCGACCCCACCGCTCGCTCGCTCGCACGCGGGCGAGCCGGCAGCGTCGGCATCCTCTTCACCGACACGTTCTCCTACGCCTTCGAGGACGAGGTCGCCGCGGGATTCGTCGGGGCGATCGCGGCCGAGCTCGCCCCGACCGGTTCGGCGATCACGCTCCTGACGTCGGACACGACGGCCGACTTCGTCCCGGCCCGCGACGTCGCCCTCGACGCGGCGGTGCTGTACGCGTGCAACGACGACAGCGGGGCCATCGACTGGCTGGTCCGGCGCCGGCTCCCGCTCGTGTTCGTCGACCACCGGCCGCGCCCCGGCTATGACAGCGTGAACATCGACGATCGCGAAGGCGCACGCCTCGCCGCCGATCACGTCATCGGCCTGGGTCACGAACATCTGGCGGTGTTGACGACCGCACACGGAGCCGAAGCCGGATTCGTGTCCGCTCCGTTCGCCGCGACCCATGTGGTGAGCGAGCAGCGGCTGCTCGGATGGTTCGACGCGATCCACGGTGCCGGACTCGACGCGCCGGTGGTCCAGGCCCCCAAGCACGGCGACCCGGCCGACGCGATCGCGCTCCTCTGGGAACTCGATCCCCGCCCGACGGCGATCGTCTGCTTCTCCGACGTCGCCGCAGCCGCGGCGATCCGGGCAGCGACCGAGTACGGACTCGTCGTGCCCGACGACCTGTCGGTCGTCGGGTTCGACGGCACGCAGCTCGCCGCCTGGTCGCAACCGAGCATCACGACGATCCGCCAAGACGTCGCTGCCAAGGGTCGGGCCGCGGCAACCCTCCTCGGCGAACGCATGACGGGATCGACCAAGCGCGCCAGGCGCATCGTGTTGCCGGTCGAGCTGGTGGTGGGTGACTCCACCGCCCCGCCGCCTACCCAGCGATGAGTCGGCGTACCTCGCCGCTCCCCTGGAGCAGGTAGATCTCGCCGTCGGGGCCGGCGCGCACGGCGGTCAGTTCGGACAGGCCGTCGAGCAGGCGGAGGTTGCGGCCACCTGCGAGGTCGAGCGCCCACACGATGCCGGAGCAGTAGTCGCCGTAGACGTAGGCCGGTTCGAGATCGTCGATCGCACGACCGCGGTACGGCACGCCGCCGGAGACCGAGCAGCCGTCCGCACCATGTTCGTATGTGAGCACGGGCAGGGTCGTACCGTCGCGGACGTCGTCGTCGTTGAACACCTCGGTGCCCTCGTATCCACTCCACCCGAAGTCGAGCCCGTAGCCGGCGGGCCGTTCAACCGCGCCGACCCGGTTCACCTCCTCGAGCAGGTTCTGGCCGACGTCGGCGATCCAGAGGTCGCCATTGCGGGGATCGAAGGCGATCTTCCATGGGTTGCGCAACCCATGGGCCCAGACTTCGGGGGCGCCGTCGAGGCCGGCGAACTGCCCGCTCGCGAACGGGTTGTCCGGCGGGATGGTGTAGGGCGCGTCGCCGGAGGGCGTCGGGTCGATCCGGAGGAGCGAGCCGAGCAGGCTCGTGGGGTCGCCGGCACGTCGTTCGGGGTCACCGGCCGATCCGCCGTCGCCGAGCGGGACGTACAGCATCCCGTCGGGTCCGAACGCAAGATCGCCCGCGTTGTGGTTGCTGTACGGCTGGGACACCGTCAGGAGTGGCCGAGCGGACGCGCCGTCGATGGTGCCGTCGGCAGCGACGGCGAACTCCGTGATGACCGTCGCCCCGTCGGCTGCGGTGTGGTTCGTGTACGCGAGTGCGCCGTCGGGCGAGAACGCGAGTCCGAGCAGGCCACGTTCGCCACCGGTCGAGATCTGCCCGGACACGTCGAGCATCGTCACTGCGTCGCCGGTCGCCGGATCGACGCGCACGATCGTGCCCGTCTGGTTGACGACGTACAGCGCGGCATCGCCGGAGCGAACGGCCAGGTCGACCGGTCGGTCGGTCGTCACGACGACCTCGGTCCCCACGTACGGATCGCCGACGGTCGGTTCGGGAGCGGGCTGATCGGTGGCCGGTGCAGATGTGTCGGCCGAGGTCGTTGGCCCGGTCGACGTCGGAGACGTGGTCGCGTCGGGCGTGCTGGACGACGCACCGGGCGATGTGGTGGTCGGTACGGCGGGCACGTCCGGTGTCGTCGCGGCCGGTGTCGTCGTGGCCGGTGTCGTCGCGCCGGTGGTCGGCGCGGACTCGGGTACGGCCGTCGTGGTCGTCACGATCACCGCCGATGATTCGTCGTCCCGGGCGTCATCACCGTCGCCCCCGCACGCGGCGACGACGGTGAGCAGTGCGACGAGGCCTCCGGCGAAGCGCCTCATCGGTCGATCACCCGGATCAGACCTTCTTGCACCACGCTCACGACGAGGTCGCCGTCGGCCGTGAAGATCGACCCGTCAGCGAGACCGCGTGCCGACGACGCCGAGATCGATCGCTGCTGGTACAGCAGCCAGTCGTCGGCTCGGAACGGTCGGTGAAACCACATGGCGTGATCGAGGCTCGCCATCATGAGGTCGTCGGTGAACGAGGACTTGCCCGACGGCCGGAGCGCCGTGTCGAGCAGGGTCATGTCGCTGGCGTAGGTGACGATGCAGGCGTGGAGGACGGGATCGTCGGGCAGTGTGCCGTCGGCGCGGAGCCAGACGAGTTGGCCGTCGGTCTGCAGGCCCGGTTCGAAGGCATGGTCCGGCGGCGCGTACCGGGTGTCGATCGGTCGGGGCCGGTCGAGCCAGGCGCCGACACGCTCGCGATGAGGCTCGAGTCGCTCCTGGTACGTCGGCAACGACTCGGGGCGGGGCACGTCGGTCGGAGCGGCGACGTGGTAGTCGAGCCCGTCCTCGGGCGTGTGAAAGCTGGCTTGCAGGTTGAAGATCGGGCGTCCGTGCTGGATCGCGACGACGCGGCGGGTGGTGAAGCTGCGACCGTCTCGGAGACGGTCGACCTCGTACAGGATCGGCACCGTCGGGTCGCCCGGGCGGAGGAAGTAGGCGTGCAGGGAGTGGACATGGCGGTCGTCGTCGACCGTGCGCGCCGCGGCGACGAGGGCCTGCCCGGCGACCTGGCCGCCGAAGACCCGCTGGCGATCCTCGTCGGGTTGGGTTCCCCGGAAGATGTTGACCTCGATCGCCTCGAGATCGAGCAGCTCGATCAGTTCGTCCAGCGCCTGCGACATCGCGACCATGGTGCCATGTCCAGACGTGACGTGGCCGCCACCGTCGACGTTCGGTCGTTCGTCGGGCATGAAGCCGTCGGTACGCTCGACACGTGCCCCTCGATCCGACGCTCCGACAGCTCGCGCTCGCCACC
>NZZV01000090.1 GCA_002698945.1 Acidimicrobiaceae bacterium
TCCATCCCGGGGTGCATGGAGAGCTCGAACGCAAGGGTGGCGGTTCCGCCGGGGGGAATCGTCCGTGTGGAGAGGGCGATCGGGCCGGGGCAGCATCCCTCGCGTACTTCCGGGCGGGGTTCGCCGATCGCGACCGGCTGGTTCCCGGTGTTGGTGAGTTGCCACTGTGGGCGGACGGCGGTGTTGAGGGGAACGGTGCCGAGCTGCCAGAGCCCGTGGTCGACTTCGACGGTTCCTGAGGCAGTCGGGTCCGCACCGGTGCCCGGAGTCCCGATGACCGGCATGCCCATTGCGTTGATCTCGCCGGTCGGTCTCGGAGTGACTTGCGATGGTTCGTCGCGTTGTCCGGCGACGAGGGCGCCGGTTCCCACGACGGCTGCTGCGATCGCGATTGCGGCGATCGTCCATCGGCGTCGGGTGGAGGCTCGGCGTCGGGAGGGGGTTCGGGTATGCGGGTGGTGAGCCATGGGGGCGTTCCTTGTCATGTCGATGTCGTTGTTGTCGGGGTGGTGAGCGGGCCGAACTCGGTGATGATCGAGTCGCGAATCGTGGGCAAATCGGCCCCGTCTGCCATCAGGCGGCGCACGGCGATCGACTCGTCGATGCAGACCTTGCACCCTGCCGCGTGGGCGTCCCAGCCGTTCGCGTCCGATCGGACGAAGCAGTCGGTGAGGTTGCGATGGCCGATGCTCTTCTCGCAGCCGCAATAGCAAGGGATTTCGTCGTACAGATTGCGGTTGGCGTCGGCGAACTCGTAGTGATCGGCGATGTTCGCCGGCACGTCGTCAAGGTCGAGCGCCGGGACGGCGAGACCCAGAGCGACGGGGCCATCGCGGATGACTGATCCGTCGGTGCCGTCGGGTGCGCAGGCGGTGACGATGACCACGGCACCGGCGAGCATCAGCGCGACGAGGGGGCGGCGGAGGCCGGGCCGCCGGGCGGGGAGACCCGGCCCCCTGATCGCAACTCGCGAGATCATCGTCCGACCCGCTCCGCGTGGTTCGTCGAGTGATCGGTCGTCGGTTCGCTGTTTGAGGCGCTCTCGTGGGGCCCACCCATGATGAACTTCATGGCGATCACCATGACGAGCGGGCAGAGCAGGAAGGCCGCGACGACGGCGAACCCGCCGGCGGACGGCGCGATCAGCGTCAGCGCGGTTGCGACTCCGACGACCGCGACCACGCAGCCGATGAGGTGTCGAGTTGGCATCGTCAGGTACCGATCACTTGTGGTGTGCCTGGTGCTGGCCGTTCGACATGTCGCCGGCACCGTTCATGCCGCCGGCACCGTTCATGCCGCCGGCACCGTTCATCAGTCCGTTGTGCATGGACGCCATGCCGGCGGGCATTGACGCGTGCATCTCGTCGCAGGCGTCGGCGAGCTCGGCGGGCATCTGGTCGCGCATCATCGCGTGCATCTCGTCCATCGAGCCGACGTCTGCGACGGGCGGCGGTGTTCGGTCATCACCGGGGCCGCCTTGGGCCGCGGCCACGCCGACGCCCAACCCGAGCGTGATGCCGGCGACGCCGGTTGCGGCGAGGGTGAGCAGTTTGGTGTTCATGGGGTGGACTCCTTTGTCCTCGATGTTCTTGCAACTCATCATCGGCCGGTCGTGTGGAGGTGGTGTGGAGGTCGCATGCGCGTCGCATGGGTTGTGGCGCGGACGCTCCGTCGGTCCGCTCGCGTCGGCTAGGACTGTGGGCCATGGCGTTGACGGTGATGGTGGTGGAGGACGAGCTCAAGATCCGCGAGTTGCTCCGCAGCTACCTCGAGCGCGAGGGGTGGGCGGTGCTCACCACCGGAAGCGGCGCGGAGGCCATCACGCTCGCCCAGTCGTCAGCGCCCGACCTCGTGATCCTCGACCTCGGGCTCCCCGATGTCTCCGGCGAGACCGTGGCGACGGAGATACGTCGCTCCTCGTCGACGCCGATCCTGATGCTCACGGCCCGGGCCAGTGAGGAAGATCGCATCCGAGGGTTGGAGCTCGGCGCTGATGACTATGTGACCAAGCCGTTCAGCCCGCGTGAGGTGATGCTCCGCGCACATGCGATCCTGCGGCGCGGGCGCGACGGTGGGTCGACACGCGGGCGTTCGTTCGGGGGGCGCGAGATCGTGATCGATGAAGATCGCCACGAGGTCGTCGTGCGCGGTGGCACCGTGGAGTTGACCCCGACCGAGTGGGGGATCCTCACAGCTCTCGCGACCAGACCGGGCAGGGTGTACTCCCGACTCGAGTTACTCAATCGCGTTCGTGGGTTCGAGTTCGCGTCCGAGCGCACGGTCGACAGTCACGTGAAGAACCTGCGGCGCAAGCTCGAGCGTGATCCGCACGATCCGACCATCGTGGAGACGGTGCTCGGTGCCGGCTATCGGCTGGGACTCACCCGCGATGACTAGGCGGGCTCCGCTGTCGCCCCTCGGTTTGCGACTCGCCGCCGCGTTCGTGGTCGTCGCCGTCGCAGCGCTGTCGGTGCTCGCCGCGCTGATGGTCGTCGGTGCCCGGTCAGGCGTCTCGGACCTCGTGGCGGACGTCCACGCCGAAGACGCTCGAGCAGCAGCAGTGGCGGCCGCCCAGGCGTACGAGCGGACCGGTGGCTGGTCGGGCGCCGATCTCGCGCCGGCCGTGGCGATAGCGGCGCGCGGGCAGGCGACGCTGACCGTCCGTGACATCAATGGCCGTCTGTTGTCTGCCTCGACGGACGAGCTCGCCGAGATGATGCTGCGAATGCACGGCGTGCAGTTCGTGGACACCGACCGTGGCGAACCCGTGCACGCCGACGTGGTCGTCGACGACGCGCGAGTTGGGACCATCGAGCTGCGCTTCCCTGACAGCCACCTGCCGACCCCGGAGCGCCAGATCCGAAGCGTGCTGTTCCGAAACGTCCTCCTCGGTGCCCTGCTCGCGGTTGCGGTCGCCGTGGCAGTCGCGGTGTTCGTGGCCCGTCGCGTCACGCGCCCGATCGTGGCACTGACCGCCGCCGTGGAGGGCGTAGGAGCGGGCGAGCCCGGGGTCCGCGTCGAGCTCAGCGACGCGCCCGGTGAGCTGCGGACGCTGGCGGCGACGTTCAACCGGATGGCTGCCGCGGTCGAGCAAGAAGATCACCTGCGCCGGCAGCTCGTTGCCGACGTCGCCCACGAGCTGCGCACGCCGCTGACGATCCTGCGTGGCACGACAGAGGCATTGGTCGACGGCGTCGCCGAACCCGACGACGGCACCATGCAGTCGCTCCACGAGGAGGTGCTCCGGCTCGCGCATCTCGTGGACGACCTGCACACGCTCGCCACCGCCGACGCCGCGAACCTCCACGTCAGGCTGGAGCCGGTCGATCTGGTACGGGTCGTTGCGAGCGTCGCCGAGCTCGCACGGGCCGCCGCGGACGCAGCTGACATCGAACTTCGAACGGAACTCGAACCGGCACTTGCCCTTGCCGATGCCGAGCGGGTGAAGCAGATCGTCAGCACACTGGTCGGCAATGCGCTCGTGTACACGCCGACGGGTGGAACCATCACCTTGCACACCGCTGCCGAGACGGGCGCTGCGGTGATCACGGTGTCCGACTCCGGCCCAGGAATCGAACCGGTCGATCTGCCCCACGTCTTCGAGCGCTTCTACCGCGGGACGACTGCCCAAGGCATCGGCAGCGGGATCGGTCTCGCCGTCGCGCACGAACTCGTCGCAGCGCTCGGCGGTGACATCTCTGCCGCCAACGATCCCGACCGAGGCGCGGTCTTCACTGTCCGCATCCCGGTCCCGAACCCCGAAGCGCGCGACCACTGACGACATCGGTTCGGGGCGCCATCGGCTCCGATCCCGCGACGCTTGTTCAGGTCGCGGAAGCGACGAGCACCGCGGTCAAGGCGATGACGACGACGAACACGATCGACTCGATCGACAACGTGGTGCGCAGCTCCTTCGCCACGGCCGGGTCATCGGGTCGCTGTTCGAGACGCGGGCGGAGCCGGAAGTGGTTGTACCCACCCAAACCTGCGGCAACGGACACGACTGCGATCTTGGCGAGCAGGACCTGACCCCATCGCGTCGCGAACAGGTCACCGGGGGAGTCGAGGATCATCCACGTCATCACTAACCCGGCGACGACCACCGCGACCAATGCCACCGTCGCGATCGAGGAGAACCGCACCACCATCGCAGCGAGACCGGTTTGATGCTGACGACGATGACGCGTCCAGGCGACGGTCGCCATCGCGAACACCCCGCCGCCCCATACCGCTGCCGCACCGAGATGCACGAGGTTCACGACGGAGTGGATCGCCCAGGGCCCTTTGCTGACCGTGTGGCCGTCGAACCAGAACGAGATCAACACCGCCGCTAAGCCGCCGAGGCCCACCGCCGCTGATGCCGTCGGGGCCCAGCGATGCTCGTGCTCGGCCTGGTGCCCCGTTCGCGTGGTCGCGGCGCGTGCGGTTACCGGGAGGTCGGTGGCGACGGCTGCCGACAGCGAATGCATCGGAGCGATGATCCGACCGGCGCGCTGGTGAAACCCGATGAGTACAGCGAGCCCTCCCACCATCTTGAGCGCGGTGGCCAGCCCTGCCTTCGTGTCGAGCACCGCCGTAAGGCCGGCAGACGGATTGGCCTCGGTCAGTGACGCGAACTCGATGATCCCCCCGGTGAACAGCACGAGCCCGGCGAGGCGGACCCACGCGACCTGGGTCTCGAGCTCCTCGCGGCGCCCACGTATCGTCCACACCAGCGCGGCCAGCACCCCGATCCCGAACACCGCACCCAGGATCGTCACCCCACGACCGACACGACCGACCGCTACGGCATCGGACGAGTCGGCCCCGGAGGCCAAGAAGTCCTCGAGTGCGCCCGCGCCGTCCGACATCGCCGCATGCGCGTCGGCGTTCATCTCCATGCCGGACATCGACTCGGATGTGGGGACTCCTGGTGCCGGTGTTGCGGCCGCAGCCGGTGTTGTGGCTGCGGTCTCGGTCACCTCGAACTGGAACGACCCGCTCATCGGGTGGGCGTCTCCGGCCTGGACCTGCCAGCGGAGCCCGTAGGTGCCGGCGGTCAGCGACGGATCGAACGTCAGGACGAACGACGTCCCATCGGTCTCGTCGACCGCCGAGGGGATTCGGATCGAGCCGCTCGGGTCGAGCAGTTCGAAACCTTCGCCAGCGGGCTGGGCTGCGTTCGTGAAATTAACGACGACCTCGGACAACGGGGCATCGGCGACCGCTCCGTCCGCCGGCGACGACGAATCGAAATCGGTGTGGGCCGACGCCGTACGTCCGCCCACGAGGATCGCCAGCACGACCAGGACCAGCCCGACGACCGGGCGGGCGCGGTGGATCAGAGATGCTGCGGCCGTCATGGTTTCGACACGATACCGCAACACTCGACATGTGCTACTTCCTGTCGTAGCCGATCCCGACCCAGGCAGCTTGAGGTGGGCTGGGTCAAGTCGGCCGCCGAGGGACGGGCCTGGTGTTGCATCATTCACCTCCCGTGTCGTCATCTGTTTGTTGCGAAACCGACATCTATCCGTAACATTCCGGTATGCGAATCCCCCTCATCGTCGTCGCCGGCGCGCTCGCCGGAGCGAACGTCCTGGCGTGGTCCACCACCGTTGCAGCCCACGCGCCCTCGCCGGAGGCACGCGAGCTCGCGACCGTAGGCGAGCTCGATGCGTGCCCGGTCCCGGGCGCAGCTCGCTACGTGGACGGCTGGGGGGACGCTCGCTCGGGAAGCCGTCGCCACCTAGGCGTCGACATGGAGGCACCACGCGGCACCCCGGTACTCGCCGTTCGCGACGGCGACGCCGAGTTCAAGCGGAGCAACCTCGGCGGCAACGCGATCTGGCTCACCACACCAAACGGGGAACGCTTCTACTACGCACACCTCGACGCGTGGGAGGGCGAAAGCCGTCCCGTCGAGGCAGGTGACGTAATCGGGTACGTCGGGCAAACCGGCAACGCCCGCGGAGATCACCTGCACTTCGAAACCCACGCCGGGGAGACCGCCGTCAACCCCTACCCATTCGTCGAAGCAGCATGCGCGGTGACCATCGATCCGGATCCGATCCTGGTCGCCGTCAGGCCGCTGCTTCGCTGACGTCCGCCACACGAAACCGGTGTCCACGACGGGGCGACGATCTGCGACCGTAGTGAGCACCGCGGTAACCTACGACTCGATGTCGTACAAACCACGAACCGTCTCCCGCGCTGCGGGACTCGCAGCACTCGTGGGCGCCGGCTGGGCCTGCGGAGGAAACGATTTGGCGGCGGAGCCTGACGTCACGGTGTCAACGGCTTCGACTCGGCTGCTCGACGCCGGTGAGTTCTTCGCGTACCTCGACGACGAGCCGTCCGTCACCCTCGTGAACGTCCACGTCCCGTACGAGGGCCATATCGACGGCACCGACGCATTCGTCCCCTTCGACGAGATCAATGACTGGGACGAACTCCCCACCCGGATGGAAGCACCGATCGCCGTCTACTGCCGGTCGGGCAGCATGTCGGCGCAAGCGACCGACACGCTCGCCGCGCTCGGATACACCAACATCGTCGATCTACGGGGTGGCATGAACGCGTGGGTCGCGGCCGGCAATCCACTCCTCACCCGGTCGTCCTGACACCCGCCAAGCGCTCCACGGTCAGGCGCAGGTTCGCTTGCTCGTGCCGGTGAACTCGGGAACGGCGCGCTCCTCGGCCGCTGCGGCGGTGCTGGCCGGCCCGTTCTCGGCGATGTCGGCGATCAGCCAGTCCATCTCCGCGATCTCCCGGCGCTGCGCCTCGATGATCTCAATGGCGAGTTCACACACTCGATAGTCAGCGAGCTCTGACCGTTCGCTCGTCAAGATCGCAATCGAGTGGTGCGGAATCATGGCCCGCATGTACGACTGATCCTGCACGGTGTTCTGGCTGCGGACGAGCCACAAGGCTCCGACGAACAGCAGTACTGCGGACGCTGCGATGCCGATGTTGACCATCGTGTTGCGATACATGCTGAGCATGAAGCCCAACATGATGACCGCCATGGTTGCGCCCATCACGAGCGCCATGTACGCGCGGGTCTCGCTCCACCGAACATGGTCCCATGCGTACGTGTTGAGATACATCAGGCCGAACATGGTGACCGTCGAAGTGGCGATCATGGCGCCGAAACGGAGGTAGCTCATCTGCACGCCGCCTCCGCGATCGCTGTGACCGCCCTCCGGACCAGCCACCTCGCTCACGTCCCCGGACGTGCTCCCATCGGCTCCAGGCTGAACGCCCGGACCGAACTCGTCGACCTGTCCGCGTTGATCCATGCGCCACCCATACCCAGCTACAGCCCGCCGCAAACGACATCGTGTAGCAGATCCCACCGTCGCACGGCGCCGATCTGGATCCCGCCGCTCGACGCCCTTTACATCGACTCTCGGTGAGCCGGTCGGGACGTTTTGCCGGTCGTTGTGTTGTTGGTCGTCAGTCCGATCGTCGCAGCCACGAGGAGAAGGAGTCCGGAGATCATGTAGACGAATCGGACGTCGATGACGTCGGCAAGGATGCCGCCGATCGCGAGCGAGATCAGGCGGGCCACGTTCCAGGCAACGTCATATGCGGCAAATGTCCGGCCTCGCGTCGGGGCAGGGACGAGGGCCTGCAGGGTGGTCTGGTAGGCGATCATGCCAGTGCTGGTCGACATGCCGTAGACGGTCAAGGCGCCGCCGGCGACGACCGGGCTGGCAACCGCGGCGAGCGTGAGGTCGACACCGCCGCGTACCGCGAACGGTCCGAACAGCCAGCGTTTGTCGCCGGCGTTGATGAAGCGTCGCAGCACGAGTGGGCCTGCGGTCGCGCCGAGTCCGACCGCGCCGAGCAGGGCACCGAACCCGCTCGGCCCGACCCCGAGCCAGCGGTCGGCGAGCACGACGAGGAGGCCGCTGGTGGCACCGGCCGACATTGACGCGATGACCTGGACGACGGCCAGTCGGATCAGGAGTCGATCGGCGATGATGGTGCGCGCCCCGGCCAGGATGTCGCCCCTCGAGCGTCCGGTTGGTTCGGCCGCTGTCCGCCCGACTCGGAGCCTCGACAGCAGCAGCGCGGACGCGATGAAGGTCGCGGCGTTGACGAGGAAAGCGATCTCGACGCCGAACACCGCGATCACGAGCCCGGCGAGCGGAGCCAGAGCGATCTGGACCGTGACCGCTGCCGTCCACAGGGCACTGTTCGCGTCGACCAACTCATCGGTGCCAACGACGTCTGGGAGCAGAGCCGCTGCCGCCGGATTGAACACCGCGGCACCGGCGGACAGACCGAACGCAGCGGCGTACGCGACGGCGACCGAGCCCGTGGAGGCGGCGAGCGCGACCGCCACCGTGGTGCGGAACAGGTCGGCACCCACCATCAGTGTGCGACGAGGCATCCGATCGGCGCCGAGCCCCGCGATCGGACCGAGCAGCAGCACCGGCAGTACCTCGAACATGACCGCGCCCGCGACCCCTCGGCCTGAGCCGGTGAGGTCGAACACGAGCACCAGCAGGGCAACGGTGTTGAACGCGTCACCGGCTCGCGACACGGTGTGCGCGAGGAACAGGCGGCGGAACTCCCCTGAACCGCGCAGCAACGTCAGCATCCGCTGCTGCCCCGGCGATGGGTGGAGCGGTCCGGGGCGTCGCCGTCACCGGCGAACTTCGTGTGCATTTCCCCGACATCGGCGGCTTGAGGTCGACACGGTGCCTCGCGCGCGTTGTGCGGTCACAGCATGGATCCGAGATCGCTGCCGACGGTCGGGTAGGCGGCGCTCATGGATGTGAGTTGTCGGGTGGTGAGGCCGAGCTTGATGGCGAGTGCGCAGATGTTGATGAGCTCGCCGTAATCGGGTCCGAGCATGTGGGCACCGACGATGGTGTCGGTGGTGCGGTCGATGAGGATCTTGGCTGCGGCGGTGGTTTCGCCGATGCGGTAGTTGGAGTACCAGCCGCTGGTGTCGGTGTAGCGGACGTCGAGGTCGATGCCGGCATCGCGGGCCTCGCCCTCGAGCAGTCCGACCCGGGCGAGTTCGGGGATGGTGAACACGGCCGTTGCGACGCCGGCGTAGTCGGGGGTGGTGGTGGCGTCCTTGAGCATGTTGGACGCGGCGACCTTGCCTTCGAACACGGCGACGGGTGTGAGTGGCGCGCCGGGTGTGTCGGCGGCGTCGCCGGCGGCGTAGATGCGAGGGTTGGTGGTGCTCCGGAGGTGACCGGCGACGTGTACGCCGTGTGGGCCGTGGGCGATGTCGGCGGTGTCGAGGTCGAGGCGGGCGAGGTCGGGTCGTCGTCCGGCACCGTGAACGACGAGGTCGGTGGTGATCGTCGTCTCGTGACCGTGGTCGTCGAGGGTGACGTCGAAGCCGTCACCGGTGGGTCGGACGTTGACGATCTCGGTGGTGCGATGGATGTCGATTCCGACGGTGTTGCTGCGGGTGACGAGGAGTTCGACGAGGTCGGGGTCGAAGCCACGCAGCGGGCGGGGGCCGTGGTCGGCGATCACTGCCTTGGTGCCGGCACGCGCCGCGATGTGGGCGAACTCGAAGGAGATGAATCCGCCGCCGACGAACAGGATCCGTTCGGGGAGTTGTTCGAGGTAGAGGAATCCGGTGGAGTCGATGAGGTGTTCGGCGCCGGGGAAGTCGAGCGGTCGGGGTCGGGCGCCGGTGGCGATCAGGGCGTGCCGGAACCGATGGATGGTGCCGTCGATGTCGAGCCGGTCCGCATCGGTGAAGCGTGCGGTGCCGTGCAGGGTGACAACGTCGTGGCGGGCGAGGCTGGTTTCCATGTTGGTGGGGACCGGATCCGTGAAGCCGTGCATGTGGGCGCTGAGCGCGGGCCAGTCGATGGCGAGTCCGGCGGGGTCGATGCCCTTGCCGGTGAGGAGGTGGGCGGCGTCGACGATCTCGGCACCTCGTCGCAGGATCTTCTTCGGGTCGCAGCCGCGCAGAGCGCACGTGCCGCCGTAGGGGAGGTCATCGACGATCGCGACCCGCCAGCCGGCCCGGGCACACTTCTCGGCGGCGGCGCTGCCGGCCATCCCGGCACCGATCACGATCAAGTCGAAGGGATCCGGCGTGCTCATCGCGTGCCCACCCGCGTGGCGGCGTTGAGATTCAGGGTGCGGTGGATGTCGGCCAGGCAGCACTTCGTCGAGGGGTTGAGGTGCTCACACGCGCAATAGCCGTCGGCGACGGCCTGCCTGATCTCGGCCTTGATTGTGCTGACGCCGCCATTGGCATCTGCGTCGGCGACGAGGTCGTCGGCGGTGTGAGCGAAGCAGAAACACACCGGTGTCGGCCGATCCGTCGCTTTGGAGCCAACCTGGGTGACCACCGCGTCGGCGTCGACAACTCCCAAGTCGAGGTAATACACGACCGGACACCCAGCGGTCTGGCAGTGCTGCCACGGTCTGTCGACCACGTCAGGCCGGTGCGGGCGAACCGGCGCCACCCCGACGACCGGTCCGATCTCTCCACATGACGGACACGGCAACGCTCGTCCTGGACTGATGCTGCAACACGAACTCATCGAACGGCCTCCCGACTCGACACGGACGTCACGGCCCCAACACGGGGCACCGGCCACGTCCCCGTCACGGCGGCGTCATTGCGACACGCCTGCCGGCGACACCCGGGCACCCCGACCACCACCATCACGACGAGCGAAGCGGCAGCAACGACGGTCCAACGAGCGGTAGCGACCCCAGCCACGAGACCGGCGACACCCAGTGAGCCGAGCAGCGGCACGCCACAGCACAGCCCGATCGCAGCGAGCCTCGCGGTCACGGGAAGTGTCGACGCCCGTGCGTCGTTCGAAGGCTGTGGGTCGATGGAAGACGAGTCGGCCGTGGCCATGTGGGTCCTTTCGACGGCGATGTCGTGCGTCGACATGACCGTAAACCCTGATCCACGCTCGAAGGTCAAGGGCTAGTCTTGCTTGCATGCGCATCGGGGAGTTGGCAGCAGCCGCGCAGATCCCACCCGAGACCATCCGCTACTACGAACGGCGCGGCCTGCTGGCGCCGCCGGCTCGATCCGCCAACGGATACCGCACCTACGACCGCCACGCTCTCCAACACCTCCGCTTCGTCCGAGCAGCCCAGGCCGCCGGACTCACCCTCACCGAGATCGGCAGCGTGATCGAGCTCCGTGACGCCGGGACGACCCCATGCAGCCACGTCGAGACGCTCCTGGTCGACAAGTTGGCCGAGGTCCGCGAACGACGTCGACAACTCGCCGCCCTCGAAGACGAACTGGTCGAGCTCATCGAACGCAGTACCACGCTCGACTCGTCCGACTGCCGTCCCGACGACATCTGCCACATCCTGCAGAGTGATCGGCACCGGGATACGAGTGCCGCCGGGCGCCCAGATTCAGTGGGACGGTCGATGTGACCGTCTCCCGGCCGAGTTCTCGGATGCTCGGGGTGAGCGCATCGGAACTCGGCGGTCCGCCTTCGAACGAGCGTGATTGCTTGTCCGCCGCCGACTTCGGCGCATACCCGGCATATGGGGCAGATTGCTCACAGCCATCCGCTCGGTAATGCTCAGTGCCCGAAGTCGAGGTCGAGTTCGAGCTGGACCGTTGTCGGCTCGGAGGTCAAAGACGATGCGGAGCGGACAATGGCGCCGGCTGCGCTGGGCCTGTACTGAGAAGCAGCGAGGGCGTGGCGGAGTTGCTCGACCGCTGAACGGACGCTGTCGCCGCCTTCGTAGGAGGCGGCAAACAACGCCCGAATGCCCGATCGCACGACCCCGCCACACCGGTCGTGCGCACCGATCAGGTTGAGCAGCGACTCGTCCCAGTCCGCCATCGTGACGATCTGGCGTCGATGGAAGGCTGCGTCGATGACTTCGACTGTGCCGAGAAGGTCGGCTGCGGATCGCGAGGCAACCATGATGCTCAGAAACTGCATCCGGTGGTCGGGAGAACTGCGGGATGGATGCCGACGCCCTCACTCACGAGCGTCGCGAGAAGGTGTTGTGGGCAACGGCGGTGTCCGCCGGAGGTGCGGATCTCGAGA
>NZZV01000091.1 GCA_002698945.1 Acidimicrobiaceae bacterium
GCTAGCAGACGTATGTTCGAGAACGGTATGCTGCAGTGTTAGAATATGTACAATTGTCAGCTACTTCCCGACGTAGATCGGCCATCTGAGCGGTCGGGTCACCGGCGTGTCAGCCGAACGAGAGGCGCACGCGATACAGCGAGCTGGTGGCCGTCATGTACAGGTTCGGTCCGGCGAACTCGAGGTTGGCGCAGGTCTCGGGCAGCCGGATCGTGCCGAGCAGCACGCCGTCGGGGTCGTAGCAGTGAACGCCCTGCTCACCGCTCGCCCAGAGCCGACCGTCCGCGTCGAGGCGGAACCCGTCGAACACGCCGGCCGGGCACGTGGCGAACACCGCTCCCCCGTCGGTCACCTCACCAACGGCGAGATCGACGTCGAATACGCGGATGTGACGCGGGCCGCCCTCCACATGGCTGACGCCGGTGTCGGACACGAACAGCTTCGACTCGTCGGGCGAGAACGCCAGCCCGTTGGGCCGCACCATGTCGGTCACCTGTGCGGACACCTCGCCGGACGACGGATCGACCCGGTACACGTTGCTCGACCCGATCTCGCTCTCGGCCGCGTAGCCCTCGGCGTTCGAGTCGATGCCGTAGGTCGGGTCGGTGAACCACACCGACCCGTCGCTCGCCACGACGACATCGTTCGGGCTGTTGAGGCGCTTGCCGCCGAACGAGTCGGCGATCGTCTCCCGGCGACCCCCGCCCCCGTCGACCGGCCACCAGCGCACCACCGACCGGGTGCCGTGCTCGCACGCGACGATCACCCCGTCGTTGTCGAGCGTGTGCCCGTTGCAGAAGTTGGCGGGCCGCTCCACCTCGGTCACCAGGTCGGTCGCCTCGTCGAAGCGCAGCAGCCGGTCGTTCCGGACGTCGCTCCAGTACACGGCGGCCTCGGCCGGCACGTACACCGGCCCCTCCGCCCACGCACACCCGTCGGCGAGGTGTTCGAGCTCGCCCGACGGAGCGATCAGGTCGACGAATCGCTCGTCGAGCACGTCGTACACGGCGGGTTCGGGCGAGCGGGTCACGGGCGACAGTGTGTCACGCCACCGTTGGGCCGGACGATGGCGCCTGGGGCAGACTGTCCGTCCATGAGCGAGCGACGGCCATGAGCGAGCGACAGACGATCGTCACCCTCGACCTCGAAGGCGTGCTCGTCCCCGAGGTCTGGATCGCCGTCGCCGAGCGCACCGGCATCGACGCCCTGACCCGCACCACCCGCGACGAGCCGGACTACGACGTGCTGATGCGCTACCGGCTCGACATCCTCGCCGAGCACGGCCTCACGATGCCGGTCGTCCGCGACGTCATCGCCGGGCTCGAGCCGCTCCCCGGCGCCAAGGAGTTCCTCGACGAACTCCGGCAGCGCACCCAGGTGATCCTCCTGTCCGACACCTTCGAGCAGTTCGCCGCCCCGCTGATGCGTCAGCTCGACATGCCGACCGTGTTCTGCCATCGGCTCGTCATCGAGGGTGACCGGATCGCCGGCTACCGACTGCGCCAACCCGACCAGAAGCGTCGATCGGTCGAGGCATTCCACTCCCTCGAGTACAAGGTGATCGCGGCGGGCGACTCGTACAACGACACATCGATGTTGGCTGCCGCGGACGCCGGGTTCCTGTTCCACGCCCCCGACAACGTGATCGCCGAGTTCCCCCACTTTCCGGCCGTCGACGAGTACGACGATCTGCTCGACCTGATCACCGCCGAACTGACCTGATCCGGCTCGGCGGTTCCGGCGAGGTCATCGGGCGGCGCGGGTGAGAGACTGCGCCCATGCAGCAGAGCGACGGCACCTTCACGGCGTACGACGGCACCACGATCTTCCACCGCACCTGGTCGCCCGATGGCGACGCCACGGCCGTCATCGTGCTCGTCCACGGCCTCGGTGAGCACCTCGGTCGCTACGAGCACGTCGCCCAGCGCCTCACCGACGCCGGCTACGTCGTCGCCGCGCTCGACCATCGCGGGCACGGCAAGTCGGGCGGCAAGCGTGTGTTCGTCAAGTCGTACGACGAGTTCATGCGCGACCTCGCCCAGTTCCGCCGCCAGGTCGAGTCCGAGCACCCGGGGCTGCCGCTCGTCCTGCTCGGCCACTCGATGGGCGGCAACCTGGTGATGGGCCACACCCTCGGCAACCAGGACGGCATCACCGGCATCGCCCTCAGTGGCGCTGCGCTCAAGGTCGGCGACGACTTCTCCCCGATCCAGCGCAAGATCTTCAGCGGCATCGCCAAGGTCGCACCCGGGTTCCGACCGCAAGGGCTCGACGCTTCGAGCATCAGCCACGACCCGGCGGTGGTCGAGGCCTACCTCGCCGATCCGCTCGTCTACACCGGCAAGATCTCGGCCGGGCTGGGCGCCGCCCTGTTCGACGCGATGGACAGCTTCCCCGCCCGTTACCCCACCCTCACGCTGCCGATCTGGATCGGTCACGGCACGGACGATCAACTCGCCGACGTCGCCGGCTCGCGTGAACTCGAAGCCGGTGCGACCAACGCCACCATCGAGTCGCACTACTACGAGGGCCTGGCCCACGAGATCTTCAACGAGCCGGAACACGACCGGGTCCTCGGCGACCTCATCGCCTGGCTCGACCGCACCGTCGCGGGCGTCACCAACTCGTGAACGGGGCACAGACGACCGAGGCCACGAACTCCGGCGACGTCCGAGCCGGGCTCTTCGCGGTCGCTGCAGCGGTGACCGCGTGGGGATCGACCGGCGTCATCATCAAGGTCATCGACATGAACGCCATCGCGATCGCTGCGTGGCGGTTCTCGATCTACGCCGTGATGATGACCGTCGTCCTCCTCGCGTCCGGCGGTCGGCTGACGAAGCACCTGCTCCTGACGTCGCTGCCGGGCGGCGTCCTGCTCGCCGCCGACGTGATGCTGTTCTTCGTCGCCGTGCGGACGACGAACGTCGTCAACGCCACGACGATCGGGGCGATGCAGCCGATCGTCATCGCGCTGTACGCGACCCGCTTCATGGGCGAACGCATCGATCGCCGCGACGTCATCGCGGCCGCCGTCGCGATCGTCGGCGTGATCGTCGTCATCACGCAGTCGTCGGGCACGCCGGAGTGGAGCGGTGCGGGCGATCTCGCCGCCGTCGGTGCCCTGTTCGCGTGGAGCGGCTACTTCATCGTCGCCAAGCGGACCGCCGGCAAGCTGACCCCACACGAGTTCACGACCGGCACGGCGTGGTGGGTCGGCCTGTTCGCGTTCGCGGTCGGATTGATCGCGGGACAGGACATGGCGCCGCCGACCGGCGACGACTGGCTCCCGCTCGCAGCACTGATCGTGGTCGGCGGTGTCGTCGGCCACTCGCTCATGAACTGGGGCATCCCGCGCCTCCCGGTCTGGCTCGCCTCGACGATGACGCTGCTCATCCCGGTCGTGTCCTCGCTCGCGGCGTGGATCTTCCTCGACGAAGCGCTCACCGCACCGCAGCTCGTGGCGATGGCCGTCGTCATCGGAGCGCTCTGGGTCGTCATCGTCACCCAGACGAAGACGCCGGTGAGCCCACCGCAGGACATCGTCGAACTCGAGCCCGAGCGCTGACGATCACGGATCGGTCACGGCTCGGCGAGCAGGTAGTCGACCAGGAGGTCGACCTCGGCGTCCGACAACGACGCCGCCGGCATCGTGTCGTCCCAACCGGCGACGATCTCGGCCGACGGATCGACGATCGCCTGCTCGACGTAGGCGGCGTCGATCTCGACCGTGCTGCCGTCGGCCAGTTCGACCGTGTCGCCCGCTGACCACATGAGCGCCGGGCCGAGCGCACCACCGGTCCGGTCGGCGCCATGGCAGGCCGAACATCCGTTGGTCCGGTACACGCCGGCGGCACCCTCGCCGTCGGCGCCGCAGGCCGACACGAGCACCGCCGACGACATCGCGACCACCGCCGTCGCTCGGACCCCACGCATCGACACATCGTGCCACGCCCCAACTGCCGGCACTGCGACCGCTCTTCGTGGCCTCCGGCCCGGCCCGGTACGCTCGGGCCCGTGACCGACTCGAAGATCATCTACACCCACACCGACGAAGCTCCGGCGCTCGCGACGTACTCGCTGCTGCCGATCGTCGAGGCGTTCGCCGGTGCCGCCGGCATCGACGTCGAGACGCGCGACATCTCGCTCGCCGGCCGGATCGTGTCCCAGTTCCCCGAGTTCGTCGCCGAGGATCGCCGCATCCCCGACCACCTCGCGGAGCTGGGCGAGTTGGCCACCACGCCCGAGGCGAACATCATCAAGCTGCCGAACATCTCGGCGTCGCTCCCCCAGCTCAAGGCGGCCATCGCCGAGCTGCAGGCGAAGGGCTACGACCTGCCCGACTACCCCGACGAGCCGTCGACCCCCGAGGAGGTCGACATCCAGGCCCGCTACGACCGTGTGAAGGGGTCGGCGGTCAACCCTGTCCTGCGCGAGGGCAACTCCGACCGCCGTGCGCCCCGTGCGGTGAAGGAGTACGCGAAGGCCAACCCCCACTCGATGGGCGACTGGTCCTCCGATTCCAAGACGAGCGTCGCCACGATGGGCGAACACGACTTCCGCTCCAACGAACGTTCCGTCACCATCGACGGTGACGACGAACTCCGGATCGAGCACGTCGCCGCCGACGGCACGGTCACCGTGCTCAAGGAGTCGGTGCCCGTGCTCGACGGCGAGGTCGTCGACGGCACCTACATGTCGGCGACCGCGCTCGATCAGTTCCTCGCCGAGCAGGTCGACGCCGCGCGAGAGTCGGGCGTCCTGTTCTCGCTCCACATGAAGGCAACGATGATGAAGGTCTCCGACCCGATCATCTTCGGCCACGGGGTCACCACCTACTTCGCCCCCGTCTTCGAACGGTTCGGTGACGTGCTCGAGGCCGCCGGTGCCGATCCCAGCAACGGCTGGAACCAGGTGCTGACGGTCATCGACGGCCTCCCCGACGACACCAAAGCCGAGATCCACGCGGCCATCGAGGCCGTCTACGCGAACGGGCCCGATCTCGCGATGGTCGACTCCGATCGCGGTATCACGAACCTGCACGTCCCCAGCGACGTGATCGTCGATGCCTCGATGCCCGCCATGATCCGCAACGGCGGACAGATGTGGGACAAGAACGGCGACACCCGTGACACCCTCGCCGTCATCCCCGACTCGAGCTACGCCGGCGTGTACCAGGCCGTCATCGACGACTGCAAGGCCAACGGCGCCTACGACCCCTCGACGATGGGCACGGTACCGAATGTCGGCCTGATGGCCCAGAAGGCAGAGGAGTACGGCAGCCACGACAAGACGTTCGAGATCGCCGACCGCGGCACCGTCCGCGTCGTGAACCAGGCCGGCGACACCCTGCTCGACTTCGACGTCGATGCCGGCGACATCTGGCGGATGTGCAATGTGCGCGACCTCCCGGTGCAGGACTGGGTCAAGCTCGCCGTCACCCGCGCTCGCGCCTCCGGGGCGCCCGCGGTCTTCTGGCTCGACGAACAGCGCGCCCACGACGCCGAACTGATCAAGAAGGTCGCCCGGTACCTCGAAGATCACGACACCGAAGGGCTCGAGATCCACGTCATGGCGCCGGCCGAGGCGACGAAGTTCTCGGTCGAGCGCATCCGTCAGGGGCTCGACACCATCTCGGTCACCGGCAACGTCCTGCGCGACTACAACACCGACCTGTTCCCGATCCTCGAGGTCGGCACGAGCGCGAAGATGCTGTCGATCGTCCCCCTCATCAACGGTGGCGGGCTGTTCGAGACCGGTGCCGGCGGCTCCGCTCCCAAGCACGTCCAGCAGTTCGAGAAGGAGAACTATCTGCGCTGGGACAGCCTCGGCGAGTTCCTCGCGCTGGCGGTCTCGCTCGAGCACTTCGGTGACGTGACGAACAACGCCAAGGCCAAGGTGTTGGGCGAGGCGCTCGACGCGGCGACCGGCAAGCTCCTCCGAGAGAACAAGGGCCCCGCCCGCCGACTGGGATCGATCGACAACCGTGGCAGCCACGCCTATCTGGCGCACTACTGGGCCGAGGCCCTCGCGGCCCAGACCGACGACGCCGACCTCGCCGCGAAGTTCGCTCCCGTCGCCGCCGAGTTCGCCGAGCACGAGGCGCAGATCCACGACGAGCTGATCAGTGCCCAGGGTCACCCGAACGATCTGGGCGGCTACTTCATGCCCGAACCCGACCTGGCGGCGGCCGCGATGCGCCCGAGCCCGACGCTGAACGGCATCATCGCATCGATCTGATGGGTGTAACCGGAGGTCGACCGGCGAGGACCTCGACCACGTTCCGGGCGGCCAGCACCGCCATGGCGTCGCGGGTCTCGACGGTGGCCGAACCGAGGTGCGGGATCAGCACCACGTTCTCGAGTTCGAGCAGCTCGGGATGCACCCGGGGCTCGTCCTCGTAGACGTCGAGCCCGGCGGCCGCGATCGTGCCGTCGGCCAGCACACGAGCGAGTGCGATCTCGTCGACCACCGGGCCGCGCGCGGTGTTGATCAGGACGGCATGTGACGACATGCGCTCGAGTGCCACGGCGTCGATCAGATGATGCGTCTCGGACGTGTGTGGGCAGTGCAGCGACACCACGTCGCTCGTCGCGAGGAGCTCGTCCAGCGGCACGTAGCGGGCGCCCAGCTCGCGTTCGACCTCGGCACCGAGTTGCGTCCGGTTGTGGTACGCGATCTCCATCCCGAACGCCGCGGCGCGGCGGGCGACCGCCCGGCCGATCTCCCCCATCCCGACGATGCCCAACCGCTTGCCGCCGATCGAGCGACCGAGCATCATGAACATTCCCCACTGCCACGGCCGGCCCGATCGGATCAACCGCTCGCCCTCGCCCAGGCGACGCGTGGACATGAGCACCAGGGCCATCGCCAGATCGGCCGTCGCGTCGGTGAGCACGCCCGGCGTGTTCGTGACCGTCACGCCACGTGCGGTACATGCCGCCACATCGACGTTGTCGTAGCCGACCGCCACGTTCGCCACCACCCGCAGCCTCGGCGCGGCGTGCAGGAACGCTTCGTCGACCCGATCGGTCAGGAGCGTGACGGCTGCGTCGGCGTCGGCGAGCTGGTCGTCACGCTCGGCGTCGGGGATCGTCCGGTCGTCGCTCCATGCCCAGACGTCCCCGGCCCGGCGGAGCAGCGCGAGCGCGGCCTCGGGGATCTTGCCGGTCACGACGATGCGAGGCATGGCCGGCCACCGTACCGTGCCCTGTCCGGCGGGTCAGGCGCGAGCGACGCGAACCCGTTGGTAGGTCCTCGTGTTGTCGTTGGCGACGTCAGCGGCGAGCCGTGTCCACGCTTCGTCGGCGGTCGTCCCCTCGGCGCAGGCCACCTCGACCTGACCGGCGAACCGCTCGGCCTCGGCGATCCAGACCGGCTCGACGCGGAGCAGGCGCCCGTCGAGCCCCCGCACGTGGTTCTCGCGGAAGTCGAGGGTGGTGCGCCACCCGTCACGTTCGAGCTGACGACGGGAAGCCGGTTCGAGCAGGGCGCCGTGTCGGCGTTCCCGCTGGAGTCCTGGTCGTCGCATCGAGCTGGCCACGGGCCCATTGTGAACGACAGTGCCTGTGGAACGTCAGGCCCATAACCGTGTGAATTTCCTGGGGATTGTGAACTGGTGAACTGTGGGTATCGGCCGGATCACACCCGTTCGGCGATCAGTACCGGGATGACGCGGTCGTGTTCGGCGGCGCTCACCTCGTAGTCGGCGTACGGCGAGTAGACCTCGACCGCCCGTTCCCACCACTCGGCCCGTTCGTCGCCGCTGACCTCTCGGACCCGATAGTCGTGCGGTTCGGGGCCGTCCTGGATCATCACGTTCGGGTCGGCGACGAGGTTGGCGTACCACGCCGGATGCTTCGGTGCCCCGCCGTACGAGGCGACGAGCGCGTAGGCCCCGTCGTGCTCGACGCGCATGAGGGCGATCTTGCGGACCTTCCCCGACGACGCGCCGCGCATCGTGACGATGATGATCGGGATGCCGGTCTCACGCAACGTGTTCGCCTCGGTGCCACCGGACGCCTCGTAGGCCTCGACCTGCTCGCGGACCCAGTCGAGCTGGGACGGTTCGTACTCACCTTCGATCGGCATGCACCGAGCGTAGAGCACAGTACGGTGATGCGCGTGTCCGACGTGTTCCATCTGAACCTGACCCGCGCCGACCTCGACGGTGCCACGCTGGCGATCCTGCCCGGTGACCCGGGCCGCGTCCCGAAGATCGCCGATCGTTTCGACGAGCACGTGCACCTGGCGGCCAATCGGGAGTACACCAGCCACCTCGCTCGCGCCGACGGCATCCCCGTCGTCGTGTGCTCGACCGGCATCGGCGGGCCGTCGCTGTCGATCGCCGTCGAGGAGCTCGCCCAACTCGGCGTGCGAACGTTCCTGCGCGTGGGCACCACCGGTGCACTCCAACCGGAGATCGAGGTCGCCGACGTGATCGTCACGACCGGCGCCGTGCGGCTCGACGGCGCCAGCCGACACTTCGCACCGCTCGAGTACCCGGCCGTGGCCGACCTGGCCTGCGCCAACGCCCTGGTCGACGCCGCCCGCTCACTCGATCTGACGGTGCACACCGGCGTCACAGCATCGTCCGACACGTTCTACCCGGGCCAGGAGCGGTACGACACGGTGTCGGGCTACGTCCGACGCGAACTGCAGGGCAGCGCCGCCGAGTGGACGAAGCTCCACGTGCTCAACTACGAGATGGAGGGAGCGACCCTCCTCACGCAGTGCGCCACGAACGGCTGGCGGGCCGGGATGGTCGCCGGGGTGCTCGTCAACCGCAACACCCAGGAGATCCCCGACCCGTCGGTACACGACGCGGTCGAGGCCAACGCCGTCGGCACCGTGGTGGCCGCCGCGCGGCGCCTGGTCAGCTCCAGCTGACGACGTCGTCGTCGTTGCGCGGGATCTCGAGCCACGTGCGACCGGGCTGCAGCCCGATCTCGTTCAGGTCGTCGACATTGTCGAACAGGCCGATCGGGTCGGTCGGTGCGAAGCGCAGCCAGACGCCCTCGCTGACCGTGCCCCCCGAGAAGACGTAGACGGGATTCGAGCCCTGGGTCTGTGCGTCGGGGTTGCCGTCGAACACGTTGACGCCGTAGTCGGCCAACAGCACGACGACATTGTCGGCCCAGATCTGCTCGACGTCGTCGGCGGTCTCGGTGTTGTGCGCCTGGCCGTTCTGATCACGGAAGTACCGGCCCGACTCGGGGTCGTACGTCCACACGGCGTCGATCGAGTCGAGTGCGATCTCGATCTCGGTCGCCGGGTCGCCGGTCGGCGCCTCGTCGAGTCCGAGGTACGGGAACACCGTGACCGGTCGGCCCGCCTCCTCCGTGGTCTGGTCCCACAGCACCTCGGTGCTGGAGTACAGGTCGTTGGGCGCCCGGCGTCCGGATCGGCGGTAGAACCCCGGCTCGTACCGGGCGTCGATGTTGATCATGTCGGACTCGCGAATGGCACGGGTCACCGACGCGTTGCCCCCGCTCCAGGCGAACAGCGGTTGCTGGAACATCCGCAGGATGTTGACGTCCTGGGCGCGACCGGACCGGATCGGCCCGACCGGGTCGGCTTCGTCGGAATGGAAGACCGCAGCCAGACGCGTGACGCTGTCGTTGATGATCTCCTCGATCACGATGTCGGCACTGTTCAGACCGGCCTGCGGCGTCGCCGTCGGACCGGCGTTGGTGATCTTGACGATCAGCGCCGGGCGGTCGGGGATCTCGGCCTCGTCCGCGATCGGTGCACCGGTGAGCGGCATCCGGAGCACGTCGGGCACGGTCGTCGACGTCGTGGTCGCCGGCTCGGTCGTCGTGGTGGTCGCCTCGGTCGTGGTCGTGGTCGCCTCGGTGGTCGGCGCGGCGGTCGTCTCGGCCGTGGTGGTGTCGGCCGACTCGTCGTCGCCACCCGAGCAGGCGGCGGCAAACAGGGCCACGGTGAGCGCCGTGGCCATCATCTTCGTTCGGTTCACAGTTCCCTCAGTAGTGCGATGCGCTCGTCGAGCGGTGGGTGCGTGTCGAACCAGCGATGCGCGCCCTGGAGACGACCGTCGTCGCCCAGTCCGCTCATCGGCTGTTCGATCCACAAGTGTGCCGTAGCCGTCGACGCGGAATGCGTCGCGGTCTGATCGGCCTGGAGTTTCTCGAGTGCCGAGATGAGTCCCGGCGGATACCTGGTCATCTGGCAGGCACTCACGTCGGCGAGCGTCTCTCGTTGCCGTGAGATGGCCGCCTGCATCACCTTGGCGATGATCGGTGCCAGGATCAGCAACCCGAAGCCGACGTAGGCGAGCGGATTGTTCCGGTCGGCGTGGTCGCCGCTGCGGCTGACACGGCCACCGTTCCACCACATCGTGCGGATCGCCAGGTCGGTCATCAACGCGACGGCACCGACCATCGTGACGGCCAGCGTCGACACGAGGATGTCGTAGTTGCGGATGTGGCTCAGTTCGTGTGCGACGACACCTTCGAGCTCCACACGGTTCATCTGGTCGAGCAGTCCGGTGGTGACCGCGATCGCAGCGTGCTGCGGATTGCGGACCGTCGCGAAGGCGTTGGGCGCTGGATCGTCGACCACGTAGACGCGCGGTTTGGGCAGACCCGACGCGATGCAGAGGCCCTCCACCAGATTGTGGAGTCGGGCGAACTCGTGCTCGTCGGCGGGACGCGCACGGCTCACCCGGAGCGCGATCGCGTCGGCCTTCCAGTACGAGGCGAACGCCACCGCGGCCGCGATCACCAGCGCGACGATCGTCATGACGATGCTGCCACCGCCGAGCAACCAGCCGATGAGGGCGCCGATCAGGGTGACGACGAGGACGAAGCCGGCGACGAGGAGCGCGCTGCGACGCTTGTTGGAACGAATCAGTTCATGCATGTGTGGGGGTCAGAATTCGACGCTGGGCGTGGTGCGGGCCGCCTCGTCGGCCTCGAAGTACTCACGACGCTGGAAGTTGAGCATCCGGGCGAAGATCACCGTCGGGAACTGCTGCAACTTGTTGTTGTACGACAGCACGCTGTCGTTGTAGTACTGGCGGGCGTAGGCGACCCGGCCCTCGGTCGAGCTGAGTTCTTCTTGGAGGGCGAGGAAGTTCTGGTTGGCCTTGAGGTCGGGGTAGGCCTCGCCGAGTGCGAACAACTGCCGCAACGTGCCCGTGAGGGCGTTGTCGGCGCTGGCCTGGGCGGCGGGGGTGTCGGGAGCGGCGACGGCGGCGTTGCGGGCCGAGATGACGGCGTCGAGGGTCTCTTTCTCGTGGGACGCGTATCCCTTGACCGTCTCGACGAGGTTGGGGATCAGGTCGAGGCGGCGCTTCAGCTGGACGTCGATCTGCGACCAGGCGTTCTCGATCTGGTTCCGGCTCCGGATCAGGCCGTTGTAGACGACGATGACGTAGACCACCAGCGCCACCAGGATGATCAGCACGATGATGAGCGGCCACATGACGGTCAGTCTACGGGCTGAAGCGGCTTCGATCCCGGACCTGCATCAGCGTGCGATCTCGGCGTACCTCGCCACGTACTCGTCGGCCAGACGCGCCATGGCGAAGTGGTCGGCGCGCCGGTGTCCGGCGGTGACCAGGCGGTCGGCCAGGTGCCGGTCGGAGATCACCCGACGCAGAGCGTCGCCGAGTGCGCTCGCATCGCCGGGCGGGACGAGCACGGCGTCGAGCCCGTCGGTCGCGACGTTGCGGTACCCGTCGAGTGCACTCGCGACCACCGGCGTCCCCGCAGCCATCGCCTCGATCAGGACCACGCCGAACGACTCGCCGTGCAGCGACGGGGCGCAGAAGACCGTGGCGCCGCGCATGCGAGCGAGCTTGTCGGCCTCGTCGAGCCGTCCCAGCCAGAGGATCCGTCGATCGTCGCCGTATGCGGCCCGCAGGCGGTGGGTGTCCGGCCCCTCGCCGGCCACCCACAGCTCGAGGTCGAGGTCGAGACCCGCGAACGCAGCCAGCAGGACCCCCAGGCCCTTGCGTTCCTCGTGGCGACCGAGGAAGAAGACCGAAGGGCGCCCGCTGTCGCTCCGGTAGGGCGACACGCCGGCGATCTCCGACGTCTCCACCCCGTTGAACAGCAGGTCGTAGTCACCACCGAGATGTCCCTGCACGAGCGCCAGTGCGTCCTTGGAGACGACCACCTTGCGGTCGATGCGCTCGATCAGACGGCGCAGCATGGGTCCGAACACGCGATAGCTCGCGGAGGCGCCGGCGGCGTGGAACGTCCCGACCGTCGGTGCGGAGTGCAGCGTCACCGTGGTGATGGCCGGACCGGGGGCGAGCGGTTCGTGCACGTGAACCACGTCGAATCGCTCGTCGCGAAGGACCCGGACGGTGCGCAGGACTGCGGCCGGGTCGGGAGCGAGCGGGGCGACGGAGCCGTTGGCCGCCGTCGGCAAGCTGTCGCCGAGCGGCGTGACGAAGGGCTCCGGAGGTGGCCCGTCGCACGGTCCGAGCACCCGGACCTCGTGTCCGCCGCGCCGCAGCTCGCGGGCGAGCCCGAGCACCTGTGCCTGCACACCGCCTGGAATCGACAAGCTGTACGGGCACACCATGCCGACCCGGAACGTCACGACCGAGACCGTATCGGACGCTTCAGGTGACCGCGACGACGTCAGGGTGACCGAAACGCCGCTCGATCTCCTCGGCCTCCATCGGGTGTGAGAGCAGGTAGCCCTGGCCGAGCTGGCAACCGAGGCGACGGAGTTCTCGCAGTTGCACGGCCGTCTCGATGCCCTCGGCGACCGTGAGCAACCCGAGCGACGTCGCCGTCTGCAGGATCGTTCGTGCCAGCGACGGACCATGTGGGTCCGCACCGAACTCCGCCACCGCCGAGCGGTCGATCTTGAGGACGTCGATCGGGCGCCGCTGGAGGGTGGCGAGCGAGCACTGACCGGTTCCGAAGTCGTCGACGGCGAACCGGAATCCGACCTCGTGCAACCGGTCGATCGACGCTGCGGCACGATCGGTCTCGTCGACGAGCGCGGACTCGGTCAGCTCGAAGACGACGCTCGTCGGGTCGACGTGCAGCCGGTCGGCGGTCTCGATCACCCGGTCGGCGAAGTCGGCTTGCCGGAGCTGCACGGGCGACACGTTGACACCGAGCATCAAGCCGGCCCGCCAGCGGGCAGCCTGCCCGAAGGCCTGCTCGATCGCCCACGACCCGATCGGGACGATCAGGCCGCTGCGATCGGCGATCGGCAGGAAGTCGGAGGTCGGCACGTCACCGTGTTCGGGATGCTCCCATCGAACCAGCGCTTCGGCGCCGACGACCTGACCGGACACCAACTCGACGAACGGCATGAACACGACCCGCATCTCGTCGCGTTCGAGCGCGTGCGAGAGGTCGCTGCGATACTCCAAGTGCGTCGTGGCGACCATCCGCATCGCAGGATCGAAGATGCGGATCTGGCCCTTCCCCGCCCGCTTCGCCTCGTACATGGCGATGTCGGCGTCACGCAACACGCTCGTCGTCGACATGCCGGGCGACGCGATGGCGACGCCGACGCTCGCCAGCACGGCGACCTCCTCGTTCGCCGCGGCGACGGGTTCGCGCAACGACTCGAGGAGCCGTTCGGCGACGTCGATCGCCCGGTCGATGCCACCGCGGTCTTCGAGCAGCAGCGCGAACTCGTCGCCGCCGAGGCGCGCCGCGGTGTCACCGCTGCCCGCCGACCGGCGGATCTTGTCGGCGATCGCCTTGAGCACGGCGTCGCCCGCGGCGTGACCGAGACTGTCGTTGACCGCCTTGAAGTCGTCCAGGTCGACGAACAGCACGACCACCGGGTCGGCGTCGGAACGAGCGATCCGGAGCGCGTGGTCCATCCGATCGAGGAACAGGGCACGGTTCGCGAGGCCGGTGAGCTCGTCGTGGAACGCTCGGTGGCTGAGCTGACGTTCGAGGTTGCGCTGCTCGGTGACGTCCCGGATCGTCACCACGATGCCGTCGACGGCGTTGCCGCCCACCAGGTTGGCGACCACGACCGTCGCCTTGCGCTGTTGGCCGTCGACGTGGACCAGGCTCACGTCGACCTCGACCGTGGCGCCGCTGCCGAGCTCGACCACACGATGCAGGTCGTGGCGGAACGCCTCGTCATCGGCAGGGACCACGAGATCGGTGACCGGGCGTCCGATCCAGCGGTCGGGATCGTGGCCGAGCATGGTCCGCAGACCTGGGCTGGCGTAGCTGATCCGGCCGGCCGAGTCGGCCAGCACGACCGCGTCGGTCGAGTGCTCCACCATCGCGGCGAGTCGGTCTCGTCCACGCTGCTCGCTCAGCCTCCTGACCTGGTCGACCAGTCGCCACATCCGGCCCAGGGCGAGCACGATCACCATCACCGTCGACACCGACACCACCACGGACGACGAACGCGATGACAACCCGGTGGCGAGCATGAGCAACAGCGCCCCCAGCGGGACGAGTGCCGCGAACAGCAGCCCGAAGATCTGGGTCCAGTGCACCTTGGGGGCGCGCTCGACGTGATCGTCACGACCACTCATCAGTGCGGTCGCGCCGACGAGTGCGACGCCCGGCACGAACGCCGTCGCTTGCCACGCGCCGGCATCGAGCACGCCGTCGTACGCCGCCCACCCCGAGATCGCGTGACCGGCACCGAGCAGCAAGAACCCGAGCGTCATCACGCCGAAGCGGTGCTCGCGATCTCCGATGCGGCGGAAGGCGATCGTCGCGAGCAGTCCGTCCAGCAACGGGAACGCCCAGACCCACGCCGCGGCATCGAGTGGCACGCCCTCCCCGTCGAAGTGAGGTCCGGACACGGCGACCCACACGAGCGCGGTGACCGCGATCGAGTAGATGATCGGCTCGGAGCCGTTCAGGAGGTCCCGACAACGTCGACGCGACGAGGTCAGACCGGCGACGCCGGCGAACAACGCCGGGTACGCCAGCACGGCGAGGGCTTCGGCGTCGCCGGGAAACACCAGGACCCCGTCGTGGAGCTGGTCACCTTGTACCCAGGTCGCGACGGCGAGCGTGCCGAGTCCGGCCGCCGTCGTCCACCACGGCACCGGGCGAACCGGCCGGGCGACGGCGACACCGACGAGCACGGTGATCGCTGCAGCGGCGATCGGGCCGACGCGCAACCACTCGGCCCAGGGTGCGCCGTCGACGAAGACGTACGCGACCGAACAGGCCACGGCGACGACCGCCGCGATCAGTGGTGCGATCCACGTCCGCCTCATCGTTTTCCCATCGGCACCCGGCTCGGAGAGGTTGAGCCGCGCATGCTCCAGAGTGTACGCCGCCGCCATACGGGCGTTATCGGTACCCCGGGTCGGAGGGCCAGTTGGGTTGGAACTGACACAGGCGGTTCTGCGACCAGAGCGATCGTTCCAGTCTGCTGGCTGACCTGGAGTTTCGCATCGTGGTGGTTCTCACCGAATCACACCGTTCACGGGACCTTGTGTCACGGCTGTGTCACGGGCACTAGCCGCCGGCGACCTCGTCGCAGAGCGTTCCGCTTGCAGCGTCCGCGCCAACCATCGACGTCGAAAGCGTTACTGCAAGATCGCGACAACGACGATTGCGGCCCAGAGCATCGGGACCGTGACCGTCACGAGGACGCGCGCCCTGCGAGCAGTCAGACGCCGCCGCTGGCCATGACCGTTCAGCGTCGCAAGCGCCTCGGGCGGCACGCCGAGATACAGCTCGAGTGATCGGACCCATCGCTCGTCGACCTTCTGTGCTGCTCGATGACTCTCGGCCGCCGCGTGCCAGAACAACATCAGCACGCTGCTCGCGAGTCCGAGTGCCAGGACGTGCCACACCTGGTCGTCCTCGCCGAGTCTCGGCAGCGCGATCACACCGCCCAGTGCCAGCGGAACGAGGAATGCACCGGTACCCCAGATGCGTTCGTTGTGGAAGCGAGCGCCTGTTGTCCTCAACTCAACGAGGTGACGCGCCGTGTCGACGTCCACGTCGCTGAGCATCGCCGCCAGTTCTTCGTCGGAGCGTTCCGTGTACACATGCGCAAACGTAGACACCTGACGCGCCGCGAGCCGCCGCATCCCTCGCCATGATCGGCGCATGACGGACGACGAACGGCCACCGTGACGCGAACTCCGAGCAGCTCACCCGGTCGCTCACGATCGATGATGCGCTCGGTGGGCATGGCGCCCAGAGGATCGCGGCTGTGCTGCGGCGGGGTCGCCGTTTGATCGCCGCTTCGAATCTGTAGGGCCCGATCACTGGGCGGCCCGGACCCTTCGATTGCCTCGGCGGGTTTCGGTCGTCTCGTCGGGGTTGCTGTCATCCGCGTATCACGACACCTCGGCCGCTGGTGTGAAGTGTCCGATCACCTGGGCCTTTCCGGATACCCGGGTTGGAGGGCCAGTTGGGCTGGAAATGGAACAGGGATCGCGCTGGTCTGGGGCGTCGCACCGCGGACCGGCCGTGACCTGCGGCAATGTTCCACACGGGTTCCCTCCGGTCCTCACCGATTCCCGGGCTCCTGGGGACTCGCTGAAGACCGATCGAGGACCGCGCCGACGTGTTCGCACCCACGAGGACGCAAGCGTACTCGCGGACGATGCGCGAGGATCCTGCTGTGACAGGCAGTCGCGCTCGGCGGAGCTCGTCGTGGCGGTAGCGGAGCGCGTGGACGTCCGGTGGCGGACGGGGTCAGGCCGGCGCGCCGGTGGGCTCACGTAGTGGCGGATCCGGAGGACCTGCGTACAGCCGCCCCCGCTCGGAACGCTCTCGGTGTCGACTCGTCGTGGAGGCGTCACCACTTGTACAAGGTGTCGTCCCGCGTCCGCCCGTCGCCGCTGCCGGGCGGTTCCACGGAGTAGCCGAGCAACCTCAGAACTCGGACGGCTTCGTCGGGTACGTCACGGACAGCCGATGCGATCTGCCGGCGGCGCCACGTGGCGCGACTCTCGTTGAGCACATCGCGCCATCCCTCGCGGCTGTCCGCGCCGAGCTCGTCGATGACGAACTGCAGGAAGTCCTCGAGTCCCGGTCGGAGTCGTGCTCCGCCGACTGGAATGTGCAAGGCGGCGAGGTTGTGGGGTCGGTTGTGACCGCCGATCGTCAACAGGTTCGACAAGGCTCCACGTTCTGCGTGGACCTGCCAGTGGCTCGATGGAGCGGAGCGCATCGCCTCGCGGTAGTCGAGCCGAAAGAGCGGGGTCCGATCGAGCGTGCTGTAGATCGCGAAGGCGGATTCGGTCGCGGCCATGTAGCGGCCGCTCGAGTCGGGGCGACAGCCGATCCGAACTGTGAGCCCGGCGGCGTCGTTGCCGCCGATCCGAACGGTGACGTACCGCGCATCGGTGTCCGGTCGCAGCTCGACCAGCGCCCGTGGCTGGCCATTGTTCTCGGAGCTCGTGATCTGGATCCCGCATGGCTCGGACGGCACCACCGTGCGAGCGATGAGATCGCTGACGTCGCGGGCGAACGCGGTCACCCGATCCTCGAAAGTGTCCGCCCCGCTCGTCATCGGATGAGCGTCAGCCGATGAGGTAGCCGATCCCGTCGAGTTCTTCCCAGGCCGCCCACTCGTCGGCGGTCATGGAGCCCGATCGACGCCGCTCGGTGAGCTCGTCCATCGTCAGGCCGACGCGAGTAAGGATCGCGTCGCGGCGAGCCTCGAGCTCGCCCCTACTGGCGGTCTTGGTCTCGATTGGCATGTCTGGATTCCTCCTGGGATGGTCAACGCGCACGCTACAGCGGTAGGTGACGAACGTCGAACATGGTCTGTGGATCTCATGTGGATGAGCCTGTGGTTTGCGTGTGCCTACATCATGCGTATGGGGGTGTGACACCGTTTGCCACGACCCTGTGACGCGGGCGCTGCTCGATCATCCGGCGGGACGCTGTGCGGGCGGTCGACAACGGCTGCCCAGCCACGGGCACGTCGCCACGCACCGTGGACACAACGCACATCCTCGACGCCACTCGAACCGCGACTCACCGCACTTTGCGGAGGCGGGTAGAGGGTGATCTGCTGCGCGACCGGGGGACGTCCGGCCGTCATCGACGTTGTGAATCCGAACAGGTCGACCGGGTAGTGGCTCATGACACCACGCGATGCTGCTACGTCGGGATCGACGTCAACGCCGACCATGAGTGGATCGGCCCGCCCCGAGCCCACAGCGATGACGCGCCTGGGCCCGGCATGGCCAACCCGCCGCGTCCGCGGGCGCGCGTCAGTTCTGGTTCGGAACGCTGACACACCCGCTGAGTAGGCTGGTGCGTACCACCCACACACACCGACGCACCAGCCTACTCAGCGGGCCGGAGGGCATCCGGGGGCGGGGAAGACCGACAACAACGGTGGCGTTGTCGCGCCTGCTCATTGCTCAGATGACGCGCCCGCGGACGCGTCCGCGGTCAGGACTGGATCGGCATCGTTCAGACCTACTTCCCTGCTCCGGGGTCGTATCCGGGGTCGGAGGGCCAGTTGGGTTGGAACAGGTGCCACTGGTAGGGGGCTCGCCGGATCAGGTGTTCGAGTTCTGCGGCGAGGTCCTGGGTCACCCGAGCGATGTCGACGCGCAGGCGTTCACCGAATCGGGTCGTGTCGATCGGCGGCCGGACGATCCCGAGATGTCCGTCGGTACGGTCGGTGAAGTAGACCGCCGTCGGCAGCAGCGGCGCACCCGTCCGCAACGCGAGCGTCGCCGGACCGGCGGGCAGCGTGGTGGTCTCACCGAAGAACTCGACCTCGATCCCGGTGCGTTGGATGTCGCGGTCGCTCAACAGGCAGACGACGTCGTTGCGCTGCAGCGCGGCGAGCACCTCCTTGCCTGCACTCGGGCCGAGCGCCACGATGTTCATGCCCAACTCGCTGCGGAGCTGCTTGAACCAGTCGAACAGTTCGGGAGGCTCGATCGCCTCCACCACCGCCGTGACGCCCAGTCCGCGATCGACGAGCCACCGACCTGCCCACTCCCAGCCGCCGAGGTGCGGCAACGCCAAGATCACGCCCTTGCCGCCCGCCAGCCCCGCTTCGACGTGGTCGTACCCGTCGACCCGCATACCGCGATCGACCGTCCGGCGCGGCAGGTGCGGCAGCCGGAAACTCTCCAGCCAGTAGCGGGTGTAGCTGTCGAACGCCAACTGGACCGCCCGGCGGAGTCGGGCACCTCCCATCGTCGGATCGGCCCGACGCAGGTGCCGTTCGATCATCTCGCGGCGTTCGGCGTTGGCGAAGCTGGCTCCGAAACCGAGCGCCGGAGAAAGGCCCTGAGCCGCGAACGCCGGAAGCGCCCGCGCCGCGAGCGCGGCGAGCCGGAAGCCACCCACGGTGGCGGCGTTCTGGATCTCGCGTCGCTGGTCGACCATCGGAGACCGTCGAGTCGACTACTGCTGCCGGCGGGGCACGCGCTCGCGCAGCGGAACCCGCGTCCTCCGGCGCTTGACACGCGCCGAGCGCCGCTCCTCGCGACGCTCCCGCCGCAGGTCGATGCGCTCCTGGGTGACCGGAGCGACCTCGGCCTGCTTCCACACCTTGACGAAACGCTGGATCGCGGTGATCGTCGACAGCACCAACAGGCCCCACAAGATCCAGATCAGCGCACCGTCGATCCACGGCTCGAGGAACAGGCCGATGCACAACACGACGATCCGCTCGGCACGCTCCATCAGTCCGCCCTTGGCATCGAGTCCGAGTGACTCGGCCTTGGCGCGCTGGTACGAGATGATCGACGAGATCGCCATCACGGCGAACGGCAGGACGGACAACCGAGGATCCTCGGTTGTCGCGAAGTAGTAGGCGATTCCACCCAGCAGGAGGGCGTCGGTGATGCGATCGACCGTGGAGTCGAAGAAGGCGCCACGCTGGCTGGCGGCTTTCGACGCCTTCGCGAGCGCTCCGTCGAGCAGGTCGGGAAGTGCGGCCAGGATCACGAGCACGAGCCCGAGTCGGAGTTCACCGGCTCCGACCGCGGCCGCCGCGCCGGCGCCGATCAGCAGACCGATGATGGTCAGGTGGTCGGGCGTCAGCCCGGTCTTGCGGAGCGCGGCACCGATCGGCTTGACCGCGGCGTCGACCGGCTTGCGGAAGCTGCCGTCGAACATCAGTCGGCACCGGTCTCGAGCTCGGGATTCGGCTCGGCGAGATGCTGCAACACCCGGCCGTCCACCGCGTCGACGAGGACGAGACCACGCTGCAACGGCGGCTCTTCGGCCGAATAGCAGAACACTCGCCAGGTCGGACGGCTGCGGATGCCGTGCCACACCTGTTGCGCCGACGCGTGACCGACCGGGAAGCCGATCGCCTGCTGCGCTGCGACCAGGGCATCTCGCTCGTCGACGTGCATCCGCCAGCCCGACGAGACGCTGAACGCTCCGACCGCGGCGAGCAGGATGCCGGCCCACAGGGTGCCACCGTTGACGATCGCGGACGTGTCGGCGCTCGTCGCCCACACCACGATGCACACGGCGGCCAACGCCAGATAGATGAACCCGGGGATCCGGCGCCGCGAGTTGTCGGGGAACCGGTACGCGCCGGCGAATTCCGGCTGCAGGTCCTCGGGCAGTTCGTCGCGTATCTCGTCGCGACGGTCGTCGGCAGCAGCGTCGAGTGATTCGACGTCCGGGTCGGGCGAGTTCATGGTGTCGTCAGCCTAACCGGCGACGTGGTCGACCGGTTCAGGCGTCGGCAGCGCCCGACGGCCAGGCGGCGCGCAGTTTGACCGCGGTGTCGGCCAGCGGCTCGGGAAGGGTGCGGGTGTTGGCGATCGCCGTCATGAAGTTCGCATCGCCGGTCCAGCGTGGCACGACGTGGACGTGGAGGTGCTCGCTGATCGACCCACCAGCCGGCCGGCCGAGGTTGATGCCGACGTTGACGCCCTCGGGCGCGTACGCCGACTTGATCGCCCGCACCGCATCGGTCACCGTCGGCCAGATCTCGGCGGTCTCGGCGGGGTCGAGATCCTCGAGGTCGGCCACCTCGCGGTACGGCAGCACCAGCACGTGGCCCGTCCCGTACGGGAACGCGTTGAGGATCGCGAAGCACGTGGCACCACGATGGACGATGTTGGCCTCGTCGTCGGACATGTCCGACGCGAGGATGCGGGTGAAGATGCTCCCCTCCCCCGGCGGGACGTCGGCCGTGCCGAGCGACTGCACATAGGTGGCGCGCCACCCGTTCCACAGCCGTTCGAGCGGCGTCATCAGGCCGACAGCGCCTTCTCGGTCGTCTGGGCGACCTCGTCGGTGAGGCGTTGCACGAACACTCCGACGTCGACGCCGCGCTCGACCTCGCCGCCGCGCGGGTTGACGCCGACCGTGCCGTCGGCGACATCGTCGTCGCCGACGACCAGGATGTAGGGGATCTTCTCCATCTTCGAGGAGCGGATGCGTTTGCCGAGCGCGTCACCGGCGCCGATCATGTCGACGCGGACGCCGTTGCCGCCGAGGCGGTCGACGACCTGCTGGGCGTACTCCTCGTGCGCCGTCGCGACCGGCAACACCCGCACCTGCAGCGGAGCGAGCCAGGTCGGGAAGTTGCCGGCATAGTGCTCGAGCAGGACGCCGAAGAACCGCTCCACCGATCCGAACAGTGCCCGGTGCAGCATGATCGGCCGATGACGCTCGTTGTCTGCGCCGACGTACTCGAGATCGAATCGCTCCGGGTGGTTGAAGTCGGCCTGGATGGTCGACAGCTGCCACGACCGACCGATCGCGTCGCGGACGTCGATGTCGATCTTCGGCCCGTAGAACGCCGCATCGCCCTCCTTGACGCCGTAGTCGACCCCGTGCCGATCGAGCGCCTCACGAAGGGCCTGCGTGGCCTTCTCCCAGATCTCGTCGGAACCCACGTACTTGTCGGGGTCCTTCGTCGACAGATTGAACGTGAAGTCGTCGAAACCGAACGCCCGCAGTACCGACAGCACGAAGTCGAGCAGTGAGGTGATCTCGTCGGCGAGTTGGTCCTCGGTGCAGTAGATGTGCGCGTCGTCCTGCGTGAAACCACGGATCCGCAGCAGGCCGTGCAGGGTGCCGGCACGCTCGTACCGGTACACCGTGCCGAGCTCGAACAAGCGGAGCGGCAGCTCTCGGTAACTGCGCTGACGGCTGCGGAAGATCAGACAGTGCATCGGGCAGTTCATCGGCTTCATGTAGTACGTGCCGTTGTCCATCTCCATCGGCGGGTACATGCCGTCGGCGTACCAGTCGAGGTGGCCGCTGATCTCGTACAGCACCTGCTTGGTGAGGTGCGGCGTGAAGACGAACTCGTAGCCGCCGTGTTCGTGGCGCGTCCGGCTGTAGTCCTCCATCAACTTGCGGACGAGGGCGCCCTTCGGGTGCCAGACGGCGAGACCGCCGCCGAGTTCGCTCGGAAAGCTGAGCAGGTCGAGCTCGGTCGCCAGCTTGCGGTGATCGCGCTTGGCGGCCTCCTCGAGCTGGTGGAGGTGGTCGGCCAACGCCTGCTTCGACTCCCACGCCGTGCCGTAGACGCGCTGCAGCATCGGTCCCTTCTCGTTGCCGCGCCAGTAGGCGCCGGCGACCTTCTGCAGCTTGAAGTGACCGAGCTTGCCGGTCGACGGGACGTGCGGACCGACGCACATGTCGACGAACTCGGGTGAGTTGCGGTAGGCGCTGACGACGCCACCCTGGATCTCGGTCGCGTCCTCGGCGTCGCTCGCCTGCTCCCGGAAGCGGTCGATCAGATCGACCTTGTAGGGCTGGTCGGCGAACAGCTCGGCGCCTTCGTCCATCGACATCTCGATGCGTTCGAACGGCTGGTTCTCGGCGATGATCTTGCGCATCTCGGCCTCGATCGCCGCCAGATCGTCGTCGCTGAACGTCTTGCCGCCCGGCAACTCGAAGTCGTAGTAGAAGCCGTTCTCGATGGCCGGACCGATCGAGAACTTCGCACCCGGGAACAGCCGGGTCACGGCTTGGGCCATCACGTGTGACGTCGAGTGGCGCAGCACGTGACGTCCCTCGTCCGTGTCGGCGGTGATGATCGAGACCGTGTCCCCGTCGTGGAGCGGCGCCGTGAGGTCGGTCTCCGCTCCGTCGACGGTCGCGGCGACCGCCGACTTGGCGAGCCGCTTGCCGATCGAGCCGGCGAGGTCGAGTGCGGTCGAGCCCTCGGGCAGCTCGCGCTCGGATCCGTCGGGGAGAGACACCGTGATGTTGGCCATAGCGATGCCCAGCCTACGAGTGCGAATCGCCTGATCGGAGCAGGTTTCGGTCGTGGACCGGAGCGGTGTCAGACGGCGACGAGGTGCCGATGGCCCTCGGCGGGTTCGTCGCCGACGTTGGCGACGATCGACGGCGGCGCTGCTTCGACCTCGGGTTCGCCGCTGTAGCGGTTGTGATACCGCTGACCGGTCATCTCGCGGATCTCGAACATGACCTCGTCGATCATCGAGCGCCAGGCCAGGTGCTCGGGACCGCGACCGGTGTACCGCTCGGGCTTGATCGGTCGACCGATCGTGATCGTGCACGACTTGCGCAGCTTGGGCATCCTGGCATCGATCGGCTGGATGTCGTCGGTGCCGGTGATGCCGACGGGGAAGATGGGGCACCCGATCTGCATGGCGAGCCGCGCGGCTCCGGTGCGCCCTTTGTACAGGTCGCCGTCGCGGCTGCGGGTGCCCTCCGGAAAGATGCCGAACAGCTCGCCGCGCTCGAGCACGCCCTGGGCGGCCTCGAGCGCGGCCTGGCTCTTCTCACCACCGGAACGGTCGATCGGGATCATGCCGAGGGCGGGGAACACGTACTTGGTCTTCCACGAGTCCATGTACTCGGCCTTGCCGACGAAGCTGATGTTGCGCGGCACGGTCAGCATGAGAAAGGCCGAGTCGAGGAAGCTGATGTGATTCGGACAGAGGATCGCCGGCCCGGCGTCGGGCAGCCGGTCGTAGCCCTCGCGGCGGATCGTCCACAGCTTGGTCGCGATCGGCCGGACGACGGCACGCGACCGGGCCTGCAGCTTGTTGGCCCCGGCCGTGTCCATCATGCGCCCATCGTAGACATGACCGACGTCACATGTGCGACGACGATGTGGAACCTCGGTGAATGTCGCGTTTCGGGTGTGCGTTCCCCGCCCGGCTCACAGGGCGACGCCGAGCAGCGCCGCGGCGTCGCGGGTCCGTTCACCGGCGGCCGCCGCAGC
>NZZV01000092.1 GCA_002698945.1 Acidimicrobiaceae bacterium
CAGGCGTCCACCGGTGGACACACAGGCGATTTAATCCACCAGGCGTCCGGGATCGGTCCGCCGCCGCCCCACGCACCGGACACACAGGCGATTTAATCGACCACACGTCCACCGGTGGACACGCAGGCGATTAAATCGACCAGGCGTCCTGGGACGCTAGGAGGCGGTGCGGAAGTCGGCGATGCGCTGGTCGAGGAGGCGAACGAGCTCGGCGACCGTCGAGGCGAACCGTCGGCTGATGTCCTCGTCAGTGACCCGCACGACCGTCCACCCGAGCGCGACGAGCAGTCGATCGCGCCGCTTGTCTCCTTGCACGTCGAGCCGGCCGCCGTGGAACGTCGTGTGGTCGATCTCGATCGCAAGCCGACATTCGCGAAGAGCGAGGTCGAGGCGCACGGTTCGGCCGTCCTCGATATCGATCTCGACTTGACGTTCGAGAACGTGGCCGGCCTTGGCCAACGCCTTCCAGACCCGGAGCTCGAGATCGGACCCGACGGGCTTGAGCCACTCCGGGCGGCCGTCGAGCAAGCGAGCGATCTCTTGTGAACCCGGGCGGCCGGGGCGACGGAAGCGACGCGCAAGTTTCCGGGCGGAGCCGACCGTGATCAACTGGCGGTCGAGCATCTGCTCGAACACCGACTCCAGCTCCGCGTCGTCGAGAAATCGAGCCAGGTCGCACAGCAGTCTCGCCGGCGCGAGCAGACGGACACCGTACTTCTCGACGACATCGGACGAACGCAACAGGTCGGTGCGATGCGTGTGCACCCCGTCCAACTTGATGGCCCGAAGCGCCAGGATGTGAACGTCCTCCGTCCACACCGTTCGCAGCTTCCAATGTCTGCCGGCCGTCGGGCCCGCGAGTGCAGCGTCGGGCGCCGCGAGGAGAGCGGCCTTCGACCGCTGCTCGAACGACTCGGCATGCGAGCCGATGCGATACACGCCGCGGTGTAGACGAACGAGCAATCCCGCCGCGAGCGCATCGCTCCGGGCTCGGCCTGTATAACCAGATCGTCGAAGGTCGGCTGCGGTGAGAAGGCCGTGTTGTCGGCGAGCGACGTCGAGCGCTGCCCGAGGAAGTGGACGCATAGCAACTCCCAGATTCGAGGATTGGGAGAGTCGGCAGTCCAGACGGTATCGATGCGCCCACTGAAGCGCACCGGGCACATCTCCCCGCCCATGCCCGGACACACAGGCGATTAAATCCACCACACGTCCACCGGCGGACACCCAGGCGATTAAATCCACCACACGTCCACCGGCGGACACACAGGCGATTAAATCCACCACACGTCCACCGGCGGACACACAGGCGATTAAATCGACCAGGCGTCCGAGGCTGGGTGGGCGGGGGCCCGGGCGGTTGCGGCAGACTGCTGGACATGAGGCTTGCGACGATTCGGACCGCTGGGGAGCACCGCTGCGTGCGGATCGACGGGGACACCGCCGTCGAGACCGGGCATGCCGACGTCGGGGTCCTGCTCGACGAGCCGGACTGGCGATCGATCGCCGCGTCGGCCGACGGCGCGCACCACGACGTCGAGGCGCTCGACTACGCCACTCTGGTGCCGAACCCGGAGAAGGTCATCTGCGTCGGGCTCAACTATCTCGATCACATCGCCGAGACCGGGCGGGAGCGTCCGTCGCACCCCACCTTGTTCCCGAAGTTCGCCCGGTCACTCACCGGCGCCTACGACGACATCCCGCTGCCGCGCGACGACGAGTCGACCTCGACCGACTGGGAGGCCGAACTCGGTGTCGTCATCGGAGCGTCGGTCCGCCGGGCGAGTCGGTCCGAGGCGGCCGCTGCGATCGCCGGCTGGACCGTCGTCAACGATCTCAGCGTTCGCGACTTCCAGCGCCACACGACGCAGTTCATGCCGGGCAAGGCGTGGGAGGGCTCGACACCGGTCGGCCCACACCTGGTCGTCGCCGGAGCCACCGAGGCCGCCGACGCCGACCGCACCCCGGAGTTCCCGATCTCGTGCCTCGTGGACGACGTGGTCATGCAGGACTCGAACACGCGCGAGCTCTGCTTCGGCCCGATCGACCTGATCGAGTACGCCTCCACCTTCGTCACCCTCGTGCCGGGCGATCTGCTCGTGACCGGTACGCCCGGCGGGGTCGGCATGGCACGCGACCCACAGGTGTTCCTCCGACGCGGCCAGACCCTCACGACACGCGTCGACGGCGTCGGCGAATGCCGCAACCGGCTGGTCTGACGACCCCGCACCAGTGACGGCTCAGAAGTCGTTCGGCATGTCGGCCCACAGGAACAGGCAGAACGGGTGACCGTCGGGGTCGAGCATCACCCGCACGTCCGGTTGAGGCTGCACCTCGGCCGGCACTGCGCCACACGCCACGGCGTGCTCGACCGCGCCGTCGAGGTCGTCGACGGCGATCTCGAGGTGCGCGTTCATCGTCGGTTCGTCCGGCCGTGACGGCCACACGGGCGGCCGATAGTGGTCGTCGTGGTGGAACCCGAGGCGGTGCCCGCCCGCCGGATCACCGATCGTCACCCAACCGGGCTCGTCGCTCCCCCGCTCCCACCCGAGCAGGCATTCGTAGAACGTGGCGAGCGCCCGGGCATCACGTGTGCTCAGCGTGGTCGTGGTGGGTCGCAATCGGGGCATGACGCCTCACCGAGCCGGTCGGTACATGCCCCACATATGGGGCCCCGGAGCATCGTCGGTCGCGACGTCCCACTCGGATCGCACCTCGAATCCGTGACGTCGGTAGTACGCGACGTTCTCCTCGGTCTCGGTCTCGAGGTAGCAGGGCAGGCCTGCGTCGGCGGCGGCCACGAAGACCTCACGCATCAGTGCGGCTCCGAGGCCGCGCCGCTGCCAATCCGGGTGCGTGGCGAGCATGTTGAGATACCAGTGCGGCTCGGGTGGGGTGTTCTGCGTCAGCAACGCGCTCAACGCCTTGAACCGCTCGATGCGCCAGTCGGGATGGTCGTACTCGATCACCCCGTCCTCCGGTCCGAGTTCGACGGTGGGCCTCCCCGGCGGCACCCAGCCGGCCATCGCGACCACGTCGTCGGTACACCAGAGTGAGTCGGTGGCGAGCCACCGGCGGGCGATGTTGCCGAACATGGGCAACCATGCCGCCTCGTACTCGTCGTCGTCGGGGATCAGCCAGCGCATGACCGGATCGTCGGCGAACGCTCGGCTGGCCGTGCGCGCCACCTGCACGATGTCGCCAGTTGTCGCAGGACGGATCGAGGTCACGGTCTGCACCGTACGGGATCGGTCCGAGCCCTTCGGCAGCGAACGTCACGCCAGATCGACGTCAACGTCGGTTGGTACGGTCGGCGCATGAGCGGAAGTGGTGGACACCCGGTCGTTGCAACGATCGCGGCCAACGTGTGGGACATCCAACCCGGGGTTGGTTTCGTCGCACTGGCCATGGCGGTCGCCGGAGTCGCCGCGATGGGTCTGCTCTGGCGGTCGACGGCCCCACAGCGGGTCGAGCCCGGACCACCCAGCATGGATCTGGGCGACGAGACGCCGGCACTGGTCGATCTCCTCACCGGCGGATTCGACGTCGACGACGACGCAGTGCCGGCCACGGTCATCGACCTCGCTGCGCGCCGGTACATCGACATCGACGAACTCGGCGGCAAGGTCACACTCCGGGTTCGGCGGGCGTCGGCTCCCGCTCGCGACGAACTGACCCCGTACGAGCAGCGGGTATTGACCCACATCGAACAGCACACGATCGGCGACACGACGCCGGCCGACGTGCTCACGATCGGCCCCGAAGGCGTCTCCGAGCGCTGGTTCAAGAGCTTCACCCGCGAGGTCAACCAGCACGGTCAATCACTCGGACTGTGTCACCGGCGATTCGACTTCGAGCATCTCGCGATGGCCTGGGGCATCGTGGTCGTCGCCGCCGGCCCGGCGTGGTTGATCGCGAACCTCGGTGGACGGTCCGACGATCCGTCCGATTGGGGCAGCCTCGGCAATCTCCTGGTCGGTCTGGCGCTCCTGACCGGCTTAGCGCTCGTCTGGCTCGCCGGCACGATCTCGAAGAGCAACCGACAGACGTCGACCGAGGCCGGGCGCGCTGCGGCGGCACACTGGCTCGGCGTACGTGACCACATGCGTTCCGTCGGCGAGTTCGACGACAAGCCCGCAGCGTCGGTCGCGATCTGGGATCGGCACCTCGCCTACGCGACGGCGATGGGACTCGCTCGCACCGTCCAGCGACAGCTCCCGTTCGAGACCGAGCACGACCGCAAGGCGTGGAGCCGGGCCACCGGCGAGTGGCGGCGGGTCACCGTCCGTTACCAGTCGCTCGTTCCGAAATGGGGAACGTCGCCCGGCAAGGTGCTGTTCGAAGGGCTCCTCCAAGGTGCGATCGTGGGCGTCGTCGCGTACGGAGCGTTCCTCGTCTCCAGCGGCGAGGTGGATCTGAGCGACCTGACGGACGAACAGCAACGCTGGGTCTCCTTCGGTGCGTTCGCGATCGGGGTGTTCGCCGCTGCCGTGTTCCTGTACTGCGTCCTGAAGGTCGTGCTCGGGGTCAGCGATCTGTTCGCACGGCGGACGATCGAGGGCGAGGTCGTCCGGGCGCGGATCCTGAAGCGCGGGCATCGTCTGCCGAGGATCGTCCAGTGGGCCATGTACTCGGGGAATGACGAGCAGGGCATGAGCAAGGAGCGCAACCGGCGCCGCACCCACCACGTGGCGATCGACCAGGGCGACGACGACTCGATCGTGTCGCACGTCGTGCGCTCGCAGATCTATGGGCAGGTCCGTCAGGGCATGATCGTGCGGGCCGTTGTGACCCCGCGCCTCGGCTACGTCCGTGAGGTGGAGGTCGTCGCTGCGCCACGACGATCGGCTGCGTCGGCGCCGACGATGCGGCACGAGTTGATCGACGAGGCCACCGGTCGAGCCGGTGCGGCGATCGCAGGCTCGATGCAGTCCGCGATGTCGACGCTGGAGGGAGCGACCGACGAGGACGGGCGACCCATCCTCGACCAGGTGGACGAGGACGGCGTGACGATGCGCGAACGGCTGCGGGAGAGCAACGACCAGATCGCCGCGCTTCGCGACGACCCGCGGCTGCAGAACACGCCCATCGCCGGCTTCCTCGACGCGTTCCTCGGGGCCGACGGCTCACCGAGCCGTGCGGGCGACGACGACGATGACCGGAGTCCGCCACATACCGACGCGGGCGCCTGACGGTCACGACGCACCGCTCCGCCTCGCCACCACGACACGAACCGGGCAACGATGCGGTTCGTGGCGAGATCGACGACGGTGGCACCGAAGCCCGGTGTCGGGAATCTTCTGCGCCTGCCGGCGTTCCGTGGGCTGTTGGCGGCCAACGTGTTGTCGGCGACGGTGTTCGGCACGAGTCGGTTCGTGTTCGTCTGGCTCGTCGGTGAGCTGACCGACTGGAACCCGGCGACGGCGATCCTCGGCATCGTGATCGGGTTGCCTCCCCTGTTCCTGAGCGCGTGGGCGGGGTCGCTCGCCGACTATCTCCCTCCGAAGCGTCTCGGTGCCGCGCTGTTCGCCATCAGCGGCGTGTTGTTCACCGTCACGGCCACGCTCATCGCCACCGGAGCGATGACGGTGCCGCTCGCCATGGTGACGGGCTTCCTGGCGATCAGCGCACCTTCGATGCTGATGCCGCTGGTCCAGGCGCTGGTACCGAGCGTCTCGCCGCCCGAGCAGCTGATGCAGGCGGTGGCTCTGCAGAACCTCAGCATGATGATGTCGACGATCGGCGGCATCTTCCTCGGCGGTGCGGTGATGCAGTTGTTCGGCACCGCTGCCGGCTTCTGGTTGCTCGTCGTCGCCAGCGTCCTCGGGTTCGTCGTGACGTCGCGGGCGCCGCTCCCGACCGACTGGTCGGCGCGGCAGCGACGCGCGGATCGGTACGTGACGGCATCCGGATCGCACTCGGTACCGAACCGTTGCGCTCGCTGCTCGCCATCACCGGGGTGTTCGGCATCGCGATCGCGACCTCCTCGCTGCTCCTGCCCGAGTTCGCACGGGACGTCCTCGGCAAGGACTCGCTCGCCGCCAGTGCGTTGAACGTCGCGATGAGCATCGGCATGATGATCACCGCGCTGCTGCTCGCCACTCGGTGGACCCCCAGTCGGCCTGGCCTCGTCCTGACCTTCTTCACGGCGATCCCGCTCGGAGGCGGCCTCATCGCGATCGGGCTCTCGCGCGAGTACGTCGTCACCGCACTCTGCGGCTTCCTCTGGGGTCTGAGCGGCGGCATTGCGATGACCCTGCTCCGCACCCTGACGCAACACCACACCCCACCCGAACTGATGGGTCGGGTCATGGGTCTCGTCGCAGTCGCACAGAACGGCGCCTTCCCGATCACGGCGCTGGTGCTGTTCGGGCTGGTCGCCGCGACCAGCGTGGCGACGGCCATGGTCGTCATCGGGGTGCTGTGCTGCGTTCTGATCTGGTTGATCGTCGCCAGACCGACGGTGCGCGCACTCTGACCACGACGCTCGCGCGACACTGGCGTCGTGACTGCCCGCGTCCGGTTGCTCGTTCGCTCGATGGTCCCGCTGATCGTGATGGCGGCGACGACGGCGGGTTGCGCTGCCAGTCCCGATTCCGACGACGGGACACCCGGCTCGGTCGGTCCCGGCACCAGTGATCTCCCGGTCGGCTCCTCCGTCGACGCCTCGTTGGACGACTGACGTCGAGGGCACGCGGCGGGGACTCGTCCCCATGTCGCTGCTCCTCGAGACGCCCGACACTGTGGGCATGGCCACTGCATCGGAGTTCCGCATGATCGCGACGCTGCTCGACGAGGTCCGCGGGCAGTTCCACCACGTCGCCGAACAGTTGACCGATCTGGACGTCGACGGCTCGCTGTCCGGTCCGGTCCGATCCGCCGTCGACGCCACGCTCGGGGTGACGATCGCCAACCTCCGGACCGCGACGATCGACCTCGAGCAGCAGGCGCTGGAGGCTCGGTATCGGGCCTCGGTCTGCGACGCCTACACCGAGATGTACCGTCGATTCCTGCGCTCCGACGACGTAGATCGAGTCGCCCCGCGCCGGCCTGCATCGTGGGTCCGGTATGGGTGACGTACTCGAGCTCGACTCAGCGTGGTCCGCTGCGACCGTCGTCCGACTCGGGCCGCTCGTCCGCACCGTCGGCGAGCTCGCCGTGACCCTCGACCACGCGTTGCGCGCCGCGGAACTCCCCCGATCGTCCGTCGCCGTTGCGGGGGAGGTGTGCGATGAGCTCGGTGCCCTTGCCCGCTACCTCGTCGCGGTGACCGACGAGGTCGTGACCGCCGATCGACTCGGCTCCGCCGCGAGTGGTCACGGTTGGTTCCGAGTGATGCGCTCCGAGCGCCAGGACGCCGAACGATCTCTGTGGTCCAGCCTCGGCGACGACGTCGGAGCCACCGGCCTCGATGCCGGTGGCTTCTCGCTGGCGACCTCGATCGTGGCGATCGACCGGGCGAACTGGTCGCAAGCCGCCATCCCACCCGGCTGCCGGTCCTTCGGCCCGGACGCGTACTACGCCGGAGGCGGCGCGGTACGCGGACCGGACGGACGGGAGTACCCGATCGTCGTGCCCCACGTCATGCGCGGTGACGACCATGTCACGATCGATGCCGACGTGACGGACCCCGACATGCCCACCGCGGCGTCACTCGACGGGCGCGACGCCGGCTGGACGGTCGTCGGGTACCGAACGGGGATCGAACAGTTCCACGGCGAGATCCCGGGATGGTGGCAGGGGTTGATGGCTGCGGCATTCGCCTCCGGGCTGCGCTCGCCCGGGTCGGTCGACGACGCTCACCTCGCGGCGATCGAACTCCGTCTGGGGAGCCGACCGAGGTTCGTCCCCGGCGGGTCCTCGTCCGCGATCTCCACGGGCCCCACGGGTGGGGTCGACGTGTCGACCGGGCAGGGCGTCCAACCGCACACGGGCCCGGTGGTGGACGGTCGCGTCGGCGGTCGAACCCCCGATGGACGACCGCGCACCAAACCACTCCCGACCCCACCCGCCTCGCCGAAGGTCACCGCCGAGGCGAACCGCGCTGCCAATGCTGCGACGTTGGTGATCAACGGTGTTCAGGGCGTGCAGGTGGCGATGTCGATGGACGACGCCGACCATCGCGCGTACGAGGTGATCTTCGAGGAGCACGCCGACGGGCGGATCCGTTCCCGGGTCCAGTCGTTCGCGCTCGAGCCCCGCGCCGACGGGGTGCTGCTGGCGGCCTGGCACCTCTTCGTCGACGACGACGGCGTACTCCGCCAGAGTCCGGTGAAGTACTCGGCGCCTCCCGACGGTGATCACGACGACGGCGACGAGGTCGTGGCGGAGAACGCGCTCGACCACGACTACGACCCGAAGGTGCCGAACTCGGTGATCGACCCCTGACGACCGTGGGCCCGCCTCGTTCGGGTCGCCCGAGGTCACTGCCGTGCGCCCATGAGCAGGGGAAACGTCAATTGTCCGGTCGATACCAATACCCCCGGTACCGGGACCTAGTGCCCTAACCGCTTGCTGACGCAAACGTCAGCATGAGTACCAGGAACTTCGTGAACAACTCACGAATGAACGTCAACTCGAAAGGAGTTGGAAATGTTCAAGAAGCCACTCGGACTCCTCGGAGTTTTCTTGATCGTGGTCGGTATCGGCTACTTCATCGGTGCAGGCGTCGCCTTCAGCAAGGCGCAGGGCGGCTACGGCTCGATGGAAGCATTCGCAGCCGCACAGAACGTCGAACTGACCTTCAACGAAGACGGCGAGCTCGTCGACCGCGGCACCACCGAAGGTGCCGAGGCGATCATGAGCCTGCTCAAGGACGACTGGAACTTCCCGGTCGTCGAAGGCTGCGGCACCCTCGTCACGCCGGCCGGCATCTGCGCCGACGATCCGGTCGTCAACAACCAGAGCGAATACATGTACCAGATGGCGACGATCGTCTATCACACGCTCCACGGTGAGCAGACGGTGACGCTGACGGAGCCGCAGATCGATGCGGCCATCGAATCGGGTGCACTCGACCCCGACGGCACCTACAACGGCACCGTCGAGGCCTACCAAGGTGAGGTGCTCGAGGCCGGTGTGCCCTACACCGTGCCGATCGACGGGCGCTACTGGACCGAGTTCAGCCGGGGCGACGTCCTCGACGGACCGGCACGTGACCTGGCCTGGAGCGGCACCGCACACGCCCTGGTCGCAGAGCTCGGCGTCGGCGCCGCCACGCACAGCGCCCTGATGCTGGCCCTCGGCATCGCCGGCCTGCTGGCCGGACTCGGAGTGGTCTGCACGGTGATGGGCGTCGCCTTCCTCTGGCACACCAAGAAGACCATGGACCGGACGCCCGACACGGTGCCCGAGGCCTTCCTCAAGGACCAGCCGACGAAGGATCCCCAAACGGTCTGATCGGATCGAACACCCTCCATCGATCAGTACCAATGGAAGGCCCGGGGCGACGAGCCCCGGGCCTTCCCGCGTTCGCACGGCGTCTTCACGGCGCCGAAACACGACGGACCGCGGCCGTTCGTGCACACGATCTACGGTCGCCGACGTGTTCGATCGTGTCGATCCGTTCATCGGGACCGATGCCATCGACCTGCCTCCGCCCGACGGTCTCGCGGCGACGTGGTGGTTCCCGAAACCGCAGGTCGGCAACACGCATCCGGGCGCGTGCCATCCGTTCGGGATGGTCTCGGCCTGCGCCTACTCGGGTGCCTACCCGACCGGGTACGGGGTGTACGACCTCGGCACGGACGGCCTGCCGTCGCGCAAGTTCGACCACCTCCAGGCGTCGGGGTTCACCCACTTCCAGCAATCGGGCACCGGGGCGATCCGCAAGTACTACAACTATGTACGGGTGACGCCGATGCTCGGGCCGCTCGACGACCTCGGAACGAGCTGGCGGATCAGCGACGAGACCGCCGAGCCGGGCTACTACGCCTGCACCCTCGAGAGCGGCATCCGATGCGAGATCACGGTCGGCCCGAAGTCGGCCGTGCACCGATTCACCTTCCCCGCGGCGGCCGACGCACGCGTGGTGATCGACCTGTCCCAGGGTGGTCTCGCCATCGACCACGGCGCCACCGTGCCACTGCGGGCCCACATGCAGTCGCTCGGTCACTCGGACGCGGCCGGGCACATCACCGTCGAAGGTGCACCGCTCTCGTTCCACCTGGCGTGCGACTCCCCCGGCTGGCGACAGTCGCTCTGGTACGACCGGCGACTCATGGAGGGCAGCACCCGGCTCGAGTTCGACGACATCCGCCCGACCACACTGCGCCCGTTCGGGCTGTTGTGGCGCGGCCCGATCGACGCCGGCGGTGCCGTCGAGCTGCGTCTCGGCTTCTCCCTCCGCGGCGCCGAACGCGCCGAGGCGAACCTGCTCGCCGACGTGGCGACGAGGCAGGAAGCGTTCGACACGCGGCGCACCGCCACGAAACGTGCGTGGCGAGAGCATCTCGGCACGATCGCGATCGAGACCGGTGACGCCGATCGGTCGACGGTGTTCGCAACGGCCCTGTATCACTCGCTCATCAAGCCGTGTTTCGCCCCGGGTGAGAGCCCCTTCTGGCCGGCCGACGGTCCGTTCGTGTTCGACCTCTGCACGATGTGGGACATCTACCGCACCCAGCTGCCGTTGATCACGGCGCTGTTCCCGCACCGATCGGTCGAGTTGGCGAATGCGTTGCTCCATGTCTGCGAGGAAGAGGGCAACCTCCCGATCGGCTACCGCATGGCCCGGGGCGCCGATCGGTTCGCCCGTCAGGGCAGCGCGCTGGCGCACACCTTCTTCGCCGATCTGTGCGCGCTCGGCGCCTCGGGGATCGACTGGGACTGGGCCCTGTCGTGCATGCACAGCGATCTGCGCCGCGGGTACGCCGAGGACTATCTGGAGCGGGGTGTCGCCCACCCGATCACGCACACCCTCGACGTCGCCTTCGCCTACCGGTGCACCGCCGCCGTGTCGCGACGTGTCGGCGACGAGGCGCTCGCCGGCCAGCTCGAGGCGTTGAGTGATGGTTGGTCGTCCGCGTTCGACCCGGCGACCGGCCTCCTGGTCGACTCGTCGTTCTACGAGGGCGGCAAATGGAACTATTCGTTCCGGCTCCTGCACGACATGGCGGCCCGGATCGCGCTCGCCGGCGACGAGCGCCGATTCGTGGCGTTGCTCGACGAGTTCTTCGGGTTCCACGCCGATCCGGTGAAGCAGCCCGGCGAGCGACCGAGCAAGGACGAGATGGAGTGCGGCTACGCCCTGAATCGCTTCGAGGGACTCAACAACGAGCCCGACATGGAGGCGCCGTGGGCGTACCACTACGCCGGTCGTCCCGACCGCACCACCGAGATCGTGCGCGCCGCGATCGACCAGCAGTTCGGGCCCGGTCGCGGTGGCCTGCCCGGCAACGACGACTCCGGCGGGCTGTCGTCGTGGTACGTCTGGGCATCGCTCGGACTGTTCCCGGTCGCCGGGCAAGACACCTTCCTGGTCAACGCCCCGTCGTTCGCCCACGCGACCGTCGACGTGGGCGGCACCCCGCTCACGATCGAGGCGCCCGGGTTCGTCGAACCGGAACGAGGTCGTCCGTGCCAGTACGTGCAGGAAGTACGTCTCGACGGGGAGCCGATCGACCGCTCGTGGCTGCTCGGCCACGAACTCCGCGGGTCGACGCGCCTCGAGATCGTCCTCGGCGACCAGCCGTCGTCGTGGGCGACGAGCACCCGTCCTCCGTCCACGTCGACCGGCGAGTCGATCCAGCCAACCCAGGAGCCAGTGTCATGAACACACCGACCCGCCGACTCGTCGTCGTCGTCCGTGCCGATCCGGTCATCTGCGGTCACTCGGGCGAGGCCCGCAACCTCGCCGAGGTAGCGCTCACGCGCGGGTTCGACGACGTCCGGATCGTCACCTGGCCGATCGACGTGCTCCGCGACGCGCACCTGCCCCTCAAGCCGCTCGACACGGTGATGCCGTACTCCGACGGCATCACCGTCGAGCGACCGACCGGGGTCGGTGACTACAAGGTGCCCGACGGTCGGTACCTCGCCGGGCTGACGGGCCGACTCGTCGAGCTGTTCACCGACGGCGTGCCGACGGTTGCGATGTCGCTGTACCTGACACCGCATGCGACCGCAGTCGCCGACGCCCGCCGCGTCGCCGCCGCTACCGGTCTTCCCCAGCACGTGACCACCGTGGCCGAGGCGGTCGGATCCGACATCACGAACGTCGTCCGGTCGTGCGTCGAGAGCCACAAGTTCGGTGCGGCCGCCCACCTCTTCTCCACCTATCTGAGCAACGAGACGTGTGTCGCCGTCAGCGAGTACACCCGCGAGATCATCATCCGCGCCGCGGCCGAGATCGACGCCCAGCACGGCACTCGCTTCGCTCCCCAGTGCGCCGAGCGGATCGGGATCTCCTATCCAGCGATCGACGCGGCGCAGTACACGAATCTGCTCGACCGCGACATCGCCCGCGCGCTCGCTGCTCGCGGCCTCGAACGCGACCGGTACGTGCTGTTCCTCTCGCGTCTGTCCAAGGCGAAGGGAGTCGACGACCTGATCTCGGGGTTCGGACGGAGTCACAGTCGCAATCACGTGAAGCTCGTCGTCGCCGGCAATGGTCCCGAAGCCGTCGCGCTGCGGGCCCACGCCGCGTCGTCGCTCGCCGCCGACCAGATCCTGTTCCTCGACGACGTCGACGACGTCGAGAAGCCGCTCCTCATGGCAGGTGCCGCTGCGTTCGCCCTGCCCAGCAAGCCACGTCCCGAGTTCGTCGAGACGTTCGGGATCGCACTGGTCGAAAAGATGTTGGCCGGTGGCGGCCCGGTGATCACCTGTCAGACCGGCGGGATCCCCGAGGCGGTCGGCTCCCACGCGCTGATGGTGCCGCACAGTTCACCGCAACGGATCGCCGAGGCGATCGATCTCGCAGTCGGGGGGATGAGCGACGCCGAGCTCCGAGCACGGGAGTCGGCCGCTCGCTCCCACGCCATGAAGTTCGACCGCACCAACGTGTTCGACCACCTGTTCGCCGGGCTGACCGACACCCTCGCCGCCTGACTGTGTCGAATTGTGCCAGGCACTCTTCGACACAGCCAGGCGACGGGGCAGACGCGTGAACGCGTCGTTCAGGCCTCCGGTGCGAGGAACTGGAGATCGAGTTCGATCGTCACGACGTTGCCGACCACCGGTTCGGCCATCCCGAAGTCGAGCCCGTAGTCCGACCGGCGGACCTTGCCGCGAGCCTCGAAGCCGGCGTGCACCCGCTGGTCGAGTGGGAACGGCTCGGCGCCGCCGAACTCGACTTCGAGTTCGATCGGCGCCGTCACGTCACCGAACGTCAGGTCGCCACGCATCAGCCAGTCGCCGCCATCCGCTCGAATGTCGGTCGAGACGAACTCGAGCCGCGGTCGTGACGCGACGTCCAGAAGGTCGGGCGCCAGGATGTGCGCGTCGCGGTCGGCGACACCGGTGTGGACCGACGCCACGTCGATGGTGGCCCGCACGCTCGTGTCGGCGAGCGTGGTGCCGACGTCGAACTCGACCTCGAAGATACCGAACGTGCCGCGCACCTTCGAGACCCCGAGGTGACGGATCGAGAACCCGACGCGTGAGTGCGCGGCATCCAGCTCCCACCGTCCGGGGCCGAGCGGCAACGTCGTCGGGTCAGTGGTCGTTGTCGTGTGTGCTGTTATGTCGGCCAGCGTGCAGGCTGCGACGGCGTCTGGGGAGGCCGCGCCGAGGCTGGCCCTGGCAGGGCCACGATGAGGACCGAACGATCCGCCAGACTGTGGGACATGAGCGACAACGAACTCGGTGCGTTCATCCGAGCCCGCCGCGAGGCGTTGCGACCCGAGGCCGTCGGACTGCCGGCCGGAACGCGACGGCGCACCCCGGGCCTCCGCCGCGCCGAACTCGCCGTGCTCGCGGGCCTCAGCGTCGACTATCTGGTGCGGATCGAGCAGGGCCGCGACCGCCGCCCGTCGGGCCAGGTGCTGATGGCGCTCGCCGACGCCCTCCGACTCGACGAATCGGAACGGCAGCATCTCAAACGACTGGGCGCGATGACGGCCGCGCCCGAGTTCTGCGGGGAGCGGCCACCCGCCGCCACCGAGATCCGGGCGACCGTTCGCACACTGCTCGACCGGCTCGAACCCGCGCCGGCACTGGTGCTCAACCACCTGTCCGACATCCTGGCGTGGACCACGACGTACGACCGTTTGGCACGTCCGCTGGGCATCCTCGACCACGATCCGCCGAGCCTGCTCCGTTACACGTTCGGCGATCCCCGCGCCGCCACCACGTATCCCGAGTGGAGCCGTGTCGCCGACGAGCAGGTCGCCAACCTGCGAGCGCTCGTCTGGTCGACCTCGGGGGAGGCGGACCTCATCGACGAACTCGGTGAGTTGGGTGGTGACGAGTTCGCGCGTCGCTGGCGGGCCCACCCGGTCGAAGCCAAGGGCGTCGGGTCGAAGCGGATCGTCCACCCCGACGTGGGAGAACTGCACCTCCGCTTCGAGACGATGGCGCTCGCCGACGGCGACGGCCAGCGACTCGTCGTGTACCTGCCCGGCGACGAGGTGACCGCCCAGCGGCTCGATCAGCTGGCG
>NZZV01000093.1 GCA_002698945.1 Acidimicrobiaceae bacterium
AAGACAACCAACCCCGATACCCCAAACCCGGCCGCCCATCACCCACCGAGAGCAAAGGCCCGCGACATGCGTGAGGGAAGCCCCGCGACACCACAGTCCCGCATGCGGGACTGAGCGCGACATGAACGGAGTGTGTTGGTGGGTCTCGGGTCAGGCGTCGACGGCGGCGAGCATCTCGTCGGCGGCGGTCCAGGGGTCGGTGGTCTGGGCGACGACCTCGTCGGTGAGTTCGTCCCAGCGGTCGCCGGTGCAGATCGTGCGGGCCCGCTCACGCAGCCGGTTCGTGACGATCTCGCGCAACTCCTCGCTCGCACGGAACGAACGTCGCTCGTCGAGCTGACCGCTCGTCTCGGCGTACTCGCGGTGTGCGAGCACGGCGTCCCAGAGTTCGGTGATCCCCTGGTTCGACGACGCGACCGTGGCCACGATCGGCGGTCGCCAGGCGTCGTGGGGCAGATCGGACAGTTCGAGCATCTGCTCGAGGTCGCGACGGGTCTCGTCGACGCCCTTGCGGTCGGCCTTGTTGATGACGAACACGTCCGCGATCTCCATCAGGCCCGCCTTGTTCGCCTGCACGCTGTCACCCCAACCCGGGTTGACGACCACGACCGTCGTGTCCGCCTTGCCGGCCACCTCCACCTCCACCTGACCGACACCGACGGTTTCGACCAACACCAGTGTTCGACCGATCGCGTCGAGGAGGCGGACCGCCTCGGGCGTGGCCAGCGCGAGGCCGCCGAGGTGGCCACGGGTCGCCATCGACCGGATGAACACCCCCGGGTCGGTGGCGTGATCCTGCATCCGCACCCGATCGCCGAGGATCGCGCCGCCGGTGAAGGGCGAGGACGGGTCGATCGCGAGCACGGCCACTTCCATCTCGAGCGAGCGCAGGTGGCCGATCAGCGCGCTCGTCAGCGTCGACTTGCCGGCACCGGGGGCGCCGGTGAGCCCGATCGTGTAGGCGTCGCCGCTGTGCGGGTACGCGAGGCGTCCGATGCGGCGTGCCGGTTCGCCGCCCCGCTCGACGTAGGAGAGGAGGCGGGCGAGCGCCCCACGGTCGCCCTCACGGGCTGCAGCGAACAGTTCGTCGGGGTCGGTGACGCGAGGCACGGCCCCAGGATGTCAGACGCCGCTGTCGATCGCCGCTTCGGCCTCGGCGATGTTGACGACCTCGGTCACGCCGTCGACACGGTCACGCATGATGCGCTCGATGCCGCCCTTGAGCGTCTGGGTCGACACCGGGCAGGTGCCGCAGGCGCCGACCAGGCGGACCGACACGATGCCGGTCGTTTCGTCGACGTCGACCAGTTCGATGTCGCCGTTGTCGGCCTGGAGTGCCGGCCGGATGACCTCGATGCACGCTTCGACTCGATCTCGCATGATGCAAACCATTCAATCAGGCATTCTCGTACGATGCTGCCATGGCGTCGGTCACGGCTCTCCTCGCCCACCAGGGAGGATGGGACGAGGTGTTGCTGGTCGTTGGGCCCGTCGTCCTGATCGTCGGGGCGCTGACGCTGGCCAAACGACGGGTCGATCGCCTCGACGACGAACATCGCTGATCCATACGTCGATCCGGCTCGAGGCTCAGATGCGTTCGATGCCGGCGCCGATGCTCTGCAGGCGACCGACCAGGTCGTCGTAGCCGCGATCGATGTGGTGGACGCCGGTGATCGTCGTCGTTCCCTCGGCCGCCAGCCCGGCCACCACCATGGCGGCGCCGGCACGGATGTCGTGCGACACCACGTCGGTCCCGGCCAGGCGGGGCACGCCACGGACCACGGCGTGGTGCCCGTTGGTGCGGATGTCGGCACCGAGCCGCTGCAGCTCCTCGACGTACTTGAACCGGCCGGGATAGATGTTCTCGGTGACGATCGCGACGCCGTCGGACACCGAGAGCATCGTCATGATCAGGGGTTTGTAGTCGGTCGCGATGCCGGGGTACGGCAATGTGGCGATGTCGGTCGAGCGCATCCGGCCGTCCGACGACACACGCAGCCCGTACCTGAGCGCTCGGAAGTCGAGTCCCATGTCGCGGAACCGGCTGAGCACCATCTGCATGTGGTCGGGCTGGGCGTTCAGCAGGTCGATCTGGCCGCCGGTCACCGCACACGCCGCGATGTACGTCGCGGCCTGGATCCGGTCGGGCACCGTCTCGTGGAGGCAGGCCGTGACCTCGTCCTGGCCCACACCCGTGACGACCAGGCGCGAGGTCCCGATGCCCTCGATCCGTGCCCCCATCGACACGAGGAACTCGCACAGGTCGATCAGTTCGGGCTCGCGGGCAGCGTTGTCGATCGTCGTGACCCCGTCCGCCAGCACCGCCGCGGTGAGGACGTTCTCCGTGGCACCCACGCTCGGGAAGTCGAACATGATGTCGGCACCGTGGAGGCGGCCGGCGTGGGCCTCGACGTAGTCGTCGGTGAGTTCGAACGTCGCTCCCATGGCCGTCAACCCGGCGACGTGCATGTCGATCGGACGCGACCCGAAGTCGTCGCCGCCCGGCATCGAAACCCGCACGTAGCCGCACCGTGCCAGCAGCGGTCCGAGCACGTTGATCGACGCCCGCATCTGGGCCACCAGCTCGTACGGAGCGATCGGCGTCAGGTCACCGCGATTGACGATCGTGACCAGCCCCGGTTCGCCGATCGTCACCTCGAGCCCGATCGCCCGCAACAGGTCGGCCATGATGCCCACGTCGACGATCGACGGCACGTTCGTGATCTCGTAGTTCCCGTCGGCGAGGATGCTGGCGGCCATCAGCTTGAGGACGGAGTTCTTCGCGCCGGGGACGACGACCTCGCCGCTCAGCGGACCCGCGTTGTGCACGCGGATACGGCAGGAGTCGTCGGCGGCGTCGGTCACCGCTCCAGTATGCCGACCCGAGCCGGCGCCCGGCCGCCGACGGATCGCACGGCCGTAGGCTCCCCGAGATGTTCGGGAGGGAGACGACCATCGTTCGCCGGTGGCCCACCGACCCGGATCATCGTCGGTTCATCGAGGCACCGCGCGACGATCTCGTCGTCGAGCACCGATCCGGACCCGGAACGTTCGGCCAGGCGATCGGCCCGTTCGGCGCGTACCGTCGCGAAATCGCCACCGAGGGTGACGAGCTGGTCGAGACGACCACGTATCGGCTGACGATCCCCTGGTTCGCCTGGCTGTTCGCGCTGCCCGTCCGGTGGACGCTGCAGCGCCGTGGTGCGGTCCACCGGGCGAAGCCGCCGTGGTGGGCGCCGCCCGATCGGATCGACGAACGGCAGGCGCTCGTCCTGGGATTGCTCGCCGCGGCGTCGATGTCGTCGGCGTTCACGAACACACTGTTCACCCAGACCGCGCAGTTCGCGGCGGACGACTTCGGGGTGAGCGACACCGGATTCGGCAACGCCATGAGCGTGGTGCGTCTCGGCATCGTGATCGCGCTGCCGTTGGCGGCGATCGCCGACCGTGTCGGACGCAAACGCGTGATGCGATTCGCCGCGTGGGCGGCACCGCTCGTGTGCGCACTCGGTGCCCTCGCGCCCACGTTCCCCGTGCTCGTCGCGACCCAGTCGGTCGGTCGCCCGCTCGGGCTGGCGCTCGACTTCCTGATCGCCGTCGTCGTGGCGGAGGAGATGCCGCGCAACAGCCGCGCCTACGCCGTCAGCGTCATGGCGATGGCCGCCGGACTCGGCGCCGGCATCGCGGTGATGGCGTTGCCGCTGGCCGACCTCGGTCCGGGTGCGTGGCGTCTCGTGTACCTCGTGACCTTGATCTGGCTCGTCGTCGCCGTCGACATCACACGTCGACTCCCTGAGACGACCCGGTTCGAACGGCCACACACGATCGCTCCCCCGCTCGACCGGGCACGTTTCGGCGTGTTGGCGCTCGTCGCGATCTGCGCCAACTTCTTCGTCGCTCCGGCCAGCGGGTTCCAGAACCGCTACCTGGACGAGGTCCGCGGCTTCAGCGCCTCGGAGGTCGCCGCGTTCACCCTGATCACGGCCACCCCGGCCGGTCTCGGACTCGTCGTCGGCGGGAAGCTGGCCGATGTACGGGGACGACGCCGCCTCATCGCCATCGCCATCCCGGTCGCGACGGTGCTCGTACTCGGCTCGTTCGTCGTCGCCGGACTGCCGATGTGGATGGCTGCGTTCGGGGGCGGCTTCGTCGGCGGCATCGCCTATCCGGCACTCGCCGTCTATCGGGCCGAGCTGTTCCCGACCGGCAATCGTGGACGCGCCGCCGGCCTGCTGACCGCCGCCGCGCTCCTCGGCGGCATCGGCGGTCTCCAGCTGGTCGGGCGGCTACTCGACCGCGGCGTCTCCTACGGCACCGTGATCGGCCTCGTGGCTCTCGGTCAGGTCGTCGTGGTCGTGGCCGTGCTGCGGTGGTTCCCCGAAACCGCGCACCGGAGCCTGGAAGACCTCAACCCCGAGGACCGACCGGCCGGGCCGGGCCCCTCGATCAGCCCCTGAACGTCACTGCCTGAACAAGGCCGGCTCGCCGAGCACACGTTCGAGGAAGTCGACCACGGCGCCGGCGATCGTGTGGTCGCAGCCCTTCAGGTCGTGGCCCTTTCGGTCGACGAAGAGGTGCTGGACCTTGGCCTTGCGCGGCATCGTCGCCGACCACTCACGGATCTCGTCGGGGGTGCCGAACGTGTCGGTGGTGCCGGAGACGAACAGCGTCGGCACCTGCACGTCGGGGAGATGTTCGACACGGAGCCGGTCGGGCTTGCCCGGCGGGTGCAGCGGATAACTGATCAGCACCAGTCCGACCAGGTTCGGCGGCGGTGGCAGGTCGTCGACGCCCGCGGCGATCATCGAGCACATCCGACCGCCCATCGATCGACCGCCGAGCACCAACGGTTCGTCGGCGGGCAGCTCCCCGATGTCGTCGCGGATCGATGCCAGCAACTTCGGAGCCCGGTCAGGAGCCTTGCGCCCCTCCCGGCGATAGGGAAAGTCGGCGCGTACGCACGGATGCGGTGCCACCCACCGCTCGATGGCCGTCAACGAGGAATGCGACGAGTCGGATCCGGCGCCGGGATACAGCAGCAGCGTCACGACGCCTCCGCTGACAAGATGCGTCGCGCCTCGTTGAGGTCGAGGATCGCCTTGCTCGCGTCGACCGCGGCACCGCCGTGGTCGGGGTGGACGTCGCGCATGCGGCGACGGTAGCGCTTGGTGACGTCGCGCTTCGACGGCGACGGTCCCTCGACGTCGAAACCGAGCACCTCCATCGCCCAGCCGCGCGGGTCGGCCAGCGCCGTCAACGCGGCCGAGGTCGAGCCGGCGAGGTAGGCGATCAGCGCCGGACCGATCGGACCGCGCCACGTGAGCGCCTTGGTCAGCACGGGGGTGATCAGGCGCCGGTGCGACCCGTCGAGCCGCTCCGCCGCGTACACCGCGCCGAGCACCATCGCCAGGTCGCTGCCATGGGTCCCGAACTCGAACTCGATGTCGTCACCCTCGCCGTGCATCTGATGCAGGCTGCGGGCGAGGCCGTGTCGGTCGACCTGGAACCGGTGGCGCAATCGCGGTTGTACGACTCGCTGGCCGCGTTCGACCTCGAGGATCAACCGCTTGATGTCGGCGTGGACGTCGGCATCGACACCGCCGATGTGGCGTGCCACGACCGCGCCGATCAGCAAGCCACCGAACCCGGGTGCCGGATCGGTCGGCAGGATCAGATTGCCCAACGACACGCGCCGGGTCGGCACCGCCGGCCGTGTGTGATAGATCTCGAGCTCGGCGAGCAGCAATGGCTACACCCAGGGGCGACACACGCCGTGGAGTGCGGCGGCCGCCTCCTTGATCTCGTCGGTCGGCCGGCCGGCGTCGAAGGTCGAGACGAGCGCGGTCGCCGCGCCGACCATCGTCGCCCACGAGCCGGCGGCGATCCCGAACGGTGGCGCCGACGGCGACAGCTCCGGGACGAGGGCCAGCAGCTGCTCGCGCGACGACGTGTGCGTCGGATCGCGCCGGAGACGGTCGGCCGAACTGTAGAGCGTGTGCAACGCGCCGTCGGGCGCCTCGGTGCCCTCGTCGAGCGAGGCGACCTCACCGGCTTCGATCGCGTCGAGCAGGTCGTCGACGACGTGCTCGGCGTCGGTCGCCACGAACAGCGTCGTGTCTGCCCATCGGTGTGGGATCTCGGCCTCGACGAGCGACTGCTGGAGCGAGATCAGGTCCGCGCGCTTCCACTCGTCGAGCCCGAACTCGGTCGCCGGCTCGTCGAGGCCGAGCACGACCGGGAACGGTCCGATCTCGGCTTCGAGCTGCTCGAACAACTGGTCGACCGCGCCTTCGAGCTGCTCGGGGACGACCAGCTCCTCACCCTCCCACACGTGGGGGACGTCGTTCTCGGCGAGGGTCTCGGCGAGCTCCGCGCGCTGGTCGAAGTTCCAGCCGGCGAGGTCGTAGTGGACCTTCACCTGATCGGGGTCGTTGGGGTCGAAGTCGAAGTCGTACTGCGGCGGTGCGCCGGCGGCGACATCGGCCGAGGACTCCTCACCGTCACCACCCGACTTGTTCACGAACGGCATGACCGCACGCTATCGGCGCCACCGCGCGGGCGAGCGCGAAACCTCCTTGGAACGACTCGGCCGAGTCTGCGACGATGCGTTCCGCACTTCGCCCACGACGACCGAGAGGAGGTCCGACACCATGATGAAGATCACCCGCACCGAGCGCATCATGCCCGGCTCGACCGGCGACGCCGCGTCGATCATCCTGTCGGACCGCCGCGGCCGCGTGGCATCCGCCGGCTGAGTCCGAGCGGATCGAATCCGCTCCTCGCCCCACCTCCACGTGCGCTGCGCGCGCCGCTGCGACACGTGCACCCGCGCGTCACTCCCGTGCCTCGACCCTGTCCGGTCGACCGGCGGGCCGACGCCCTCTCCCCCACCAACCCACACCAGCACCGAAAGGGCAACCATCATGTATCAGACAGCGAACACCGACCTGTGTCGTCAGTACGCCGCGGACCGTCGTGCCACCCTGGAACACCAGGCCCACGTCGCCCGCGTCGCACGCCAGGCTCGCGTCGCACGACGCGAACGACACCGACGATCCAGGTAGCGATCGCGTGCGGGGCGGAATCGTCCGTCCCGCACGCGCTCGACACGTCAGCCCGTCAGGCGCTCGGACGCGTCACGCCGAGTCGCGGATGATCCGACAGTTGGCGGCGACGAACTCGGCCTCACCGATCTCGTCGGCCGAACGATCGAGGAAGCTCTGCAAGAAGCAGACCAACCGGTACACGTCGGTGAAGTTGCTCGCGACGCCCACCGAGACGCGGATCGCGGCGACCAACAGGTCGTACCGATCGAGCATCTCCCGACGCAGATCCATGAACGAAACGGCGTCGTCGCGACCGAAGAAGTCGCGCATGTCGGACTCGGTGAGTCCGTGAGCGACCTCACCGGCGCCGGGATTGCAGAAGCATCCGGTGCGGAGCGAGATGTTGACGCCGTTGGCCAGTTCCTCGACGCGTCGATCGTCGATCGGCCGTCCGTCGGGGTCGTGCATGACGAACGACACCGTGCCGCCGCGCGCCTCCATGCCGGTCGGCCCGAACACCTGGATGAGCGGAGCACCGTTCGCATGTCGCAGTGAACCGAGCGCCCCGAGCAACCAGTCGGTGAGACATCGGACGCGATCGTGGATGGTGTCGATCCCGATGCCGGCCAGGTGACGCAGGCCGGTCTCGACCGCCGGGATGTTCAGGTAGTCGACGGTGCCGTCCTCGAACGCCGCCTCGTCGTCGTGCAGGTAGTAGCCGTCGCCCTGCACGGACGCGATCGTGATCGTGCCGCCGGCGAACCAGGGGCGCCGCAACACGTCGAGCCGGTCGCGGCGGACCAGGAGACAGCCGATGCCGGTCGGGAAACCCATCAGCTTGTAGAACGAGAACGCAGCGAAGTCGGGCCGGATCGCAGCGATGTCGACCCGGTTGGTGGGCGCGTACGCCGCCATGTCGACGAGGACGTCCCAGCCCGCGGCATGCGCCTCCTCGACGAGGTCGAGCGGGTGCTGAACCCCGGAGTAGTTCGACTGGGCGGGGAACGCCAACAGGTGGTGATGCTCGGGGTCGGCGCTCCGCAGCGTCTCCGACATCGCCGCTCGGTCGAGCCGGAGCTCGGGCGCGACCACCGGCACGTAGGTCACCTCGGCGCCGCGTGCCCGGGCGAACTCCCTGATCCCGTTGACCGAGTTGTGGTTGTCGTACGTGAGCGCGAACCGGCCGCCCGGTGCGAATCGGTACGCCTCGCCGACGAGTCGAAGTGCTCCGCTCGCGTTCGGGGTGAACACGCACAGGTACTCGTCGTGGGGCGCGTTGAAGAACTCGGCGACGTAGGCCCGAGTCCTTTCGACGAGTTCGGTCATCGCGATCGACGTCGGGTTCGCCGAGTGCGGGTTGCCGAGCACCCGGGTGCGGAGCAGTTCGGCGTGAGCGTCGATCTGCGAAACCGCGTGCAGACCGCCGCCGGTGTAGTCGAGGTACACCTGATCGTCGTCGTCGAGGCGGCCGTATTCTCGGGCTCGGAGCCGTGCGTGCTCACCGTCCGGATCGAAGTCGGGGTGGTACGACACGAACTCGGACACCGCTGCGGGCAGGAGGTCCGGGGCGAACTTCGATGCCCGACCCGTCGCACTCGTCGACGCACTCATCGGTTCGATCCTACCCACCGCGCACGCGGCCGGCTTTGGGCCGCGACACGCCCGCAGTAGCTTGGTCCGTATGCCAGGACCGGCCGCCCAGAAACCAGACCGCAACCTCGCGATGGAGTTGGTGCGGGTCACCGAGTCCGCCGCACTCGCCGCCGCCCGTTGGGTCGGCCGCGCCAACAAGGAGGGTGCCGACGCGGCCGCGGTCGACGCCATGCGTCTGAGCCTGTCGAGCGTGCAGATGGACGGCGTGGTCGTGATCGGCGAGGGCGAGAAGGACGAGGCGCCGATGCTCTACAACGGCGAGCAGGTCGGCGATGGCAACGACCCGAAAGTCGACGTCGCCGTCGACCCCATCGACGGCACGACGCTGACGGCGAAGGGCCTCAACAACGCCCTGTCGGTGATCGCGGTCGGTGAGCGCGGCTCGATGCTCAATCCGGGCCCGTCGTTCTACATGGACAAGATCGCGGTCGGACCCGAGTGCGTCGGTGCGATCGACATCACGGCGAGCCCGACCCAGAACCTGCGATGGATCGCGAAGTCGAAGCAGGAGTCGGTCCGCGACCTGACCGCGGTCATCCTCGACCGGCCGCGCCACAACGATCTGATCGACGAGGTGCGCGCCAGCGGGGCCCGAATCAGACTGATCAACGACGGCGACATCTACGGCGCGATCGCCAGCGCGTGGCCCGACGCGGGTGTCGACGTGTTGTTCGGCATCGGCGGCACCCCCGAGGCGGTCATCTCGGCCGCAGCGATGAAAGCGATGGGAGGCGAGCAACAAGCGCGCTTCTGCCCGCAGTCCGACACCGAGCGCGATGCGATGATCACGGCCGGCATGGATCTCGATCGCGTGTACTCGCAGGACGACCTGGTGCAGGGTGACAACTGCTTCTTCGCGGCCACCGGTCTGACCGACGGCCAGCTCCTGCGCGGCGTTCGGTTCGACGCCCGCGGCGCACGAACCCAGAGCCTGGTGATGCGCTCACGGAGCGGTACCGTGCGCTTCATCGACGCACGGCACCGCGTCCGCAAGCTGCAGGAGTTCAGCGCGATCGACTACTCCTGACCGCACCGGCCTCCCGGCGGTCCGGTCAGCCCGCGGGACTCGGATAGTCGGGCGGCGTCTCCTCCGGCGGCGGTGTGTCGTAGATGGTGGTACCACCGGCCGGATCGAAGAGGGCCGACTCGGTCGGCCACTCACCGGGCAGATACCGGGTGCCGCCGTCGACGAACACGTACATGCCGGTGCCTTCCTTGCGGATCTCGTCAGGGCCTTCGGCCGCCGCGTCCCACCAGATCAGCGCGGCATCGTCGACACCGCTGAAGTCGACGCCGTCCCAGTAGCCGCGCTCGCCGTACGACAAGAACGGTTGCGTGATGCCGGGTGTGGTCGTCGACCCCTCGAACAGCGCCGCGTTCATGTTCTCCGGCGTGAGGTCGGGACCCGTCTGCTGGATCCCGCTGACGAGCAGCGCCATGTTCGGGATCAGCACACCGATCGTGTCGGCGGCCGGCGGCTCCTCACCCGTCCACCACCGGTACAGCGCGTAGTAGCCGGACTCCTCGGGAGTGACCGGCACGGCGCCGTGGGTGACGCCGAACGCGTTGGCCCACTGATCCTGGTCGTAGGTGCGGCCGAAGGCGGTGAGGTCGGAGAGCGACGGGGCGACAAGGACCCATTCCGGGAAGTACTGCTGCGCTGTGGCCTCACGGGTGATGTCGCGCGGCGCGACGCCGTCGCCGGTGATCACGACGGTCGTGACACCCGACGACTTCAGCTTGGCGACGATCGGTGACGCCTGCTGTTGGATCGTCGCCGGGTCGAGCGTGTACGGCAAGACCTCGACGACGTCGGCCCCGTCGGCGGTCAGCCCGCCGACGAAGTCGTCGGCGAGCGCCGGCGACTCGGGACTGGACGACAGGTAGACGTGACCGAAGACCCGAGGCTGCGACTGGAACGACTCGTCACCGGCGAACTCGGCGTTGCCCCCGATCAGCTGCTTGGCGATGAACTCGCGTCCGTGCTCGCGCGCCTGGGCGGCACCGATCGCCAACCCGTACACGTACGGAGCCCGGTCGGCGTACCACTCCTGCGGCTGTCCCGGTGTGCATCCGATACAGACGATGCCCCGGGCCGCGAGTTCGTCGGCGAACGCACTCGTCAACGCCGGTCCGCCCAACACGGCGAACGGCTCGAAGTCCTCGGCGATCCGAACGGCATCGGCGCGGGCGGTGACCTCATCGCTCGCGATGCCCGAGCTGACGTAGGTCTCGTACTCGATCGTGCGCCCGTAGGACTCGTAGTAGTTCGAGAACATGTCGAGCATCGACCGCAACGTCGACTCGGCGTCCTCGTTGCTGTCGTCGACCGCGATCGCATCGGTGAGGTACGAGATGATCGGATCGTCGTCCGGTCCGAGGTACTGGACCACCTTGATCGAGTCAGCGGTCACGCCGCCCGATGTCGCTCCCCCGTTGTCGCCGTCGAAGGGCGCATAGCAGCCCGGGGCGAAGTACCACTCGAGCGCGACGGTGCCGCGCTCGGTGTCACACCGCTCGCCCCAGTCGACCTCGATCCCCTGTTCCTGGGCACTCGCGAACGACAGCGGATAGGTGACCTCGCCGCTCGGCGCGTCGGGTTCGGTGGAGTCGGGTTGATCCGGTTCGGTCGTGTCGGGTTCGGTCGCGTCGGGTTCGGTCGAGTCCGGCTCGCTCGCGTCCGGTTCGGTCGCCTCGGGTTCGGTCGAGTCGGGTTCGGTCGAGTCGGGTTCGGTCGCGTCCGGTTCGGTCGCGTCCGGTTGCGTCTCGGCCGCCGTCGTGTCGGTGGCGACTTCGTCATCGTCATCCCCGCCCGTCGCGACGACGAGGCCCACGACCGCGGCGACGACGAGCACGATGCCGGCGATCGGTCCCCACTTCTTGAGATTGGTCGACGACGATCCGTCGTCACCGGTGTGTGCTGGTTGCATGATCTACTCCGTTCCCCCTGACCGGGCGATCGCGGCACCGGAGGTGCCCAGGTACGATTCGACGACGTCCGGGTGTTCGAGGACCTCGTCGGGTGGCCCGGTCGTGACGACCCGGCCCTGGTCGAAGGCGATCAGCCGATCAGCCACGCCGGACACGAACGGGATGTCGTGTTCGACGATCACGAGGCTGGCCCCCATCTCGTCGCGCAGACGCCGAACCACCGGCGCCAACGCTTCCACCTCCCGCTGGGCGATGCCCGAGGTGGGCTCGTCGAGCAGGATCACCGTCGGGCGGTGTGCCACGAGGCACGCCAGGTCGACGATGCGTCGGGTGCCGGTGGACAGCTCCCGGACGAACGAGTAGCGGTATTCGCCGAGGCCCATCAGGTCGATCAGCTCGTCGACACGCCGAGCGACCGCTTCGGAG
>NZZV01000094.1 GCA_002698945.1 Acidimicrobiaceae bacterium
CTGAGCGCCGGGCCGGCGTCCGTGCCGCGACTCAGGTCGCGGCCCGCCCTCGTGCTCCGATGACGATCAGGGCGACCGAGCCGAGGACGCCGATCGCTCCGAGCACGATGAGCACGATGCCGATCGGGAGCACTGCATCGGAGCTGACTCCGACCGTGACGTCGGCGGCGACGTCGGCAGAACCGTCGGCGTTCATGACGACGACCGACCAGTTGCCGTTGCGAGCTTCCCAGTCGAGACGCTGCTCACCGGAACCGGCGGCCTGCGCGACCCAGAACGTCTGCTCGGTCGGCGGCGCGACGGCGTCACTGCCGGCTCGCGGCGTGTAGATCGCTTCCCGATCGGAGAAGTCGGTGATCTCGTCGAACGAGGCGTCGGCGAGATAGGCCTCGACGTCGCCGGTCGGGGCGATGCCGACGAAGATCTCGTCGGTCGATGCGCCGCCGCGAACGTCGAGACGGATGTCGGGATCCAGCCAGTCGAGCACCCAGGGCCAATCCTCGTCGTCGGCGGCGGACTCCCAGAGGTCGACGGCAGCGACCGCGACCCCGTCGCTCGTCACACGGTCGAGCGTCACGTCGAAGTAGCCGTCGTCGGCGACGCCGTGGGCGACGGTGACGAACACCCCGCCGGCCAGCATTCCGAGCGAGGGGAGCAACGCGAGGCACCCGATCACGAGGGCGACGATGTGGCCGGCCGAATGGGACCGACCGCGGGACGGTGCCGTGGTCGGTGGTGATGTCGGGGCGGGCGTCGGCGGGGGTGTGAACGTCGGCGGCGCCGCCGGGGGAGGGGGCGCGACGTGGTCCACTGTCGAGTGACCGGAGTCGGCGATGGGGTCGGGCGCCGCCGACGGTTCCGGTGTCGGCGGGGGCAATGGGGAGGTGTGGGGCTCGGTCGCACTCGTCATGTCTCCATCGTCCTCCTCGCCGACGTCGGAGGGAACCGGGCCAATGGCACTCTTTTCGGTGGGGGTAACCCCACCGAACCCACCGTGCCGGGACGGAATCCCGGGTGGGGTGGGCGACGGTCGAATACGATGACCGAGCGTCGCCCACCGCGCGCGTACCGTCGCCATGACCGTCGAACCCGAACTGCTCTCCACGATCCCGTACCTGGTGGTGCGCGACGACGTCGTGGTCGAGCACGGACCCGACCTCGAACGCGAGCTCGGCATCGATCCCGCACCGCTGCTCGGGCCGCTGGCGTCGATCGGTCAGCGCCTCGACGACGGGTCGTTCGCCGATGTGCTGTCCGGGATCGCCACGATCCGGGTGCGTCTCGGCGCGCAGCTGGCCCATCGTCCGGTCCGACTGCGGCACCTGGCGACCGACGGAGACCGGACGTGGCTCGAGGTGCGGTCGCTCGCGGACGAGTTCCGGCTCGAGAAGCTGCTCCGTCGGTCGGGATTCGGGCACATGTTGCTGTCGCCGTCGGTCGAATTGCTGTGGTCGATCACGTCGAACGATCTGGCCGACGTGTTCCCCGGCGACGATCCGATGAACTGGGTCGAGCTGATGGACCCCGACGACATGGAGGCGCTGGGCAGGGCGATCGCCGAGGTCGGTGCCGATCCGAACCTGCAGCGGAGCGTGTCGCATCGGCTCAACGCCGATCGCACGTACACCATCACCGACACCGTCGAGTCGGCGGTGCACGACCCCGACCTGCGTGGGGTCCTGGTGCGCAGTCGACTCGAGGAGGCTCCCGACGCCGTCGATCCCGATGCGGCGTCGGCGTTCGCCGGCGTCACCGTCTCCGATCACATGCCGATCGGCGTGATCGTGGCGTCCGACCAGGGACGGGTCCTCCACCGCAACGCCGCTGCCGGTTCCTACGTCGGAGCGCGCACGGGTCAACTCGTCGTGCCGCACGGCGGTGAGGCCGGCCTGTTCGACGGGCTCGGCGCCGAACACATCGCCCGGTTCGCATCCGTGTTCGCGGCCGCGACGGCCGGCATCGCCGGCCACTGCACGCTGGTCTCGCCGACCGATCATCGTCGGTGGTTGCGGCTGTCGGTGTCACCGGCGGCGGCGTCGACGGTCGTGATCACGATCGAAGATCACACCGAGCTCGCCGAGACCGAACGGGCCTTGCGAGCGTCGAATCGACTACTCGAGGCGCTCGACGCCCACTCCGAGGACCTCGTCCTCGTCTTCGACGCCGTCGGGAGCAGCCGCTACGTGAGTTCGGCCGTCGCGCGTCACCTCGGTGACGACGTCGAGATCGAGCAGCTGGACGACCTGCTCCCGTTCGTGCATCCCACCGACCGCAACACCGTCGCCGAACTCTGGACGCGTATCCGGACCCAACCGTCGAAGTCGGCCGCCACCGAGTTCCGACTGACCGACGGGGACGAGTCGAACGGGCGCTGGCACCACATCCGGATCACGAATCTGATCGACGATCCGGACGTCGGCGGCGTCGTCGTCACGATGCGCGACGTCCACGAGCGCCATCTCGTCGAGCGCGACCTGCGTTTCAGGGCGACCCACGACGCGCTGACCACCCTGCCGGACCGTTCGGCGCTGCAGTCGCGACTCGAGGTACTGCTCCGCAAGGGCGAACACGACGGGTGGCGGACAGCGATCGTGTTCTGCGACGTCGACCGATTCAAGCTCATCAACGACAGCGCCGGCCACCGCGTCGGCGATCGTGTGCTCACCGAGGTCGCCGACCGCCTGAGGACCGCGCTCCGGTCGAGTGACTTCGTCGGCCGGTTCGGCGGTGACGAGTTCGTCGTCGTCGCACCCAACGTCGACGACGACGAGCACGCCATGGCGTTGGCGCAACGGATCTTCGACGCCGTCGTGGGTCGTGTCCACGTCGACGGGTTCGACATCGACGTGAGCCTCAGCATGGGCGTGGCGGTGAGTGACGACGAGTGTGCGACTGCCGCCGGCCTCCTGCACCGGTCCGACATCGCCATGTACGAATCGAAGCGCACCGGCCGCTCGCGCATCACCCTGTACCGTCCCGACCTGGATCTCGCCGGCGACGGGTCGGGTGCACTGCGGAGCGACCTGCGTGACGCGATCGCCCAGGGGCAGTTGGCGATCTACTACCAGCCGATCGTCGCGCTCGATCCCGCGCTGGAGCCGGGCTACGAAAGCCTGGCCCGCTGGGAACATCCGGAGTTCGGGGTGGTCGGCGCCGGACGGTTCATGGCGGTCGCCGACAGTGCCGGCATGGGCACCGTGCTCGGTGACGAACTGGTCCGGCTGGCGTGCCGGAACGCACGGGGTGCACTGGCGGGCGGTGCGGCGTTCGTGTCGATCAATCTGTCGTCGGCGCAGCTCAGCCACCGGGACGCCGCTGCCTCGCTCCTCGATCAGATGCGCCTGCACGGTGTCGACCCCGGCTCGGTCGTCATCGAGTTGACCGAGGCGGCGTTCGCCCAGGGTCCGACGGTGCAGGCCAACCTCGAGACCTTCCGTGCGACCGGCGTGCGCATCTTCCTCGACGACTTCGGCGTCGGATACTCGTCGCTCAGCCAGCTGCACCACTTCCCGGTCGACGGCATCAAGATCGACACCTCGATCGTCAACCCCGAGGTCGATGTCGACCTCGTCCGACTGATCGTCGGCGTCGCTCGCACGCTCGGCATCCGAACGGTGGCCGAAGGCGTCGAGCGCGACGATCAGCTCGAGATCGTCCGGCGCGAAGGGGTCGACTACGCGCAAGGCTTCCTGCTCGGACGACCCGAACCCACACCGGCATCGATCGCCGACGGCAACCGATGAACACCACCCCTTCACCTGCGGTCGGCGGGTTCGCCGTGCCCTCCGACGACGAGCTCGATCGATGGCGAACGATCGCCGACCCGCCGGCCGACGCCGCGGTGGCGGCGTACTTCTCCACCGTCGACGACGACACGCCCGGTCGCCTGTTCGGACACCTCGTCCGGCACACACAGCTCCCGCCGGAGGATCGCGTGCCGGCGATCGCCGAGTTCTTCGAAACCGCATCCCTCCGTCCGGACTGGGTCGACGACGACGCCGTCGCGCGTGGGCAGTCGTTCTTCGACCGGCTGGTGTCGCACCAGTTCGCCGCGTTGTACTTCGCGTCCCTGCCGAGCTCCTACGCGGCTGCGAAGGGCGTGCAGGTGTTGCACATGACCGGCCGTCTCCGTACCGACACCGAACGTCGCCTCAACGAGACGGCCCAGTTCCTGATGGACATCTCCGCGCCCGGCGCACTGGCGCCCGGCGGTGTCGGTATCGACCGGATCCTGCACGTCCGGTTGATGCACGCTGCCGTGCGATGGATGATCGCCAACGATCCGCAGGTGCGTCGCGTCGACGACCTCGACCCGCCCCGGGTGCTGCTGCCGGATCTCATCTGGTCGGCATCGTGGGGGCTGCCCGGCAACCAGGAGGATCTCGTCGGGACGTGGCTGACCTTCACGTCACAGGTGTACGCGACGTTCGATGCCAGCGGCGTCGAGTACACCGATCGCGACCTCACCGACCATCTGCACATGTGGCGGCTCGTCGGCCACCACCTCGGAGTTGCCCCGCAACTGGTGCCGTCGACCCGCGACGACGCCGACGCGCTCCGGCGGACGATCTGGCGCCGTCAGCAGGCGCCGAGCGCGTCCGGTGTCGCGATGACCGAGGCACTGCTCGCCCAGGCGAACCATCACATGCCGCGCCTTGCGTGGCCGATCATCCCGACGACGTTCCGGCACTTCCTCGGTGACGAGGTCGCCGACATGATCGAGCTCCCGCCGGGCAACTGGACGCGCCACGTGTTCCCGGTGATGAACAGGTTCGCTCGGATCGTCACGCGCAACAGCGCCGAACACCCACTCCACGCACGAGTCAGCGCGTTCATCGGGCGCCATCTGATGGACGGGCTCCTCGACGAGATGCGGCACGGCGATCGTCCGGCATTCGAGATCCCCGACCACCTCTCGAAGCGCTAGTCGGCGAGCACCGGTACCGCCAACGCGGGGCGGCTGCCGCGTGCCATCGCGGCGAGTTGGTCCGCCGTGAACGGCGACGCGGTGAGGTCGACGGTCCGCTGGCGGCTCCGGAAGAGGTTCACGATGAACCCCATCCGGATGTGCAGGTCGGCCCAGTCCCGCGCACCGCAACCGCATCCGGTTCCTCCCGTGGGGTCCCACTCGGCCATCAGGTCGGCGAGCTCGACCGAGGTGATCGGATCGAGCGCCGCGGGGAAGAGTGCCTGCCCGTCGAGCGGCGGCACGTCGCGCGAGAGTCGCAGCGTCTGTCCGGGGACCTCCATCGTCATCAGCAGGCGGGTCGCCACGTGGTCCCACAGCCGGGCCACGTGTCGAGCGACTCGTCGTTCGGCCGCATTCGCGATGCGACTCCGGACGAACGACGGCAGCCAGCGGGCGCACAGCCGCTCGACCTCGCCGGCCACGTCCACGAGCCCGGCGTCGAGGGCGTCGGCGACATCGCCCTGTAGCCGCTGCTGTTCGTGCAGGACAGCGAAGATGTTCGCGGCGAGCACGAACTGGGCCCGCTCGATCTCGTCCGCCGACGCGATCGCCGCCGCGTAGTTGCGGAACGCGTCGTGCACGAGTTCGAGGTCCCCGGGGATGCGGGCTCGTTCGAGCAGGTCGTCGATCTGTGTCTCATCGAGTTGCCCGGCGCGATCGATCCCCGACCGTTCGAGCTCGACGATGAACCGGACGAACAATGGGCCCAGCTCGGCGAAGACGAGTGCGTTGCCGTGCGCGATGTGGTCGGACACCTGGGCCAGCGCGGTGCGGATCAGGCGGTCGACGTGGGCGCGGCGGAGCGGTGCGACCAACCAGTCGACGGCCGGGTGATGGTCCGAGCCGAGCGTGACGATCGCGTCGACGTGCTCGTCGGCACCGTCGAGGAGCTCGTCGACCAGGTGGGGGAGCTCCTCCTGGCGGATCGACACACCGGCGGTGTTCGACGCCCAGATCGCGAACGTGCACCACGTCTGGTCGATGTCGAGTCGGTCGAGCAGGTGGCGGGCGAAGCGGAAGTAGTACTCCGTGATCCACAGGTTGCGCAGCACCGGATCGGGGAGCGCTGCCACTCGGGCGATGTCGTCCTCGGTGGGAACGGGGTGGACGGGCGCCAGGGCGTCGTTGCCGGTGTCGAGGCTCACGGGGTGTGTATCGGCGGCGGACGGTCCGATCTGAATCGTCCGCACCGTGCGGGCGGCGCTTCCCGCCCGACTTGTTGCCGTCGGCGCCGTTTCGGCCGTGTCACCGAGGGGTATCGGCGCAGCACCCGAACGGGTGACCCGCCATGCCCGACACACCGAACCAGACCTCCAACGGACGCGACACCGTCCAAATCCCGATCGACCGCGTTGCCGCGTTCGTCGTCGGCGCCATCGTCGTCGTGGTGGCGGCGGTGTTCGCCCAACGACTCGGCGACGTCGTCGGGCTGTTCCTGGCCGCCGTCGTCATGGCGGTCACCACGCTGCCGATCCGGCGCGGGCTCAGCCGGCACATCGGCAACGCTGCCTCGCTCGTCGTGACCGCGGTCGGCACGATCGCGGTGTCGGCTGCGGTGATCTTCGTCGCGCTGCGCGACCTGTCCGAACGCACCGCCCAAGTGTCCGAGCTCGTCGACCGTCGCCTCGGCGAGTTGCCGGCCGAATCGGTGCTCGGTCGGGTCGTGCGGGCGACTCGTCTGGACACGGGCGTCGGCCAGTGGTTGGACGACCTCCCGGCTCGTGCCGTCGTCGGCGCCGACCAGGGCAGCGAGATGGCGACACAGGGATTCCTCTTCCTGACCGTGGTCGTCCTCGCGACATTCCTGCAGGCGAGCGGTGGGGGCGTGGTGGAATGGTTCGTCGCCCGGTGGCCGCGTGACGACCAGGGAGCGGGACCGCGTGGCGAGGCCCATCGTCTGGCCGACGACATCGAGCGGCGCGGCTTCGGCTTCTTCCGACGCACGCTGGCCGTCATCGTCCTGGCGACGACGATCGTCGCCGTCACCGGCGCGATCGTCGGGCTGCCCGGCGCGATCGGGATCGCCATCTGGCTGGGCGTCTGGTCGGTCGTCCCCGTGGTCGGCAAGCCGGTCGGAATGTTGCCGGTCGTGGTGCTCGTCGCGCTCGATCAGCGCCCCGTGGCCTACGCGGTGGTCGCCGCGTCCGTCGCTGCGCTCGTCATCGTGCACGTGATCCGTCGGCGTTGGATCGAGCCTCGCCTCCCCATGACGGTCGCTCCGTACACCGTGGCCGTCGCACTCGGTGTCGCGGTTGCCGGTGTGGGCGGGTCGGTCGTGGCCCTCGCACTCACCGCCGCCTTGATGGCGGGTCTGGCCTCCGAGCATTCGCCCGGCCCTCCCGAGTGGTGGCGGGTGCCCGTCGCCCACACGTGGACCGTGAACGGTGTGGTGCTGCCGTCCGGGTGGCGCCTCGCCGCGCTCGCGGCCGGGGCGGCGGCCGGCGGCGTGCTCGCCTGGGTGGCGTTGGTGTCGGCCGGTCGGGCAGCGATCTGGTTCCTCGTCGCGGGCTTCGTCGCGATCGCGCTGTCGCGCCCCGTCGGTTGGTTGGCTCGGCGGACCGGCATGTCACACCGGGCCGCCGGAGACGTCGTGTGCATCCTGATCGGCGTGGTGCTGCTCGCCGCCACACTCACGGGTGCCGAGGACGGCGCTCGGGCGACGACGACCCTGACCGACCGGCTGCCGAGCATCGTCGCCGACCTGGAGGACGCTCCCCTGATCGGTGGTCTCCTCGCCGAGCGCAACGCGGCGATCTGGGTCGAGGAACAGATGGAGGATCTCCCCCAGCGCGTGCGCACCGGTCGACCTGCCGACTGGATGCCGTTCGTCGGCGATCGCATCCTCGACCTGTTCTGGATCGCCGTCCTGTCCGTCGCCCTGCTCGCCGACGGGCCGCGTCTCGTGCGCGGGACGACGCGACTCGTCCCGGCGCGCCATCGTCGCCAGTGGACGAGGCTGGTCGGCGCGGCCGGTGTGGCACTCGGCGGGTATGCGGCCGGTGCCGCGCTCGTGGCGTCGATCAACGCGTCGGTGATCTTCGTCATCGCCGTCGTACTCGGCCTCGGTGTGGCACCTGCGCTCGCGCTGTGGGGGTTCCTCTGGAACTTCGTCCCCCAGATCGGCGGCTTCATGGGTGGTGTGCCGCTCGTGGTGTTCGCGTTCGTGCTCGGCCCGGTCGAAGGGCTCTTCGCCGGGCTGGCCTTCGCCGCGTACCAGTTGATCGAGAACCACGTGATCCAGCCGGCGGTGATCGGTGCCGCCATCGATATCGCACCGTGGGGCACGTTGCTCGCCGCGGTGGCCGGCGGTGCGGCGGCCGGCGTCGTGGGTGCCGTGGTGCTGACACCGCTCGTCGGCGTGCTGCTGGTCATCCGACGCGAGTTGTCGCGGGACGACTTCCCCGGGGCGACCGCCACCCAACTCCCGCACCTCCACACCGACGCCGACCCGGACGCGGACCCCGACCCGCCGTCCAGCGTCGAGGTCACCCCCGCCTGACGGAGGTCGATGGTCGGGATCAGCCGGGGTCGACGGTGTTGGGGCACTCGCCGCCCGCGAGCACGGTCGAGATGTTGTCGAGCGTGATGGTGGCGATCGCGTCGAGCGCCTCCCGAGTGAGGAAGGCCTGGTGTGCGGTGATGAGCACGTTGTGGAAGGTGAGCAGCCGGGCGAACACGTCGTCGTCGAGGATCTGATGGCTCCGGTCCTCGAAGAAGAGGCGACTCTCCTCCTCGTACACGTCGAGTGCCAGCGAGCCGATCTTGCCGCTCTTCAGCCCCTCGATCACCGCCTCGGTGTCGACGAGGGCCCCGCGACCCGTGTTGACGATCATGACGCCGTCGCGCATCCGGTCGATGGCGTCGGTGCTGATCATGTGGTGGGTGTCCGAGGTGAGTGGACAGTTGAGCGAGATGATGTCGCTGTCGGCGATGAGGCGGTCGAGGTCGACGTATTCGACGCCGAGGTCGACGAGGTGCGGGTCCTGGTACATGTCGACCGCGAGCACGCGGCAGCGGAGGTGCCACAGGAGACGGGCCACGATGGTGCCGATCTTGCCGGTGCCGATGACCCCGGCGGTCTTGCCGGCGAGATCGAAGCCGACGAGGCCGTCGAGTGCGAAGTTGGAGTCGCGAACGCGGTTGTAGGCGCGATGGATGCGTCGGTTGAGGGCGAGGATCAGGGCGAGCGTGTGCTCGGCGACGGCGTTGGGGGAGTAGGCCGGCACTCGGACGACCGTGATCCCGAGTCGCTTCGCCGCGTCGAGGTCGACGTTGTTGAACCCGGCGCAGCGCAGGGCGACACAGGACGTACCGCCGGCGACGAGGGCCTCCAGGACCGGCGCCGACACGTCGTCGTTGACGAAGACGCACACGGCCGGCGCGCCGACGGCGAGGTCGACGGTGTCGGGACCGAGTCGGGTCTCGAGGTAGGTGAGGTCGTGGCCGTGCTGCCGGTTGGCGGCATCGAAGCCGTCGCGGTCGTACGCCTTGGACGAGAACAATCGAACCTCTGCCATGGCGCCGACGCTACTGAGCCGCAGTGGGGCCGTCGCGCCGTCGCTCGAGCCCGTCGACGATGAGGTCGAGCACGAACCGGAACTCGTCGGGTCGGCCCTCGGGACGGTGATCGCGTTCGGTGTGGTAGCGGACGTGATCGATCATGAGGGGGAACCGGTCTGTGGTGACCTCGCGGTGGAAGCGGGCCATGCCGGACTCCCATTCGTCGTCGGACAGTGAATAGCTCAGCTGTTGCTGGGTGAAGCCGGCGATGTGCAGGGTCACGGCGTGGTAGCCGAGGTCGCGCAGGTCGTCGTCGAAGCCGCCCAGGGTCAGCAGTTCGAGGAGGCGCTCGGCGTGGCCGAACCGGTTCGGGCCCGGGAAGCAGTGGGGGATGAGCGGGGCCGCCCATCGGTGGCGGAGCAGGACGTCGTGGGTGTGAACGGCCAGGTCGATCACACCCTGCTTCCACCCGCGTTCGTCGGGGATGGGTTGCAGTTCGCCGTAGACCTCGTCGAGCATGCCCTCGAGCAGGTCGCCCTTGTTGGCGACGTGGTTGTACAGCGACATGACCTCGTAGCCGAGGGCGCTCGCCAGCTTGCGCATGCTGAGTGCCTCGACGCCGCCGTCGTCGGCGAGGGCGATGGCCTGCACGAGGATGCGGTGCCGAGTGAGTGGCTCGCGGTCGTCGGTCTGCTCGTGGTCGGCGTCGGAGGGCCCCCTTCCGGAGGATCGGGTTGCCATACGTACAGCGTACGTCTATGGTGGGACTCGTCACAAACGTACGGTGTACGTCAACCTCTGGAGAACACAGTGAAGGCCATTGCCCACGACCGATACGGATCCGCCGACGAGCTCGAGTTCCGAGAGGTGTCCGATCCATCGCCAGGGCCCGGCCAGGTGGTCGTGCGCGTGCACGCCGCCTCGGTCAACCCGCTCGACGTGCACATGATGACGGGGACGCCGATGCTGGTCCGGCTGTCCGCCGGCCTTCGTCGGCCGAAGCAGCCGGTGCGCGGTGCCGACGTGGCCGGCGTCGTCGAGGCCGTGGCCGACGATGTCACCGGCCTGGCGGTCGGCGATCGGGTGTTCGGTCTCGCTCGGGGCGCCTTCGCCGAACTGGCCGTCGCGAGCGCCGGTGCGCTGGCGGCGATCCCCGACGACATGAGCTTCGCCGAGGCGGCAGCGCTGCCGGTCGCCGGCGTCACGGCGCTGCAGGCGCTTCGTGACCATGGGAGGGTGCGCACGGGTGGCCGCGTGCTGATCATCGGCGCGGCCGGCGGTGTCGGCACGTTCGCCGTCCAGATCGCCGCGGCGATGGGGCTCGAGGTCACCGGCGTGTGCAGCACCCGCAACGTCGAGATGGTGCGCGAGCTCGGCGCCCACCGCGTCATCGACTACACCACCGAGGACGTGGTCGACGGCACACGGTACGACGCGATCGTCGACAACGTGGGCAGTCACTCGCTCGGCGACATGCGGCGCTCGCTGACCGACGAGGGTGCGCTGGTGATCGTGAGCGGTAAGAAGGGCCGGTTCATCCGGCCCGTCGACCGGATGGTCGGTGCCAAGCTGCGTTTCCTGTTCGGATCGCAGCGGGCGGAGAGCTTCACCGCCAGCGAGACGCCCGACGAGCTGCGTGAGTTGCTGGGCTACATCGAGCGGGGCGAGGTGCATCCGGTGATCGACCGCCGCTACCCGCTGGCCGACACGGCGGAGGCGATCCGCTACGTGACGACCGGCCACGCCCGCGCGAAGGTCGTCGTCGACGTCACCGCCTGATCGTGACGGCCGGCGGCGACCGCGTCAGTCGGTGCGGTCGTGCTGAAGCACCGACCGGGGGTCGGCGGGAACCACCTCGACCGGGTCGCCTGGATAGATCGAGCGGGTCTCGGTTCGGCGACCGCCGCGTCGCACGAAGTCGCTCAGATACAGCTTCGGGGTGATCTTGAACACCGACAGGGCGACGTACAGGATCGTGTTGACGGCGACGAACCGGGCCAGCACGCTGAACCAGTCCGAGTCCAACACCGAGGCCGGGAACAGATCCACACAGAGCAGCACCATCACGCCACCGGGGTCGCTTCGAACGAGCGGTCGTCGACGGCGCTGTCCGCCTGATCGGTGTGTTCCGAGACGCTCACTGGAGCGTGCGGTCGGTCGGCGCGGACGGTGGCGTCGACGACCGCCCCGGCGGTGCGGGCCTCGACGGGGTGGTGCACGTGCCCCCAGGTCGCCCGCCGCCCGACGGTGATGTCGAGGACGCCCTTGATGTAGACGATGTCGAGGAACAGGTCGTAGAGCAGTTCGGGGAAGATCAGCGCCGCGAGACTGCGTGCGCGCCATCCGCCGCTCCACACGCCGATCACGCGGTCGACCACGAACGTCGCGCCGACGAGCAGCCAGAACGGATACCAGACCCAATCCGGCGACGCGAGCGCCGTCACGATGATGAGGGTCCAGAACGAGGCGAGCGCGATGACGCTGTAGCCGATGCCGAGCTGCTGTGCCCAGTAGCGGACGAGTGCCGGCCGGAAGCCGTAGGCACCCAGGTTCTCGAGTGCACCGCGCTGCCAGCGCAGGCGTTGGGTCCACAGATGCCGCCACTTCGGCATGACCTCGGTGACGACGCCGCACTCGGCGGGGCTCCACATGAGGCCCCCGAGCGTCTTGAGGGCGAGCGTCAGTTCGTTGTCCTCGGTGAGAGCGGTCGTGTCGTAGACCTTGCCGGGTGGACCCGGCAGGAGCGTGCCGCGCATCGCGGCGACGGTCCGGAGGCCACGAGGACGGAACATCGACGCGGTTCCCGTGAGGACGAAGACGCGGCCGCGGCGGCGTTGCAGCTCGCGGCTGTAGCGCAAGTACTCGTTGCGCTGGAGTTGGGCGAGCAGGCCGCGTCGCTCCTCGCCGTAGAACAGGCCACCGACCGCCATGACGCCTCGGTCAGCCGTCATCCGATCGGCGGCGACCTCGATGAAGACCTGGTCCAGGGTGGTGTCGGCGTCGACGACCAGGACACAGTCGTTCTCGCCCAGCTCGTCGAGCAGGAAGCTCAGCGCCTGGTTCAGTGCGCCGGCCTTCTTGTCCGTGTTGCCGACCGTCTCGAACACCTCGGCGCCGTGCGCTTCGGCGACGGCGACCGTGTCGTCGGTGCAGTTGTCGGCGACGACGATGATCCGCTCCGGTGGGCGTGACTGGGCCAGCAGCGAGTCGAGGGTCGCCCCGATCGACGCCTGCTCGTTGTGGGCCGGGATCAGCACCGTCACGGTGACGTCGCCGTGGAAGACACCTCGCGTCTCGGCGAGGACGGTGCGTGGCGACAAGGGGCGGTTCGGATCGCCGATCGATCGTCGGGCGCGGTCGTAGACGACGCGCTCGCCGATGCTGACGCCGACTGCTGCGAGGGCGGCGATGAAGACGGCGGCGATGATGACCGTCCAGGCCGGCGCGTGGGCGTCGTACAGGACGTTCCAGGTCCCGAGCGCCGCGGTTTCGTGGATCCCGATCGGCATCTCCGGCATCCAGGCAGCGGTCGCAGACCACAGCGCGAGCGCGGCGCCGCCGACGACGACGAGGACGAACACGCCCACCCAACGCCCGAGCGGAGCGCGTGTCGTGGTGGCCGCCCTGGATTCGGCCGTGGATGCAGTGGGCGGGGAGGATCGCCGGTTCGACGTCGGCACGTCGCCGTCGGTCGGCGGGGAATCGCTGGGGCGACCGGCAACGAGCGAGCGTTCGGTCGCGTCGGGGGGACACGTCACAAGCTTGTGGTCGGCCGGAATGCCGTCCGGCTTGAGTGATTCCTGCGCGGTGATGTGTGAGGCGAGGTGCGGCGACGCGCTGCGTCGCCGCCGCTCAGCCCTGGCGCTTCTGGATGTTGGCCCACTCGTCGCGCAGGCCGACGGTGCGGTGGAACCACATCGGATCGCGCGGGTCGAGCGCGAAGTAGCCGAGGCGCTCGAACTGGACGACCTCGCCGGGCGTCGTGTCGCCCAGGGCGGCTTCGACCTTGCAGTCGACGAGTACCTCGCGTGACGAACGGTCGAGGTCGTCGAACGGGTCGCCCGTCGCCTCGCCCGGGACCTCGGCGGTGAACAGACGCTCGTAGAGGGCGACCGTGGCCGACACGGCGTGGTGAGCCGACACCCAGTGCATCGTCGACTTGACCTTGCGCCCGTCGGGTGCGGAGCCACCCTTCGTGGCGGGGTCGTACTCGGCGAGGACGCGGGTGACGTTGCCGTCGTCGTCGGTCTCGAAGCCGGTGCAGGTGACGAAGTAGGCGCCCCGGAGGCGAACCTCGCGGCCGGGGGAGAGGCGGAAGAACTTCTTCGGCGGGTCGACCATGAAGTCGTCCTGTTCGATCCAGAGTTCGCCGGTGAACGCGACGGAGCGGGTGCCGTCGTCGGCGTTCTCCGGGTTGTTGACGATGTCGAACTGTTCGACGATCGGCTCGCCGGCGTCATCGGTCGGCCAGTTCGTGATCGACAGGCGGAGCGGACGCAGGACGGCCATCCGGCGCTGTGCCGTGCGGTTGAGCTCGGTCCGCACGAACGACTCGAGCAGCTCGATCTGGTGGCGACTGTTCGTGCGAGCGACGCCGATGTAGGCGCAGAACTCCCGGATCGCCGACGCCGGGTACCCGCGGCGGCGCAGGGCGCGCAGGGTCGGCAGGCGGGGATCGTCCCACCCGTCGACCACCCCGTCGGCGACGAGTTGGGCGAGCTTGCGCTTGGAGGTGATCGTGTGGGTCAGCTCGAGACGGGCGAACTCGGTCTGGTACGGGCGGTCGTTCGGGAGCGGCAGCTGCTCCAGGAACCAGTCGTAGAGCGGGCGGTGGCTGTCGAACTCGAGGGTGCACAGCGAGTGGGTCGTGCCTTCGATGGCGTCGCTCTGGCCGTGCGCCCAGTCGTAGGTCGGGTAGATGACCCACGCGTCGCGGGTGCGGTGGTGGTGGCCGCGGCGAATGCGGTACATGACCGGGTCGCGCAGCTGCATGTTCTCGTGCTGCATGTCGATCTTGGCGCGCAGCACCATCGCACCGTCGTCGAACTCGCCGGCGCGCATGCGGCGCAGCAGGTCGAGGTTCTCCTCGGGCGGGCGGTCGCGGCACGGTGACTCGACGCCGGGCTTGCCGTACCCGCCGCGCTGGGCGCGGATGGTGTCGAGGTCCTGGTCGTCGACGTAGGCCTTGCCGTCGGTGACGAGGAGCTCGGCCCACGCGTACAGCTGCTCGAAGTAGTCGCTCGCGTAGACGACGTCGTCGGGCTCGTAGCCGAGCCAGTTGAGATCACCGAGGATGCCCTCGACGAAGGAAGTGTCCTCCGTGTCGGGGTTGGTGTCGTCGAAGCGGAGGATGCAGGTGCCGCCGAACTCGCGGGCGAGTTCGAAGTCGAGGTGGATCGCCTTGGCGTGGCCGACGTGGAGGTAGCCGTTGGGTTCCGGTGGGAAGCGGGTCTGGACGCGCCCGCCGAAGCGGTCGGTCGCGAGGTCCTGCTGCACCCGCTCGCGGACGAAATCGGTCCGTTCGGCGGACTCGTCGGGCGTGGTGGTGTCGTCGGCTGCCATAGCGGCCTCCAGTATGGAGGGCGCCGGGCACGGCGTGGGACATCGATTGCCGCACTGTCCGGGTCCGCAGGTTGATGCGGGTGTGTCGGTACGGGGCGTTAGCACTCGGTAGGATCGACTGCCAAGATGTTGGACGATCGCAAGGCCGCCATTCTCAGTGCCGTGGTGCAGGAGTACATCGCGACCGCGCAGCCGGTCGGGTCCACGCACGTCGCGCACGCCCCCGGCGTCGGGGTGTCGTCGGCGACCGTGCGCAACGAGATGGCCGTGCTGGAGCAGGAGGGCTTCCTCGCCCAGCCGCACACCTCCGCCGGGCGGGTGCCGACCGACAAGGGGTACCGCTTCTTCGTCGACCACCTCGGCCGTCCCGGTCAGGCCGACGCACTGACGACACGACAGGTCGGTGAGTTCTTCCAGGCTGCCCACGGCCGGTTGGAGGAGATGCTGCACCACACCTCCGATCTGCTGACGCAGCTGACGCGCAACGCCGCCGTGGTCGTCGGCCCGAAGGTGGCCGAGGTGCCGATTCGCAGCGCCCAGATCGTGCGACTGTCGAGTACTGCTGCGACGGTGGTCTTCGTGTTCGCGAACGGGAGCGTCGACAACGAGGTGATCGAGATCGCCGACGACGTGAGCGACGCCTCGCTCGCCGCCGCCACCGTCCACCTGTCGACCCATCTCGGCGATCGGGTGCTCGGTTCGGCGAGCGTTCCCGATACGGGCGACCACGCGACCGACGACCTGTGTCGGCTGGCGCTCGACGTGATGGTCGGACACGGCACCGACGAGGAGCCCGCCTACGTCGGTGGCGTGTCGACGATGGCCGAGGCGTTCGATGCCGTCGAGGTGGTCCGCCAGGTGTTGCACACGCTCGAGCAGCAGTTCGTGGTGGTGTCGCTGGTGCGCGACATCGTCGATCGGGGGATGTCCGTCGCGATCGGTGTCGAGCACGGGGTCGAGCCGCTGTCGGCGTGCTCGGTCGTGGTCGCGCCCGTCGTCGTCGACGGGGAACACGTCGGGTCGGTCGGGGTACTCGGCCCGACCCGCATGAACTATCCGCAAGCCCTGGCGACGGTCGACATCGTGAGCGATCAGCTCGGGCGCAGGTTGGGAGACGGTTGATGGCTACCGATTACTACGAGTTGTTGGGTGTGTCGCGCACGGCGAGCGCCGACGAGATCAAGAAGGCGTACCGCAAGCGCGCTCGCGACCTGCACCCGGACGCGAATCCGGGTGATCCGGACGCCGCCGAGCGGTTCAAGGAACTGTCGAAGGCGTACACCGTGCTGTCGGACGACGACCAGCGCGCCCGCTACGACCGGTTCGGTGAGCAGGGCGTCGGCGGCGCCGGCGGCCAGAACTTCGAGGACATGTTCGGCGGCGGCGGTCTGGGTGACATCTTCGAGGCCTTCTTCGGTGGACAGGGCGGCGGGCCGTTCGGTGGCGGCCGTCGGGGCCCGTCGGGCCCACCCCGCGGCCAGGACATGGAGGTCGTGGTCACGATCGAGTTCGATCAGGCCGTCTTCGGCGCCCAGATTCCCGTCGAGCTGAAGCTGCCCCAGCGGTGCGACACCTGCGACGGCAGCGGTGCGGGTGAAGGCACGCAGCCGGTCACGTGCGTCGAGTGCGACGGCGCCGGCCAGGTGCGCCGGGTGCGCCAGAGTGTGCTCGGCCAGATGGTGTCGTCGAGCCCGTGCCCGCGGTGCGGCGGGCTCGGGCAGGTGATCACGACCCCGTGCGAGTCGTGTCGAGGCGAGGGCCGGGTCACCGTCGACAAGACCTACAACGTCGACGTGCCCGCCGGCGTCGTCGACGGATCGACGCTCCGACTGACGCGCCGTGGCGCCGCGGGGCCGCGCGGCGGCGCTCCGGGCGACCTGTACGTGCACCTGCGGGTCCGCGCCCACGACCGGTACCGCCGGGTCGACGACGATCTCGTCACCGACGTGTCGATCTCGATCGCCCAGGCGTCGCTCGGTACCAAGGTGCTGCTGCCGACGCTCGACGGTGACGAGGATCTGATCGTGCCGCCGGGCACCCAGCCGGGGCACGAGTTCGTGCTGCGCGGACGAGGTGTGCCGCGCTTGCAGGGGCGCGGCCGGGGCGACCTGCGTGCGATCGTGCGGGTCGAGGTGCCGACCAAGCTGACCGCCGACGAGCGACGCCTGCTCGAGACGTACGCCGAGGGTCGTGGCGAAGAGGTCGGTGAGTTCTCCGGCGGCCTGTTCTCCAAGATCAAGTCAGCGTTCTCGTGACCCCCGACGAGCGCGCCGTCTTGCGGGACGCAGCGGCGCACCTCGTCGTCGACGATCTCGATCTGGTCGGGCTCGATCGGGATTCGGAACACCATCTGTTCCGGGTGCTGCGGGTGCGCGACGGAGAGATCGTCACCGTGACCGACGGTGCAGGCGGGTGGCGAACCTGTCGGGTGGTCGACGGGACGGTCCGGCCGGACGGGGAGGTGCGGCGGGAGCCGGCACCGGTTCGGCCGGTTCAGGTCGCGTTCGCGATCCCGAAACGCGATCGTCCCGAGTGGATCGTGCAGAAGCTGACGGAGTTGGGCGTCGCCCGCATCGTGCTCCTGCACGCCGAGCGGTCGGTCGTGCGCTGGGACGCCGAGCGGGCCGCCAAGCATCGCCGCAAGCTCGAGAAGGTGATCGTCGAGGCCCTCCAGCAGTCACGGGGTGTGTGGTTGCCGACGCTCGACGGGCCGGTCGATGCCGCCGACGTGATGGCCGACTTCGTCGCTGCCGAGCCCGGCGGTCGGCCGCTCACCGACGGTGATGGCTCGATCGCGATCGGTCCGGAAGGTGGCTGGACCGCGGACGAGCTGGAGCTCGCAGCGGGCCGCGTCGACCTCGGGTCGACGGTCTTGCGGGTCGAGACCGCGGCACTGGCGGCCGCCGCCCATCTTCGGCTACGCTGAGTGGTAGCGGGCTGCGAATTTCGGGGTGTACACGAGGACATTGCCACGCAGCGATGTCATCGTGGTAGTTTGCTCGCCCGACCACAGACCATCCAGGGGAGACCGATGGACGAAGTAGAAGAGAACGACGACGCTGGCTACAGCGTTCAGGTCGGCGAGCGTCTTCGAGCGATCCGCAAGCAGAAGCGTTTGTCGCTGCACGACGTCGAAGCCCAGTCCGAGCAGGAGTTCAAGGCGTCGGTGCTCGGCGCGTACGAGCGCGGTGAGCGTGCGCTGTCGCTGCCGCGACTCGACCGGCTCGCGCAGTTCTACCGGGTCCCGGTCGACCAGCTGCTCCCGCGCAACGATCGTGAGCCGGGCGGCAACGAGGAGGGCACGGGCCCGCGGCCGAAGCTGGCGATCGACATCCTCAAGCTGAGTCAGCTCTCGGGTGCCCCGTTCGAGATGCTGACCCGGTTCCTCCGCATGATCCAGGTCCAGCGGCAGGACTTCAACGGCCGGGTGCTCACCATTCGTGCCGACGACAAGCGGGCGATCGCCGCCATGCTCGACATCCCGGTCGACCAGGTCGCATTGCGCCTCGAGGCACTCGACCTCGTCTTCCGTCCCAACTGACGCCGCCCGGAACCGGCGGCTCGGCTGGTTCACTGGCCGCATGTCGGTCGACCAGCCAGCGTTCGGGGTGTACGTCCACATCCCGTTCTGCGCGTCGAAATGCGACTACTGCGCGTTCGCGACGTGGACCGATCGTCACCACCTGACCACGGCCTACCTCGAGGCGTTGCGGGTCGACATCGGGCGGGCCGTGACCGACGGGATGCCGGTCGCGACGACCGTGTTCGTGGGCGGCGGCACCCCGTCGATGGTGCCACCGCACGAGCTGGGTGCGGTGATCGACGCGATCCCGAAGATCGACGGGGCGGAGGTGACCGTCGAGTGCAACCCCGACGACGTCGACACGTCCCTGCTGCGGGCCTTCACCGAACACGGCGTGAACCGGGTCAGTTTGGGTGTGCAGTCGATGGCGACCCACGTGCTCGGCACGCTGGGGCGCCGCCACGACCAGCGCAACGTCGAGCGGGCAGTCACCGCCGTGCGGGAGGTCGGGCTGGCGTCGTTCAACCTCGACATCATCTACGGCGCCGCCGGTGAGTCGGTCGACGACTGGCGTCGCACCGTCGACGCCGTCGTGGCGCTCGCCCCGCCGCACGTGTCGGCCTACGGCCTGACGGTCGAGCCGGGGACCCCGCTCGCCGCCGACGTCGCACGGCATCCCGACGACGACGATCAGGCCGACAAGTACGAGATCGTCGACGACGGTTTGTCCGCCGCCGGGTTGGAGAACTACGAGATCTCGAACTGGGCCCGGCCCGGCCACGAGTGCGAGCACAACCTGATCTACTGGCGCCAGGAGAACTATCGGGGGTTCGGGTGTGCCGCCCATTCCCACGAGTCGGGCCGGCGCTGGTGGAACGTGCGCACCCCTGACCGCTACATCGACCTGGTCGGAACCGGTCAGCCGACCGAGGCGGCGGGGGAGACGCTCGACGCCGAGACGCGAGAGTTCGAGCGACTCGAGTTGTTGCTCCGCCTGCGGCCGGGTGTCCCGCTCGACGCGCTCGACGGTGATGAACTCCCCGGCCTGGTGGAGCGCGAGGGCGACCGCTGGGTCCTCACCAGGTCCGGCCGCCTCATGCAAAACGACATCGCCACGAGACTCAGGACGTAGGTGCTTGGGGTCGGGTGTCGTAGGGAACGGCGACGGAGTCGACGTTTCCGGAGATCACCCGACCCCATCCCGAACCGCTGCGAACAGCTCCGGAAACACCCGCGCCACCTTCGCCGTGAGGTACTCGCCGTACGTGCCGGTCCAGGCCCGCACACTCGCCCCGTCCCAGCGCCGATCGGCGTCGTCCGCAGGCGGCGTCCCGTCGAGCGGGAGCGGCACGACCTCGGCGTCCCACGACGGGTCGAAGAAGTACGGGAACGACAGGCGGCTCCGTCCGCTCGTGTTGCGCACGCGGTGCGGTGTCGACCGGTAGCGCCCCTCGGTCAGCCGATCGAGCATGTCGCCGATGTTGCACACGAGCACACCTGGTTCGGCCGGCACGTCGAACCAGGTTCCGTCGGGCCGCTGCACCTCGAGGCCGCCGCGGTCGTCCTGGAGCAGGAGGGTGAGCAGCCCGTAGTCGGTGTGGGTCCCGACGCCGTACTCGTCGGCCGTCGCGTTGTCCGGCAGCGCCGGGTAGTGGAAGATCCGGAACAGCTGAGTCGGTTCGGCGGTGAGGTGTTCCTCGAACCAGCGAGCCGGCAACCCGAGCCCGACGGCGATCGCCCGCATCACCAGGTCGGCCACCGGACGCACGGCGGCGAGGTACTCGAGCACCGTCGGCCCGAGCGGGCCGGGCGGGAACCGGTTCGCGCCGTGCAGGGGAGTGCCGGCGCGAACCCTCGGGTGGGCGGCGGGGTGCTCCTCGCCGACGTACAACCCTTCCTTGCGGTCCGGTCTACCCGACGTGATCTCGCCGCGCACGGGGAACCAGCCGCGCCACGCCGCCCCGGCCGTCGCCATGGCGATCTCGGCCTTGACGTCGTCGGGTTGGTCGAAGAACGCCTGTGAGGCGACGATCATGCGATCGATCAGGGTCGGGTCGATGCCGTGCCCGGACAACCGGAAGAACCCGAGTTGCCGGCACGCGCGGTCGATCTGGCGTGCGACGTCGACTGCGTCATCGCCTCGCAGTTCCGGATCACGCCGTACGGCGCCGAGATCGACCAGATCCACCACCCCGCCAGTCTGCCCCACCCACCAGGTGGGGTCGGGTGTCGCAGGGCGAGTGGGGTCGGGTGTCGGAGGTGACGGCGACGGAGTCGACGTTCCCGGAGATCACCCGACCCCGATCTGACCGCGATCAGCCAGACAAAATATATAGCAAGTCTATTTCAGACCTGCGGTGTTGGCATTTATATCGAACTGGTGTACCATACCGTCATGGTCGCCACCTTTGCAGAGCGACAGGCTTCCGACGATGGGGTCGCGGAGGCTGCGGGAGCGCTCAACTTGGCAAACGCTGCGCTGACCCGCGTCGTGATCGAAGCGATCGAGCGGGGGTCGTGGACCGGCACGTCGCCGACGCAGTGGCTCATGTACACCGCCGGCACGACCTGGCATCGCGCCGAGTCGATCATCGCCGTCGCGGAGAAGCGGTACCTCTTCCCGACGATCATCGCCCGGTTCGACGAGGGTCGGCTGTCCCTCGAACAGGTTGTCGAACTGGTGAAGGCGCCGCCCTCGGCCGACGCCCACCTCGAAGACTGGGGTCTCGTCGCCACGCCGTCCCGCATCCGACGCTCGATCAAGATTCGCTACGGCTCGTCGTCCGAGAACCAGGACGGGGCCGACGACGACACCGGTGACGCGGACGAGCCGGCATCCGAGCCCGATGACGCCGATCGGTCCGACGCCGACCGGGTGTCGACCGGCGTCACCGACGATCACCGCTGGCAGATCCGCGGTGAGTTCGATCTCGACACCGGCTCGATGATGAATGCGGCGTTGCTCCACGCCAACGAGGAGCTGTGGAATCGGGGTCAGCGTCAGATCAGCCAGGCCGACTGCCTGCGGGAGATCTTCGAGCGGTACGTCGACGGCATCGAGTCACCGGTGCGGCGCGACCGCAGCAAGGTCTGGCTCCACCTCGATGCGGCGACGGGTGAGTCGGCCGTGGCATCGGGCATCCGCATGCCCGACTCGGTGCGCGACAAGGTGTGCTGCGACGGCCTGATCCAGCCGGTGTGGGAGCGCGACGGTGTGCCGTTCAACCTCGGCCGGTCGCAGCGCATCGTCCCCGAACAC